>NZ_RAVW01000166.1 GCF_003611585.1 Corallococcus exercitus | reverse complement strand
CCGCTCACCACCCAACCCACCCGGGCGGTATGATGTTGGCCGTCACGTTGTGATTGGCGCGCGAGTGTCCGGTCGTTAAACCTCCGGCCGGCATGCACAAGACCCACCTCGTCGGCGCCCGCACCCACAACCTCAAGGATCTGTCCGTCGACCTCTCCGAAGGAGAGTTCGTCTGCGTCACCGGCGTGTCCGGAGGCGGCAAATCGAGCCTCGCGCTGGACACGCTCTACGCGGAGGGCCAGCGGCGCTTCGTGGAGAGCTTCAGCCCGTATGCCCGGCAGTTCCTCGAGCGGCTGGAGCGGCCGCCCATGGACGCGCTGGAGCCGGTGGCCGCGGGCGTCGCGGTGGATCGCCGCGCGCCGGTGAAGAGCTCGCGCTCCACGGTGGCGACGCTGGCGGACGTGGAGCCCTACCTGTCCGCGCTCTTCACCCGGGAGGCCATGCCGGTGTGTCCGGACTGTGGCCTGGAAGCGGTGCGCACCGACGCGCGCGTGGCCGCCCGGGCCGCCCTGCGCGAGCACCCGGAAGCCCAGGGCGTCTTCACCTACCCCGTGCGCATCCCGGACACGTCCGCGTTCCTGGACGCGCGCGCCCGCCTGCTGAAGGACGGCTACCACCGGCTGATGGTGCAGGGCGAGGTGAAGGAGCTGGAGACGCTCAAGCCGGGCGAGGCCACCGACCCCGCGGGCATCGCGCAGGTGGTGGTGGACCGGGTGAAGCTGACGGACGCGAACCTGTCCCGCGTCACGCAGGCGTTGGAGGACGCGTGGGCGCGCGCGGACGGCGAGGCGCTGCTCTTCATTCCAGAGGCCGCGCCGAAGCGGCTGCGCCGGGGCCTGGTGTGCCCGAAGTGCGCGCGTGAGTTCGAGCCCGCGCGGCCGGGCCTCTTCAGCTACCAGAGCCCGGTGGGGGCGTGCGCGCCCTGCCGGGGCTTCGGACGCACCATCGGCATCGACTGGGGGAAGGTGATCCCCAACCCGACGCTGAGCCTCGCGCAGGGCGCCATCCGCCCGTGGTCCGGGCAGTCCACCAGCTGGGAGCGGGAGATGCTCCAGCGCTACTGCCGGCAGAAGGGCATCCCCTTCGACAAGCCGTGGGAGAAGCTCACCGACGCGCAGCGCGAGTCGGTGCTCCAGGGCGAGGGTGAATACGACGGTGGCCGCGTCTATCCGGGCGTGCGCGCGTGGTTCCGGTGGATGGAGGGGCGCACGTACAAGATGCACGTGCGCGTGCTGCTGGCGCGCTACCGCGCGTACACGCTCTGTCACGCCTGCGGTGGTGCGCGGCTCAACGAGCAGGCCCGCGCGTGGCGCGTGGGCGGGCTGGACCTGCCGGGCTGGCACGGGCTGGAGCTGACGGACGCGCTGAGCCGGTTGGATGCGCTGAAGACGCTCACGGGGCAGGGCGACCTGGCGCGGCGTGAGCTGTCCGCGCGCCTGCGCTACCTCCAGCGCGTGGGCCTGGGCTACCTCACGCTGGACCGGCCCGCGCGCACGCTGTCCGGCGGCGAGGCGCAGCGCGTGTCGCTGACCGCGGCGCTGGGCACGTCGCTGACGGGCGCGCTCTTCGTGCTGGACGAGCCCACCGTGGGCCTGCACCCGGGGGACGTGCCGCCGCTCACGGAGGCCATCGCGGAGCTGGCGGACCGGGGCAACATCGCGCTGGTCATCGAGCATGATCCGCTGGTCATCCGCTCCGCGCACCGCGTGCTGGAGCTGGGCCCGGGCGCGGGACGCCAGGGCGGCAAGCTCTGCTTCGACGGCACCCCGGAGGCGCTGGCGAAGCGGCAGGACCTGCCCACCGGCCGCATGCTGTCCGGCGGCACGGAGGCGCCGCGCACGCCGCGCACTCGCACGGGAGAGATCGTCATCCGCGAGGCGCGCGAGCACAACCTCAAGAACGTGTCCGTGCGCGTGCCGCTGGGCGTGCTGTGCGCCATCACCGGCCCCAGCGGCTCCGGCAAGAGCACGCTGATGGACGAGGTGCTCTACCGGCACCTGGCGCGCGGGCTGGGCGAGAAGGACGTGGAGGCCCCCGGCGACGTGGCGGCGGTGGAGGGTGGGGCGCAGGTGGAGGCCATCACCTTCGTGGACCAGTCCCCGCTGGGGCGCACGTCGCGCGGCAACGCGGCCACGTACACCAAGGCGTGGGACCGGCTGCGCGAGCGCTTCGCGTCCGAGCCCGACGCGGAGGTGCGGGGCCTGACGTCCGCGCACTTCTCCTTCAACGTGGACAAGGGCCGCTGCGAGGCCTGCGCGGGTGAAGGCTACGAGACGGTGGAGATGCAGTTCCTCGCGGACGTGGCCCTCTTGTGCGCGGTGTGCCGGGGCCGGCGCTTCAAGGAGGAGGTGCTCGCCGTCCGCCACCAGGGCTTCAGCGTGGCGCAGGTGCTGGAGATGACGGTGGACGAGGTGCTCCAGCACTTCGGCGACGACTCCGCATTGAAGCGCACGCTGGGACCGGCGCAGCGGCTGGGCCTGGGCTACCTGCCCCTGGGCCAGCCCCTGTCCACGCTGTCCGGCGGCGAGGCGCAGCGGCTCAAGCTGGCGCGCGCGCTGGCGAGCGACGCGAAGGGCACGCTGTTCCTCATCGACGAGCCGAGCGCCGGCCTCCACGCGGAGGACGTGCGCCACGTGATGGCGTCGCTGCACGCGCTGGTGGACCGGGGCGCGAGCGTGCTCGTGGTGGACCACGACGTGTCGGTGATGAAGGGCTCGGACTGGATCATCGACCTGGGGCCCAAGGGTGGCCGCGACGGTGGCCGGCTGGTGGCGGAGGGCACGCCCGCGGACGTGGCGAAGATGCAGGGCAGCGCCACCGCCGCCGCGCTCCGGGGCGAGGGCAAGCCGCTGGCGAAGGCGGTGAAGCTGCGCCGTCCGGGGAAGGAGGCTCCGCCCGCCATCGAGGTGGAGCACGCGCGCGAGCACAACCTCAAGGACGTGTCCTGCCGGATTCCCCTGGGGAAGATGACGGTGGTGACGGGGCCCAGTGGCTCCGGCAAGAGCTCGCTGGTGTTCGACGTCGTCTTCGCGGAAGGCCAGCGCCGCTTCCTGGAGACGCTGACGCCGTACGCCCGGCAGTTCCTGCCCACGCTGCCGCGCCCGGACGTGGAGCGCATCAGCAGCATCCCGCCCACCGTGGCGCTGGAGCAGCGCACGTCGCGCGCGGGGGCCACCAGCACCGTGGCCACCGTCACCGAGGTGGCCCACTACCTGCGCCTCATGTACGCGAAGATCGGCGAGCCGCACTGCCCGAACGACGACACGCCCATTGGCGCCACCACACCCGCGGCGCTCTACGCGCAGGTGCTGGCGACGAAGGGCGAGGGACAGGTGCTGGCGCCCGCGGTGCGCGCTCGCAAGGGCACGTACCTGGATGTCTTCACCGCGGCGGCGCGCGCGGGCATCACCCAGGCCATCGTGGACGGGGAGCTGGCGTCCACGGACAACCCGCCGCGCCTGACGAAGACGAAGGAGCACGACATCGACCTCGTGATGTACGAGGGCAAGCTCGCGAAGCTGCCGCGCGAGGTGTTCGAGTCGTCACTCAACTGGGGCAAGGGCGCCGTGAAGCTGCGCACGGGCAAGGCGGAGACGCTGCTGTCCAGCGAGCGCACGTGCCCGAAGTGCGGCGCCGCCGTGCCGGAACTGGACCCCCGCTGGTTCTCCTTCAACACGAAGCAGGGCCGCTGTGAGTTGTGCGAGGGCACCGGCGTGGAGGGCGGCGCCTCCGCGATGGCCGAGGGCGAGACGGCCCCGTGCCGCACGTGCAGGGGCACGCGACTGTCCCCGGTGCCGCGCGCGGTGCGGCTGGAGGGCGCGCGCTACCACGAGGTGGTGCAGGCGTCGGTGACGGCCACGCTCGCGCGCGTGCGCACCTGGAAGCTCAAGGGCGACCGGGCGCTCCTGGGTGAGACGGCGCGGCAGGAGATGCTGCGGCGCCTGGAGTTCCTGGAGCGCGTGGGCCTGGGCTACCTGTCCCTGGACCGCAACGCCGCCACGCTGTCCGGCGGTGAGATGCAGCGGCTGCGGCTGTCCGCGCAGCTGGGCGCGGGCCTCACCGGCGCGATGTACGTGCTGGACGAGCCCACCATCGGCCTGCACCCGCGCGACACGCACCGGCTGCTCGACAACCTGCGCGCGCTGGTGGAGACGGGCTCCACGGTGCTGGTGGTGGAGCATGACTCGGACACCATCCGCGCCGCGGATCACCTGCTGGACCTGGGGCCCACGGGCGGCCGGGGCGGCGGCCACATCCTGGCGGAGGGCACGCCGGACGTGGTGCTGGAGTCGGACTCGCCCACCGCGCTGGCGCTGCGGGCCGCGCAGGTGCGGCCTCCTTCGGGGCGGGGTGAGCCGAAGGCGTGGGTGGAGCTGAACGGCGCGCGCGCGAACAACCTCCAGCGCGTGGACCTCAAGCTTCCGGTGGGACGGCTCAACGTCGTCTCCGGCGTGTCGGGCTCCGGCAAGAGCACGCTCATCCGGCAGGTGCTTTACCCGGCGCTGCGCGACAAGCTGGGGCTCGTCACGTCGAAGCCCGGAGCGTTCGACTCGCTCAAGGGCACGGAGTCCATCAAGCGGGTGCTGTCGGTGGATCAGTCGCCCATTGGCCGCACGCCGCGCTCCGTGCCGGCGACGTTCCTGGGCATCTGGGATGAATTGCGCCGCGTGTTCGCGGCCACGCCCGAGGCGAAGATCCGCGGCTTCGGCCCCGCGCGCTTCTCCTTCAACACGGCGGCGGGTGGCCGCTGCAAGGTGTGCGAAGGGCAGGGCGCCATCTCCCATGAGATGTCCTTCCTGCCGGACGTCGTCACGCCGTGCGAGGCCTGCAACGGGGCGCGCTTCGACGCCGCCACGCTGGAGGTGCGCTACCACGGGCTCACCGTGGGCGACGTGCTGCGCCTGTCCGCGGACGAGGCGAAGGACGTGTTCCGCTCGCTGCCCAAGGTCGCGGCGCCGTTGGAGTGCCTGGCGGACCTGGGCGTGGGCTACCTGCAGCTGGGACAGGGCTCCAACACCCTGTCCGGCGGCGAGGCGCAGCGGCTCAAGCTGGCCGCGGAGCTGACCGCCACGTCCCGCCACGAGCCCACGCTGTACGTGCTGGACGAGCCCACCACGGGCCTGCACCTGGGCGACGTGGAGAAGCTGATCACGTTCCTGGGCCGGCTGGTGGACCGGGGCGACACGCTGGTGGTCATCGAGCACCACCCGTCGGTCATCGCCGCGGGGGACCACGTGGTGGAGCTGGGGCCGGAGGGTGGCGAGGGCGGAGGCCGCATCGTGGGCGCGGGCACGCCGCGCGAGGTGGCGAAGCTCAAGACGCCCACGGGGCGCGTGCTCAAGACGGTTTTTTCCACTGAAGAACCCAGGACGCGCGTCGCCGCGCGGGGACGGTGAAACGATGAACGCCTTGCGGCATCCTGCTCGCGCCATGCGAACCCCACTGCTGTTCACCGTCGCGACGGTGCTCTCCCTCTCCACGGCGGCTTCCGCCGCGGACAAGACCGAGAAGAAAGCCATGTCCTTCCACCAGCTGTCCGCCAACCGGCTCGACGGCAAGCCCGAGAAGCTGTCGGACTTCCAGGGCAAGGTCGCCCTCGTCGTGAACACCGCGTCCGAGTGCGGCTACACGCCGCAGTACAAGGGCCTCCAGGCGCTCTACGACAGCTACAAGGACAAGGGCGTGGTCGTCCTGGGCTTCCCGTCCAACGACTTCGGTGGACAGGAGCCGGGCACCTCCGAGCAGATCGCGAAGTTCTGCGAGCTGCGCTTCAAGGTCTCCTTCCCCATGTTCGAGAAGGTGAAGACGAAGGGCGAGGGCCAGTCCCCCGTCTACGCGTTCCTCGCCAGGGACCACGGCGAGCCCAAGTGGAACTTCCACAAGTACGTGGTGGGCAAGGACGGCCAGGTGAAGGCCGCGTTCCCCAGCAGCGTCACGCCTGACAGCCCGGAGCTGAAGGCCGCCATCGACAAGGCGCTCGCGGAGAAGTGACACCCCGCCAGGGCACGCGCGTCGCCGGATGCGCGTGCCCTGGCCTCACGGTGGAGGCTTCGCCCCCGGGGCCCGTGCGCCGGCGTCGCGGTGTTCGTCAGGCCCATGACGGTGGCGTCGCCCCCGGGGCTCGCTCGGAGGACGGGGTGGGCGTGCGCAGCTTGGGTCCCGGCCCATGGCTCCGGTCCTTCCTTCCACGCGCGTCGTGACCGTGGTGCTGCTCGCGGCGCTGAGCGCCGGGTGCGCGTCGCTGGAGCCGCGGCGCTCGGAGCTGGCCACGCGCGTGGGACGGTCCGACCTGTCCGTGGCGGTGATGCGCACGCGGGTGCGGGACCTGGCCCGGCGCTTCTCCGGATTGATCGAGGCCCTGGCGGACGACCTGGCCCTGCGCTCCGGTTCACCCTCCGTGGCCGCGGCCATGTTGCGGTTCAAGGCCAACGCGGTGCCCGCCGTGCAGAGCACGCTCTTCAAGCCGGATCCGGTGGCCGCGCTCATCGACACGTGGACGCTGCTGGCCCAGCTGGAGGAGTCCCTGCCACGCACCGCCGTGGGCGCCTCGCCGGAGCTGGTGTCGCAGGCCCATGATTCGCTGGTGGGATTGGAATCCCAGCTGGAGACCGAGTGGCGCGAGGTCACCGGCCGCGAGGACGTGACCCAGGACCGCGACAGGGTGCACGCCTGGGCCGCTGAGCACCCGCTGACCGGACCGCTGGTCACGCGCGAATCCACCACGGCCCTGCTGGCGTCGCTCACGAATGTGACGGGGGGAGGCCTGCGGTCCACGGCCGCCAGCCTCATCGAGGACACGCGCGACCTCACCGCGCGCGTGGACCTCTACGCGACCAGCCTGCCCCGGCAGGCGCGCTGGCAGGCGGAGTTGGTCGCGACCGACGCGATGCACGCCCCCACCGTCCAAGCCGTGCTGGCGGAGCTGGGGCGCACGGTGGACCTGCTGGACCGCGTGGGCGCGGTGGCCGCGAACACGCCCGCGCTCATCGAACGTGAACGCCGCGCGGTGCTGGGCGCGCTGCACGGCGAACGCCTGGGCCTCCAGGAGTTCGTCACCGGCGAGCGGCAGGCGGTGTTCGCGGACGTGGGGCGCGAGCGTCAGGCGGTGGTGGACGCGCTGCACGACGAGCGCGTGGCCACGCTCCAGCAGCTGGACGGCCTGGCGCGCGGTTGGGTGGACCACGCGTTCGACCGGCTGGGGCCGCTGGTGGACCGCGTGTTCCTCTGGCTCGCGCTGCTGCTGGTGCTGCTGGGCGTGGGCGGCGTGCTGGGCGGCCTGTTGCTGACGCGGGCGTGGCGGCGCGCGCGCTGAAAAGAGCGACTACGATTTCTCCGGCTTGGGCGGGAACTTCTCCAGCATCTTCTCCACGCCTTTCTCAATCCTGCCGCCGTTGCCCTGGATGCTCGGGCTGTCGCCCAGGTTCGCCTGGGCCGTGCCGCGCCAGACGAGCCGCTTCTCCCTCGCGTCCACCACGTCCACGATGAGCGTGCCCACGTCGTACTGGCGCACGTACGTCTCCGAGGGCCCGTAGTACGAACCCCAGAACGGATCCCACGGGTAGCCCCAGTAGTTGTCCACCGTCTCCGCGGACAGCCGCGTGTCGATGGCGCCCTGCCAGCCGATGAGGAAGTCCGGGTTCGCGCTCGCGTCCACCTTCCGGTAGCCGCGGGCCTGGAGGTCGCGATCCACCGCCTCCGTCACCTGGGCCTCGGTGATGTCGTTGTTGATGCGCGTGTCCTTCGTCCGCTGGGGATGCGCCAGCCACGCATAGGTGCGGAACTCATCGATGCGTTGGACCGCGGCGGGGTCGTAGTTGGTGCCGACCTTGACGCCCGCGCAGGACGCGAGCCCCAGGCTCACGAGCACGGGAAGGACACGGGACAGCAGACGCATGGCGGCCTCCAGGAGGATGGACGCATCCCCGGGGAAGGGACACGGTCGATGCCATGACGTTGGGGATGGCCCCCGGGGATGACTTCCCCCCGTGCCCGCCTGTCCGCCTCCGACTCCCGGGCGGGGCGGCTCAGTCGCCGCGCGGTTCCTTCAGTCCCTTGGCCTTCATCCCCCTCGCGCCCTCGGAGCGCGCCATGACCATGGCCAGCCGCGCGCGCTTCTGCGGGGACAGGTCCTTGGCGAGCGCCTGGTACAGCTCCCGGTCCAGCGCGGCGATCTGCGCCCGGGCGTCGAAGGCCTTCTGCGCCGCCGCGTCCACCTGTCCCAGCGCCGCGCTGTCGCCGCGTGCCGCCTGGTGGAGGATGCGCGCCGAGTCCCGCACCTGCTCGCGCAGCGGGCGTCGGCGGTCCTCGAAGCGGCGCAGCGTCTCATCCATCTTCAGGGCCTGCGCGCTGTCCAGCTCCAGCGTGTCCGCCAGCTCCAGCACCTGCCGCAGCCGCTGCCGCTGCTCGGCCCGGGCCATGCGGTCGGGGTCGCGCTCTCCAGGCTCCCTCGCCACGGGCTGCGCCAGCGCCATCACCGGCAGCGCGAACGCGAGGGCCAGGGTCATCCGCTTCATCGTCTTCACAGTGTCTCTCCCAGGTCGTAGTCCCCATCCAGGTCGGCGTCGTCGCCTTCCCACGTCAGGTCCTCGTCCACGCCGTAGCCCGAACCGTCATCCTCCAGCGGATCCAAACCGGCCCACGCCTCGAAGGCGGCCAGCGTCTCCGCGTCCACGTCGTCGCGGGTGCTCGCCGTCCGCACGGTGTCCGGCGCCGCGGTCGAGTGGGGCGCCTTGAGCCGCTCCAGCGCGGACGGCCCCAGCATCAGTGCCACCACCGCCGCCACCGCCGCGAGCGAACCCAGCGCCCGGCGGCTCATGCCCCGGCGCGACTGTTCCCGGCGCCAGGCCGCCAGGGTCCTGGAGCCCAGGCCCTCCTGCGCGCGCACCTCCACGGGCGTCTGGGGCGGCAGCGCCACCAGCCCCAGCACCTCGCGCGCGGAGGCCACCTCCGCCCGGCAGGCCGCGCAGGACTCCAGGTGGGCCTGGAAGCGCGTGGCCTCCTCGCCCTCCAGCGCCTCCGCGGCGTGGAGGCTCGCCTGCTCCTCGTATTCCACGCACGCACCCATCACTGCGTCTCCCCGGCCACGTCGGCCTTCAAGCGTTTCACCGCGTGGTGGAACTGCACCTTCGCGTTGTTCTCCGTGATGCCCAGCGTCTCGGCGATGTCCTTGAACGGCAGTCCGCCGTCCACCCGCAGCGTCAGCACCTCGCGCTGACGGCGGGGCAGGGCCAGCACCGCCTGACGCACCCGCTGTCCCCGCTGGGTGCGCTCCAGCGACGCCTCCGCGCCCTCGCCCGGATCCGCCGCGAGGTCATCCACCGCCGCCGTCACCAGCACCGGCCGCCACCGCACTCCCTGGCGCGCGTGGTTCTTCGCCAGGTTGAGCGCCACCCGCACCAGCCACGAACGGAGCGGCGTGGGCGTCGTGGGGGTGAAGCGCGCGAACACCCGTCGTGACGCCTCCAGGGCCCGGAGGAACGCCTGCTGCGTCAGGTCCGCCGCGTCCTCCGCGCTCACGGTGTAGCGGCGCATCAGCGAGAAGACGAGGCCCCGGTGCCGCTCGAAGAGCTGGCCGAATGCCGCCGCGTCCCCCGCGAGGAAGGCCCCGCACAGGGCCTCGTCCGAGAGAGCGCTCACGGCCCCACCGGGCCGCACCAGTCCTAGGACCCGTCCGCTCACAGGGGCTCCAACCCTCCAGGGGGCGGAAGGTTATTTTCCAGCCCGCATTTCGCCCTGGAGGCCGGACAGGAGACGTCCGGTACCGGGCAGGCAGGCGGGCGCGAAGCCCTCAGGCGGAGGCGGTGTCGCCGCCCGGGGCGGGGTGGGCCTGGAGGTACTTCAGCACGTCGTCCAGGTGGCGGTAGACGCGCACCTCGTGGTGGATGACGTGCTCGACGGTGCCGTCCGCGCTGATGATGAAGGTGACGCGCCGGTCGATGTTGAGGACGGGCCACAGCACGCCCCAGGCGCGGCTGATCCGCCGCTCGTCGTCCCCCAGGAGGGCGAAGTGGATGCCTTCCTGCTCGGCGAAGTCGCACTGGGTGGTGAGCGTGTCCACGGAGACGCCGACCAGTTCCGCGCCCAGCGCGCGGATCCGCTCGTGGTTGTCCCGGAACGCCCTGTTCTCGATGGTGCAGCCCACGGTGAAGGCGCGCGGGAAGAAGAAGAGCACGACGCGCCGGCCTCGCAGCTCCGACAGGCGCACGGTCTGCCCATGGCAGTCGGTCGCGGCGAAGTCAGGTGCGAGGTCTCCGACGGCAATCATTCGATGCGTGCTCCATCCCCAACGGCGGGAGTTGCCCTTCCCCTACCACGTTTTCCCCGCCATCCCATGCCGCGCCGCGCCGGGTGTCCGCTCCCCCCGGAATCTGGCAAGGTGCCGCGCCGTGTCGCCTGCCTTGACGGATCCTCTCTCCCCCGCCTTCCTCGATGCCCTGGCCCGTGGCCTGGGGGTCACCCGGGTCGCCCGGGTGACCGGCCTGGACCGCACCGGCGTGGAGGTCGCCTGCGCGGTGCGTCCGGGTGGACACGTGCTCCAGGTATGTAACGGCAAGGGGCTCACCTTCGAGGCCGCGGCCCGGGGGGCGCTCTTCGAGACGGCGGAGCTGTGGGCGGCGGAGACGGTCCGGCCGGAGCGGCTGCGCTGGGGTTCCCAGGCGGAGCTGGAGCGGGCAGGCGACACGGTCTGGGGCGTGGAGGCGCTAGGGTCGGCGGGGGCGGTGATGGCGCCGAGGCTCGCGGGGCCGGCGGTGCGGCTGGCCTGGTGCGAGGCGCGGACGCTGGACGGGGACGAGCGCGTCTGGGTGCCGGCGCAGGGCGTGTACTGCCCGCCTTCGGGGACGGTGGAGCTGGGGCCGCTGTCGGTGGCCTGGACGACGAATGGCTCCGGGGCGCATCCGGAGCCGGAGCCGGCGCTGCTGCACGCGCTGCTGGAGGCCACGGAACGCGACCAGCTGGCGCGGGCGTTGCCGGAGGGCTGGTCGGAGGAGGGCGTGGTGGGGCGCATGCTGCGGCCGGAGCGCCTGGAGGACGGGGCGCCGCGCACGGCCGAGCTGCGAGAGACGCTGGAGGCCCGAGGGTTTCGCGCCTACCTCTTCGACGTGACACCAGCGCCTCGGACGCGGGGCCGGGTGGGGCTGCCGGTGGCGGCGGCGGTGCTGGTGGACGCGGACGAGGGGCCGGTGCCCCTCACGGCCGGCTATGCGTGCGCGCTGGACCGGGACGAGGCGTTGCACAAGGCGCTGCTGGAGGCCGCGCAGTCGCGGCTGACGGACATCCACGGCGCCCGTGAGGACGTGGCGGCGGCGGACCGCGAGGCGTCGCTGGGGTTCGCCCAGGCCCTGGCGGAGGTGCGGCCGCGCCGCGCGGTGGACGCGATGCCGGACGTGACGGACCGGCGGTCGAAGAGCGCGGCGGCGAAGGTGCGCACGGTGCTGTCCTTGCTGGACGGCGCGGGCTTCACACGGGTGGCCGGCGTGGCGCTGGACGCGCCGGTGCCCGGGCTGCACGTGTGGAAGGTGGTGGTGGCGGGCATGCGCGTCTCGGAGCTCCTGTGAAACGGCGGTCGGACGACCTGGTGGTGTTCCTGGGGCCCTCGCTGCCGGAGGCGGAGGCGCGGAGGATCGCGCCGTGCACGGTGTTGCCTCCCGCGCGGCAGGGCGACGTGTGGCGGGCGCTGTCGCTCAAGCCCCGGGCCCTGGTGCTGGTGGACGGCGTCTTCGAGGCGCAGCCCTCCGTGTGGCACCACGAGCTGCTCGCGGCGATGGAGGCGGGCGTGGCCGTGTTCGGCGGCGGCAGCATGGGCGCGCTGCGCGCCGCGGAGCTGGCCGGGCAGGGCATGGTGGGCGTGGGCCGCATCTTCGGGTGGTATCGCGACGGCGTGGCGGTGGATGACTCGGAGGTGGCGCTGCTGCACGCGGACGCCGAACACGGCTGGCGTCCCCTCACCGTGCCCCTGGTGAACGTGCGGCACGCGGCGGAGCAGGCACGCAAGGCGCGCGTGCTGGGCCGCCCCGGCGCGCAGGCGCTGGTGGACGCGGCGGCGGCGGTCTTCTACCAGGAGCGCACCTGGGCGCGGATCCGCGAGGCCGTGGAGCCCGCGTGGACCGGGCCCGTGCGCGACGCCTGGGACGCCTGGTTCGCGAACGGGGTGGAGGACCTCAAGCGGCTGGACGCCATGGAGTGCATCCGCTCGGCGGCGGAGTTCGTGAGCCAGTCGGAGCCGCCGCGGCCCGGCGTGCCGCGCAATCCCTCCTCGCTGGTGCGGCGCCGGCGCCTGGTGGAGGACGTGACGCGCGTGGGCCCGCGCCCCGTGGACTCCGGGCGCGTGATGGAGCTGCTGCGAAGCGCGCCGGACGCGGCGGCGTGGGCGGAGGCGGGCCTGCGGCGCGCGCTGCTCGCGGGCTGGGCGCGCTCGCTGGGCCTCGCCGCGACGGAGGAGGAGATCGCCGCGGAGGAGGCCGCGTGGTGGAAGGAGCGGGGGATCCGCGCGTCACGCCGCGAGGCCTTCCTCGCCGCGAGCGGGCTCGACGGACCGGGGCTGCGCAGGCTGTGCGAGGCCCGGGCGCTGGAGCGGCTGGCGCTGCTGAACGCCTCGCGGCTCCTGCCTGACGGGCCCTCCTGGGACGAAGCCCTGGCCTCCGAGGCCCGGCTGGGAGGCCAGTGGGAGCAGGCCGCCCGCGCGCTGGCGGAAGCGGACGAAGGGCCCGACGAAGGCGGGTGACGGCCCGTCCCCCCGAGCAATCCCAGACAGGGCCTCCCGTCACGGCTGACGGTTGAGACCTGTTTCACCCGTCCCGTGGCCCTCAGGCGCCCTGGCGGGTTGGACGCGCGTTCAGGTCCAACCCTCCTGCTGCGTCACGAAAAAACGTGACAGCCCCGCACGGACGGATAGGGTCAACCCCGGAGGTTGTCCGCATTGAACACCGCTCCCCGGGTGGTTCCGCCAAGTGGGTCCGCGCCGTCGCCGGCCGGGCACCCTCGCGGATTGCGGGGAATCCGACCTCCGCGGTGGGGTGTGGCAGGGAAGGCACCCTCGCTGGTCCTGAACCGCTGGAAAGCTGTCCCAACCTCCCAGGTTGTGTCACGGCTTGAGTCAGGGGCATGAACACACCGCTCCACCCGGACCAGCTTGAAGTCGGTCACCACGTCGGCCCGTGGCGAATCGTGGGCTTCCTGGGCGCGGGCGGCTTCGGCCGGGTGTTCAAGGTGGAGCGGGGCGGGAACGTCTACGCATTGAAGCTGGCGCTGCGGCCGGCGAACCAGCATGCGGCGGACGAAGAGGACGTCAACGGGCGGCTCACGCGGGAGGTGGCGGGCCTGCTCGCCTGCGCGCCGCATCCCAACCTGCCGCGCGTGCACGCCGTGGATCGCTGGCCGGAGCCACCGGACGGCTACCTCTTCCACGTCACCGACTTCGTGGACGGCGAGACGTTTCATGAGTGGCGCTGGCGCGTGAAGCCCTCCGCCGCGCACCTGCTGACCGTCTACACGGAGGTCGTGCGGGTGGTGGCGGATCTCCACCGCCGGGGCGTGCATCACCGCGACCTCAAGGCAGACAACCTGCTCATCCGCCGCACCGACGAGCGGCCCATCCTCATCGACCTGGGCACCGCGCGCATCCCCGGCGCCTCCACGTTGACGGTGGGCGTGGCGCCCGCGTCTCCGCACCTGTTGCCGCCCGAGTGCGTGGCGTTCCTGCGCGAGGGCTCCTGGAAGGCGGGCGCGAACTTCGACGCGGGCATCCCGGGGGACCTCTACGCACTGGGCGCGCTGCTCTACGAATCGCTGACGGACGGCTACGCCTTCGACCCGCGCCTGCCCTACGAGCGGTTGCTGCCCGCCATCGAGACGGTGGTGCCGCGCGCCCCGAAGGACATCAACCCCAAGGTTCCGTCCAGCCTGTCGGACATCGCGATGCGGCTGCTCTCCAAGCGCCCCGAGGACCGTTACTCGGGAACGGAGACGCTGCTGCAGGCGCTCTGGGACGCGGCCAAGGACAAGCGCCACTCGGACTGGAAGGTGTCCCTGGACATCCCGGCGGATCCGGACGCGTCCGGCCTGGACCGGGGCGTGGTGCTGCTGTCGCAGTACCCTGGCAACGCCAAGGAGTCGGAATCCGGTGCGACAGAGCCGTCGGGCCAGCCCTCCACCGTGGAGCCCTCGGTGCCGCCAAAGCGGCGCCGCCGTTCCGGGGCGGTGCTCGGCCTGGGAGCACTCCTGTTGGGTCTTTTGATCTTCGGACTGGTCCGGCAGACGCCGGACCGTCCTCCACCTGCCGTAGCGCCTGTGTCTGAGAAAGGAAGTTCGTCCGTGACCCCAACCCCGAGTCTTCCCGATGCCGCCGTGCTCGCGGTGGCCTCTTCCCCGGATGCGGGAGCTTCCGCCCCGGTGGAGCCGACTCCGTCCGCACCGCCCGAGGTCGCGAGTGCGCCCGCGAAACCCCTGCGTCGAGACGGGGGCGTCATGCGGAAGATCGCCGGAGCGGCCGTGGCGGCCTGCGTAGGTGTGTCCTGCGCGGGCGGCAATGCCAACACCCGCAGGGATGATAGCGAACCGTGCCCGCCGGGCGCCGAAGAGGCCATGCTGGCGTTGAATGAAGCTGGAGAGGTCCCGTGGGAAGGGATCTATCTGCGAGAGAGTGAGCGTCGTGACATGGAGATCCGTGAAGGACCCATCTCAGGCTTGGTCCATAGGACCACTCGGACGAGAGGCAAGCTGCCGGTAGGAACGAAGGTTCGGGGCCGTGCGGTGTTCACGCCGGGAAACACACGGTTTCTCTTCACGGAGGCCACCCTACCTGATGGGGAGGTCGTCCCCATCTGCATGGAGTTCATCAACGGGTACACCGGTCGCCTCGGCTGGCCGCAGAACGTGAAGAGCTACCCAGAGGACACCGCCACAGTCCGTCACGTTCCGATCCAGATGATCGACGTGGTAGCGGTCAAGCGTCTCAACGTCCCCCTCGCGGATTAGACACTTCGTCTCACCGCCGCCTACTCACGGAGACGGGTCATCATCAAGCGCCGGGCACGCGTAATGCCCCGTGGTAGAAGGAAGGCCCTGCTGTCCCGGTTCGAGGAGCCCTCCCCACCGTGCCCTCCTGTCTGCTCGTCGCGCTTCCAGTTCTTCTCTGGTCGACCTGTGCCCTGGCGGCTGCTCCCGTCAAGAAAGAGGGGGTGGGAGCGCTCCGCATTGAAGTGGGAGCGGAGGACACGGGGGCGCTGCCCATCCACATTGGACCCGGGGTCAGCACGACACTGCTTTTTGATACCGATATCCAGCAGGACCAGGTGAGCCTGGAATCGCGAGCGCAGTTCGCGCGGGTGAGCACAGGGAGTGCGGTTCTCGTGCTCATTCCGTCCAACGACCTGCCGCAAGGGGGGAGCTTGAAGTTGTCCATTCCCTTCAAGGATGCGGGCTCGACACTTCCTTCGCGGCTGTCATTGACCCTGGTCGTGGATTCCGGCTCAGTGGATAGACAGGTGGAAGTCTACCGTCGAGCGCGTTCGGCGGAGTCATACCGCCTGGAAGTGCAGCAACTGCGCACGGAACTGGAGCGCTTGCGACAGGAATCCGCTTCATTCGTGAGAGAGAAGGGTGAACAGCCTGGCCTCCGGGGGCTCCTGATGTCCGCGGAGGAGCCTCCTGGCTTGGCGGTCTTGCGTGTTGAGATGCAGCAGAACTGCAAGCCGCCTTGCTTACTGCTGGTTGAAAAGAGCTACTTGTACTCGTCGGGAGCTCGACTGGCAGTGATGTTGTTATTGCGGTCGGCCGACAAGATGCCGTGGCGCATCGGGAGGGCTGTGCTGGTGGACCAGCAAGGAAAGAAATGGGAATCCATGCCGCCCGCCCAGTCCGGGCCCATCACAGCGGGTGCCGAGGCAAAGGTTGTCTTGGAGTTCGACGTGAACAACCCACCGACAGGCCGCTATCAACTGAACGTCTCGGATGTGGAGGGCAACCGGGCGATGCAGTGGAATGGCCTCAAATTCCCTTGAGCCTGAAGCCTGTTTCAGTCCAGGAACCGGCGCTCCCAACGACGTTGGGCTTCGGGATCCGTGGAGGGACGGGAGTTACCCTGGAAGTACATCCAGGGCTCCAGGACGCGGGCCAGTTCACGGTAGGCCGGTAGCACGGGGCTTCGCGTCGTATCGCCCGCGTCGGGTTCAGGGCCCAGGGCAATGACCGCGCGTTCCTCGGCAAGAGGCTGCACGGTCGTGCCTGGACTCTTGAGCCTTTCACGGAGGGCATCCACGCCGCCCAGTTCCGCGAGCACCGGAGGACCCAGGAAGTTCATCCAATGGATGCCACGGACGCGGTTTTCCAGGTGCAGGGATGCGGACTCATCGGGAACGTCGATTCCCGGATGACGCAGGCGTTCGCGATGAACCAGGTCGTCGACGCCCAGGAGATCGAACTGGGCATTGAATGCGAGGCCCGCGTGCCCGGAGGTAAACGGCAGGCCTGCTGAGAGATTCAACGCCAGTTCGTGGACAGCGAGTGGGCCTTGCGACTCCAGGAACTCAGTGGGGAGCCAGAAGGTGACGGTGCTCAACAACCGCGATGCATCCGGGTCGTTGGGGTTCTCTCTCCACTGACCGTCATAAACGAATTGGTAGTCGCCAACTCCCTGGACATGATCCGCCAGCTGGATATGGGCAAATTGTGGGGAGCGGAATTCCTCCTCCAAAAACTTCCGCCCGGCACTATTGATTTCGTGGAAGTCCCCTTCGTAGTCGCAATACCAACGCAGGGACGCCGGAACGATGGAGCGCTGAAACACATGCAGGGCGTGCTCGATTTGCTGAGTGATGTCATGGTGCGAGTGGCCCAGGTAGAAGGTAATGCTGAAGCCATCCTGGAGAAGCATGCCTCCATGCCTTGCACGAATCCTGATGCGTGGATGAGAGCGCGTCACTGTGTTGCTCCAAGGATGGGGACGACAAGCCAGGGCCGGGTTCCTAAAGCCTGCTGATACATCTGGCCTTGCAGCTTCCCCGCGTAGGGATGGCTGCGGGGATAACGCCTCCATCTCGCGGGATTGCTGATGGGGCAAGGAAACTTGAAGTCGAAGACAGCTTCGGCCTTCAACGGATCTCCTAAATGGATGACGACATCTGGAACAAGCGTGCCCAGGAGTTGGCCCGCCTGTCCGGATCGAAGCCACACCTCAGCTTGAGCGCGGGTGATCAATCTGAGTGCTCCCTTCTCCATGTCGTACCCGTACCGTTGCTCCAAACTGAATCCACCTGGCCGTTCGACGGATAGGCGTGCCTGAACGCAGCGGAGGGCTACAGCGTGCTTCTCTTGGCCCCACCGCATGGCCCGGGTGATGGGCTCCCCGCTTGCGTCCGTTCCCACCTGCTCCTGGCACTGCTCTTCCGTCGGCGTCTTGCCACCGAGCATCCGCAGGTTTACATCCCAGTCCGCCTGGGTCGCGCACTCCTTCATGATCTCCCGCAGGCGTGCCTCCGCCGCCGCATCCATGACCTGCAGCGCCCCTGCCACGGAGGCACCGGCCTGCGCGGTGGCGCGGACCCCAGCGGGCACGGCCATGTCCGCGCAGTAGGCAGGATTGTGCCGGCACGCATTCGTGCCCGAATCCAGCGTCTGCTGGTACTCCCGCCGGGTCTGGCCGCCGCCCGCGGACTGACACCCGGAGAGCAGCAGCCCGGCCAGCAGGGCCGCCGTGTGATGAATCCGCATGGCCACCGAGCGTGCCAGAATCCCCTCAGCCCCGTCCCTCATGCCGGGTAGGGTGCGGCTCCACACGATGACCTCCGACCTCACGCCCGAATCCCTGCGCTGCGTCCGCGCCGACGCGCGCGAGCCCGAGGGCTACCGGGCTGCCCTCGGCGACACCCGCGCGTCCCTGCTCCACACCGATCCGCCCTATTGCCTGCTCACCCGGCGGCGCAAGGGCGGCGACCTTCGCGACGCCCGCGCGAACAAGAAGATCGACCGCAACCCCATCGTCCGCTTCGAGTCCGTGCGCGACTACCGTGTCTTCTCCGAGGCCTGGCTCTCGCGCGCCACCGCGCACCTCACCCCCGACGCGCCCCTCATCATCTGGACCAACCTCCTGGGCAAGGAGCCCATCCTCACCGCCGCGCGCGACCTGGGCTACACCCACCTGCGCGGCGAATACGTCTGGGGCAAGCGCACCACCGACAAGAACGCCAACGAGCAGCTGCTGCGCGTCTACGAGGTCGCCCTCGTCATCGCCCGCACGCCCGCGCCGCCGCTCGCACCCGGGGACGCCCCCACCGTGTGGGCCGTCGTCGGCGGCTACGACGATGACGCGGAGGCCGTGCAGTGGGGCGGCCACCCGCACCACAAGCCCTTCTCCGTGCTGGAGCCCCTGGTCCGCACCTGGAGCCGCCCCGGCGACACCGTGTTGGATCCGTTCGCCGGCAGCGGCTCCATGCCCTCCGCCGCCCTGCGCCTGGGCCGCCGCCCCGCCTGCATGGAGGTCGAACCCGAGTGGGCCGAGCGCGTCACCCACCGCCTGCGCGAAACCGCCCGTCAGCTCGCCAGCGCCCGGTAGAAGCGCGTCTCGCTCCAGGTGGGCACGTCCGTGGGACGGTGCCCCCACCAGTTCATCACCAGCGTGCGCCGCTCGCGCGAGGGCCCCGGCAGCTTCCCGTCCGGGACCTGGTTGTCCGCGTCCAGCACCCCGTGCGTCAGCGTCCCGTCGAACACCACCAGCCGGTTGGGACGCGGCGCCACCAACGTCAACTCCTCCAGCCGGTCCGGCGCGAGCGACGGGTTGCCCTCCGACGGCAGCTCCCGCGTCACCGCCAGCGCGCCGCCCCGCACTCGGTTGAGGAACAACACCGACGAGCGCACCGGGTGCACCAGCTTCCCCGTCGCCAATGCCAGCCGCTCATCCCGGTCCTGGTGGAAGTCCACCCGCACGTCCGTGGCCCGCATCCGCGACAGCCACCACTCCACGCCGGCAATCTTCCACCCCTTCGTCACCCGGGGCCGGAGCGTGTGGATGACCTCCTCCACCACGTTCTCCGGCGGCCCGAAGGCGTACCAGAACGTCGTCTGGTACGTGTGACGCAGGCGCTCGCCCTTCAGGTCCCCCACGCGGCGCGACAGCCGGCGGAAGAGGGGGAGGGGCAGGGC
>NZ_RAVW01000165.1 GCF_003611585.1 Corallococcus exercitus | reverse complement strand
ATCCAGGCCACCCTCCCCGCCGGCTCGCGCGTGCGGATCACCAAGGTGGAGTTCCCCACCGCGTGGGTCGTCACCGAGCGCGTCCTCTACTCCCCGCGCACCTGGCCGTGGGTGTACGTGACGGTGGAGGGCGCGCCCCCGGGGGAGCAGGTGGTGCTGGTGCTGCCGCCCAATCTCGACCGGCCGGACGCGTTCCGCGCGGAGCTGGAGAACACGCTGTCGCCCCACTCGCCCAAGGCGCAATTGGATGGCTTCAGCGCGGCGGTGAAGGAGGCGGTGCGCACCAAGAAGCTGGTGGCGGACATGCCCGCGGACGCGGTGCGCATGGCCTGGGGGCCTCCGGAGTCCATTCGCCGCACGCTGGAGGGCACCGCGAAGAACGAGGAGTGGCGCTACACCGGCGAGCGCCGCAAGGCGTTCCTCACCGACGGGAAGCTGGTGCGCGCGGAGGAGGCGGGCAAGCCCGTCCTGCCCTGAGCCATGGCGCCGGCCTGGCGCCGGGGGCTTAGCGCCGGCCGCCGCGGCGGTGCTGCTTCTTGCCGCCGCCGCCCCCGCCCTTGCGCTGGGCCTGGGCCTCGCCGGGCCGGGTGAGGCGGGGCAGCTCTCCGGCCATCACCGGCCAGTAGTCGCCCTTGAGCAGCTCCTCCACCAGCTGCGCCTGGGTGAGCACGTCGCGCTTGAAGAAGGTGGCGCCGCGGCCCATCTCGTCCAGGGAGCCGCGCGCGTCGCTACCACCCACGCAGGGCAGCTTGAGCACGTCCGCGGCCTCCACGGCCAGGTCGTTCGCGGTCTGCTTCACCTTGGCGTTGTAGCCCTCCACGGCGCACAGCACGCCCGACAGCGAGCGCACGTAGTCCATGGCGGGGTTGGGCACGTCACGGTCGAAGGGGCGGGCCGCGACGATGGCCGCGCCCATCGCCTTCACCTTGGGCAGGCACTCGGCGGCGCTCCAGGGCTTCTCCCGGTTGCTGCCCCACATCTGCACGGGCTCCGGCGCCAGCTCCGGCTTCGGGAAGAAGCACAGGTACTGACCGCGGTCCGTCACCAGCTCCAGGCCGACGAAGACCTTCACCTTGGACTTCGCGCCGATCTCGAAGAGCTCGTCGCAGCCGTCCTGGGTGTTGGTCTCCGTGAACGCCACCGCGTCCAGGCCGAACATCGCCGCCCGCTCCAGCACGGCGCGCGGCTCCAGTTCGCACCCCTTGGACAGATGGGAATGGGCGTGTAGGTCGATGAGCATGGGCGACGCGTGCCTAACAGGCCTCCCAGGGCCTGTCGAGCCCGCGCGCACTCACCGCTCAGGCGTACGCGTAGGACTGGAAGTTGCCCTGCTTGGCCTGGCTGTTCTTCTCCTCGTACGTGCGGATGAGGTAGCCCATCAGCATCAGCGAGGAGGTGTTCTCCAGCACCCGCGAAGGGTCCTTGGAGATGAGGTTCGCGCTGTAGTTCAGGAAGAACTGCGCCAGCTCCTCGCCCGCCTCCTTTACGATGAGGGCGTTGAGCGCACTCGGTTCCATGGTGCGGATGGTGTTGATGAAATCGACCGCCAGGTCCTTCTTCGTCTTCATGTCCACGGTCCTGCCCCCTCTTTCCGCCCTGGCCCTGAAGCCGGAAATGGCTCCGGGCCCCCGCCCCAATCCAAGAACCGGGTGCGACCGGGTGAACCTATGCATGCAGGTGCACCTGCAAACCCCCACCCCCGTCGCGCTCCCCCGCTCCCTCGCGGATCAGAACTTTTGGAGCGCAGCATTTTTGACACCCTGAAAAGGCGTGTGCGATAACCCCCGGTCAAGCCTTTTCTCACCACCGCACAAGGAGTGGCAGGCGATGTTCACGGGCGTGAAGGTCTTCTCCGCGACGAAGGCCAAGGAGCGGGAAGAGTTGGGTGAGAACGTCACCCGTTGGATCAAGAGCAACGCGGACCTGGAGATCGTGGACCGGGTCGTGTGTCAGTCCTCCGACAACGAGTTCCACTGCTACACGCTGGTGCTGTTCTACAAGCACGCGAAGCCGCCGGCCCCGCCGGCCTGACGGCCGCGCAGCCCTGGCCGCATCCCGGGCCCGACCTCTTCCGTCCACGCTCTTTTCCGGAGCGCGCGGGGAGGCCGGGCCTTTCCGTTTCCCTATGTTATGGTCCGCGCCGTGGCGCGCTTCGGGGACGACAGCGGGGAGGAGGACCGGCAGCTTCGCACGGACGCCCTGCCGGCGATGCGCTCGGCGCGGGTGCGGGTGCGGCTGTTGGTGCTGTCCGGCCCGGACGCCGGCCAGAGCTACCCGCTGGCGCCCGGGCGCTACCGGGTGGGCGCGGACGCGAGCTCGGACGTGATCATCGCGGACCGGGCCGTGTCTCGCAGCCACCTGCTGCTGGACGTGCGCGAGGACAGCATCCAGGCCGTGGACGTGGGCTCGCGCAACGGCTCGTTCTGCGAGGGCATGCGCTTCACCACGTTGGAGGTGCGCCCCGGCGCGGTGCTCACGCTGGGCACCACGGAGCTGAAGCTCGTCCCGGAGGCAGAGAAGGCGCACACCCTGCCCCTGTCCAACCGGGAACGGTTTGGCAACCTGGTGGGCCAGAGCCGGCGGATGCGCGAGGTGTTCACCCTGCTGGAGCGCGTGGCCCAGGGCGAGTCCGACGTGCTCATCCAGGGCGAGACGGGCACCGGCAAGGAGCTGTGCGCGGAAGGGCTGCACCTGCACGGCGCGCGCTCCAAGGGGCCCTTCGTCATCGTGGACCTGGCGGGCGTGGCGCCGCAGCTGTTGGAGTCGGAGCTGTTCGGCCACGTGAAGGGCGCCTTCACGGGCGCGCAGGCGGACCGGGCGGGCGCCTTCGAGCGCGCGCACGGGGGCACCCTCTTCCTGGATGAAGTGGGCGAGCTGCCCCTGGAAGTACAACCCCGGCTGCTGCGCGCGCTGGAGCGCCGGCAGGTGAAACGGGTGGGCGCCAACGACTACCGCTCGGTGAACGTGCGGGTGGTGGCGGCCACGCACCAGGACCTGGAGGGCGCGGTGAAGGCGGGCCGCTTCCGCGGGGACCTGTTCCACCGGCTCGCGGTGCTGCGCGCGACGCTGCCGCCCCTGCGCGAGCGGCCGGAGGACATCCCGCTGCTCATCGACACCGTGCTGGAGCGCATGGGCAAGCCGCCCAGCGCCCTGTCGGACCAGACGCGCGCCCTGCTCGCCCAGTACCCGTGGCCGGGCAACGTGCGCGAATTGCGCAACGTGGTGGACCGGGTGGTGAGCCTGGGCGAGTCCGCGCTGCCGGACCTGCCGGACACGCCGCCCGCGCGCCCTGCCCTGTCGCCGGACCTGGGTCCGGAGGACACGCTGTCGCTGGCGCTGGAGCTGCCCTTCAAGGAAGCGAAGGAGCGCCTCATCGAGGGCTTCGAGCGCGACTACCTGCGCACGCTGCTGGAGCGGTGTGGCGGCAACGTCTCCAAGGCCTCGCGCGAGGCGGGCATCGACCGCGTCTACCTGCGGAAGCTGCTGCGCAAGCATGGGCTGGTGTCCGGTCCGGACTGACAGCGGCCCCTGCCCCCACCCGGAGTCACGGTCGCCGTGGCCCGGGTGACACTGGGTCGGACCTCCTTGCCAGGGGTGGTTGTCGGACGGGGTTTCCGCCCCATCTTGGGAGCACCAACGCACGCGAGGTGGGTGCCATGCGCCAGGGATGGGGGAGGTGGCTGTTCGCTGGAGGGCTCTTGGGAGGGCTCGTGCTGGGCGTCAGCGGGTGCCAGTCGCGGGACGGGGCCGCCGTCGCGGAGAGCGGCATGGTGCCGGCGCTCGCGGTGTTCCAGCCCCGCGTGGAAGTGCCGATGGACGAAGGCACCGGCGGAAGCGGGAGCGTGGGCGAGACGGTGGCCGCGGAGGTCCCGGACTTCTACGGCACGGTGACCCTCGCCGGCACGCGGGGCTTCACGGTGCGCGACGACGACGGCGTGGAGCGGCCGTTCGAGGTGGCACCATCCACGCGCATCCTGCGCGACGGCAAGCGCGTGGCCCGCGCCCAGCTGCACCCGGGCGTGCTGGTGCACACGACCTACGGCGAGCGGCTGGGGACGTGGGTGGCCACCGATGTGGAGATCTACTCCGGCACGCCGTCGAGGGATTTGACCGCGGCGGTAGCACCGGTGAAGCGCTGACGGACGCGGCGCCCTGCGTCAGTAGACGGCGAGCGCCTGCGGCAGGTGGTAGCTCACGATGGTGAGCACGGGGATCTTCGGGCCCTCGTCCTCGTCGTCCGTGGTCATCCCGGAGGTGACGCGCAGGCCGTCGAAGCGCGCGAGGATGACGTAGTCGCGGCGGGTCTCCAGGAAGGGATCCGGCGCGGCCAGGCGGCCCAGGGCCTCGCGGCCGGTCTCCTCGGAGAGGTTGTCGTAGGTGCGCTCGGAGGCGGACTGGGTGGTGCTCTCGCGCGTGAAGATGGTGCCGCCCACGCGGCCCTCGCCGGTGAGCGCCGTGCGTCCGCCCAGGTCGCCGGAGGCTTCCGTCACGGTGTCGGTGTTGTAGGCGATGCCGACCTCGCGGCGGGAGCCCACGGACTGGAGGCCCTGCTCCACCAGCCACAGCGTGGGACGCTCCCCTTCCGAGCGCTGGTCCGCCACCTGCGCGCGCAGGAGCACGTAGCGGCCCCGGTAGGTGTCCGGCTGGGCGATGGCGGACGCGAGCGAGAAGATGGGCACCTTGCGCGCGTGGAGCAGGCGCAGCTCGCCGTCCACGCTGCCGCCGCGCTGGGCCACCACGCGGGCGATGAGGTTGGCGGCGTCCGGACGCACGCGCAGGTCCTCCGCCCACGCGCTGCCCAGCACCGCGCCCAGCTGGGTGAAGCCAGGCGCCTCCGCGCACACCTTCAGGGCCAGCCACGCGTCGTCGCGCGAGGACGCCTGGAGCTTGCGGGCGGCACCCTCGCAAGCGGCGGGCGTGGAATAGCGGGCCAGGAACGCGCGGGCGTCATGCGGCGACGGGGGCGGTTCCTCGGAGGCGACGGAGCGCCGGGCGGCCGGCGGAGGCGTCTGGGGAGGCGGCGCGTCCGTGAGGGCGCGATCCTCCAGGGCGACGTGCGAGTGCGAGGCACCGCAGCCGGTGGCGAGCGCACCCAGGAGGGTCAGCAACGGAAGACGGGGCATGGCGCGGGGCTCCTTGAAGTGCGGCAGCGCGGCGGGGCCGGGGCTGCGAAGGCTTCCGCGCGGTGACGTGGCGCGGGGCCGTGAAAGGCGACGAACGGACCGCGAAGCGCGGCGGGTGCGCTACAGCGAGGCGGAGTCGGTGTGCTGCGAGCTCGCGCGCGACGGCGCCTGGCGCGGGATGGAGGCGGACGGGGGCAGCATCATGGAGCAGGCGTCGTGGCAGCGGTCGTCCATGCACGCGAGCGTGGTGGGGCCGGCCTGCTGCCGCGACACGGCCGCGTAGCAGCTGTCGCCGGTGCCGGGGCACTGGCTGCGCGCGGCGCACTCACAGCAGGTGGAGGCCACGGAGGCCATCAGCTGCACGTCCTGGAGCACCGTGGACAGCGCGCGGTAGCAGGCGCGGGCCACGGGCGCGAAGCGGCCCTTGGCGTCCACCACCGGCGAGTTGCCGTCAATGCCGCAGCGGCCCACGACGTCCGCGTACTTGCGCTCGCAGACGGCGACGAGCTTCGGATCCGGCGTGCCGTCCCGCGCGTTGCTCACGGCCTCTGAACAGAGGGCGCGCGACGCGTCCTTCAGCAGCTTCACGTTCGCGGACTCCACGTCCGCGTTCGCGGCACCGGGAGGCGGCAGCTCCGCTTCGAACACGCACTCCTTGCCCGCGCGCAGCGTGTCGATGGTGCATGCCCACGCGGTGGGAGACGCATCCACGAGCGGGGGCGCGCCCAGCGCTTCGGGAGGCAGGGACGACGGCGCGGGGCCCGACGGCGCGGCGCCGAGGAGGAGCAGGGACAGGAGCATCGCCTTCATGGGTCCAGCAGCGTAGGCCCTCAGCCCGCGCCGCTCAAACCGCTCCGCCGGGAGGGTGTTCGTCCACCATCACGCCCGTGGGTCCGGGCGGACCAGCCTCCGGCTTCACCGGAAGCGCCTTCGTGCGGCCGATGACGATGGGCGGCTCGATGAGCCGGGGCGGTGTCGCCCGGGTGTCCGCCGGGTCCGGCACCCACACCGGGTCCTCCGGCCCGCTCCCCCGCTTCCACTTGCGCGGCACCCGACGGAAGCCCACCGGGTACACCGTCAGTTGGCCCTCCGCGTCGAAGTGGAGCCGGAGGAAGTTCTTCCAGTCCGGAATGGACAGCGAGGAGAACGCCTCGTTGGGGTGACAGGAGAACACGTTGAGCGACAGCAGCAGGTACGCGCCCACCACCAGGGGCCCCAGCAGCGCGCCGCCTCCCAGGAGCAGCAGGCCGCTGAAGAGGTCGCGCCGCAGACTCCACTGAAACTCCGCCGCCAGCGGCGCGGCGATGGCGGACACGCCCCACGTGAGCAGCAGCGCCACGGCCAGGTGCGCCACCCCGTGCATGACGCCGGCCGCCTTCTTCCAGTGGGGTCCCCTGCGGCCGTCCGCGAACGCCACGGTGCCCAGCACCACCCCTGCGCCAAGAATCAACGAGCCCGTGCTCTGCAACGCCGCGTTGATGACCTCCCGGAAAGAAGGCGCACCCAGGGCCCCCTCGTTGAGGTTCGCGGCGACGCCCCAGCCCAGCAGCGTGTAGACGACGCCCATGAAGGCGCTGAACCACGGGTTGATCACGGGGAACAGCAGGTTGCGCCAGGCGAGCCGCTGGGACGTCTGCTTCGGCGGGAAGCACGCCTGCTGCACGAAGCCGCCCGGTCGCTGGTCCACCTTCGGCAGGTGCGTGGGATGCAGGAAGGCCCCTCCCCCACCCGCGACGATCTTCTGCCGCCCGTCCGCGTCCTCGTGCCGACGGTAGTGGTGCAGGTCCCCCGCGAGGAAGACGCTCACCCGCTTGCCCAGCACCTTGCGCTCCAGGAAGTCGATGTTGTTGTCCAGGAAGCCGCGGCCCGCATGGGGCATCACCTGCTGTTTGATCCAATCGGGCTCCGCGTTGCAGAGGATGACGCGATCCGTTTCCTCCATGCACGCGGCCACCTTCTGGAAGAACCTCACCTGCGGCGCGTCCAGGTCGGACTCCAGCTGCATGTCCGTGCCCAGGAGCCACCAGCCGTGCGGCAACCTCAGCGCGAAGTAGCTGCGCCGCTGCTGGGTGCGCCAGCCGCTGGAGAGCCGGCCCTGGCAGAACAGGCGCGTGAAGGACACCAGCCCGTCGTACCAGTCGTGGTTGCCCGGCACCGCGAACAGGTGCGGCCGGTGGCGCCGCCGGTTCAGGGCGTCCTCGTACGGCACCACCGTGCGCGCCTGGTACTCCGCCACGCTCGCGGTCGGATAGACCTCATCCCCACCGAACACGAGCACGTCGCCGCCCCGGGTGACGTGCGTCTTCCCGGTGTCATCCGTCAGCTCCAGCTCCGGCGCCATCACCGTGGAGGCCACCGCGTAGGTGGAGTCCCAGCCATCACCCAGGTCCGACACGTAGTCCAGCCACAGCTCCTCGCGCGGGTGCCTGGAGTCGTCCACCGAGTAATCGAACGCCAGCTTCTGGGGCTGCGCCACCGCGTCCAGCAGCCGCCGGTCCGCCTGCCGTCCGAACGTCCCCGACAGCAGCGCCTTCAGGCCCGACTTCACGAGCACGGCCGGGTCGAACCACGACACCATCGGCTTGCCCTGGGGCGTCTCCGGCGGGGGCGCGGGCCGCGTGCGCCGGCCCGGCATGCGGCTCACATCGGAGGCGCGGACGGCCATGGCCCCTCCTCCGGTGCCTGCCACGAACGCCCTCGCGTGGCGCGGCGGTGCGAGTCGATGAGCGCATCCGCGAAGCGGTCCGCGAGCGCGGCGATGGTGAGGCTCGGGTTGGGCCCGGTGGGGCCCGGCATCATGGCTCCGTCGGCCACGTACAGGCCGGGGTGGCCAAAGGCCTCCCCCGTCGCGTCCACCACGCCGGTCTCCGGCCCGCGTCCCATGGGACAGCCGCCCAGCGGGTGCACGGTGATGACCCGGCTCAGGTAGCTGAGCGGGTTCTGCACCAGCTTGCCTTCCAGCGTCCGGGCGATGTCCGCCATCGACTGGCGCAGCTCGTCGAAGTACTCGCGCGAGCCGCTCACCCGCCAGTCGATGGCCAGCATCCCGTCCTGCGTCAGCCGCATGTGGCCGTTGGGGATGTCACGCCCCATGCCCAGGAGCGGCAGTGACGTCGCGGAGCCCAGGCAGTCCCCGAGCAGCTCGGCGATCTCCTCGCTCACGTCGGAGTCGCGCGTGAGGCCCGTCCACCCGCGGATGAGGCGCCACGCCAGCTTGAGGCCGCGCTCCAGCAGCGGCACCTGGTGCGCGCCCTCGTAGAGCCAGTTGACGAACTCCGGGTAGCCCGCGTCCTCGATGTAGTAGCCCCGGCCCGTTCCGCCCTCCTCCCTGCTCCGGAAGTGCAGCGCGCTGGTGATGACCGGGCCGTGCCCGCCCTCCAGGATGCGCGGCAGCTGCTTGCCGGTGCTCGAATCGTGGCACTGGCGCATGAAGCCCAGCAGGTCGCCGTTGCCACAGAAGCGCGTGCCCAGCTGTCCGCTCAGCCCCGGGAAGTTCCGCCGGTTCTTCAAGAGCAGGAACGGGGTGCCGAACGTGCCCGCCGCCAGCACCAGCCGGTCCGCCGTCACGGTGGTGCGCGGCTGCAGGGACTGGGGGCCTTCACGCGGCACGTCCTCCGGCGCGTCCGTGTGGTCCAGGTACTGCACCACGTAGCCGCCGCCCTCCGCGGGCCACAGCTCCGTCACCTCCGCGCGCGTGCGCAGCTCCGCCCCGGCGCGCTTCGCCGCGGACAGGTACGTGTAGTCGAGCGTGTTCTTGCTGCCCGTGTTGCAGCCCACGTCGCACTCGCCGCAGAGGTGACAGGTGGTGCGCGTGCGGCCGTGCAGGTTGGGATGCTCCTCGCGGATGGGCTCGCCGGGGACGGGCACCTCGCCCGGGTTGCCGAACGTCACCGCCAGCGGCGGCAGCTGCCAGTCGCCCCCGCGGCCCAGGCGCTCGGCCGCGAGCTTCATGGCCAGCGTCTTCGCCGTCGTCGAGTAGGGCGCGTGCTCCAGCGGGTAGCGCTGCGCGTGCATCATCCGCTCCACGGCGTCGTAGTGCGATTCCAGATCCGCGCGGGTGACGGGCCAGTCCTCGTAGCCTCCGCCGTGGAGGTCCTCGTGGATGAAGGTCTTCTCGTCCTTGCGCAAGAGCACGTTGGCGTAGATGAGCGACCCGCCGCCCAGCCCCGCGGACACCACGCCGCCCAGCCCCTGGAAGGACCAGAGGTTGAACAGGCCGTGCATCCCCTTGCTCGGGTCCCAGAAGTTGCGGCGCATGTCGTGCGGACTGCGCGGGAAGGAGCCCGGCGGATACGCCTTGCCGCGCTCCAGCACGCACACACGCAGGCCCGCGTCCGCCAGCCGCCACGCCATCACCGAGCCGCCGAAGCCCGACCCCACGATGACGACGTCGAAGTGCTCAGCCCTCGTGGCCATGCGTGGCCTCCCCTTCCCGCTCGCGCACCGGCGCCTCCGGCGCGTAGAGGTCCCAGAGCGCGCCCAGGAACAGGTGGCCGAAGCGGGCCACCATGCCCGCGCCCTCCACGCCCCCGCGCCCCGAGCGCATGCTGGAGACCAGGTGGAGCAGCTCCCGCATGCCCAGCACCAGCACGCCCGCGCCCACCACCGGGCCTCGCGCGTCCGGGCCTTCGTGCAGGTAGCTGTAGAGGCGCGTGGTGTCGCGCCAGAGGTCGGGCCCCGGGTCGTCGCGCAGCGTCTTCGTGCCGTCCAGGTAGTAGTCCTGGCCGTGGGCCTGGAAGCGCAGGCCGTAGGTCATGATCTTCGTGCGCGGATCATCCGTTGCGCGGAAGAGGTTGAAGCTCCCCTCGCGCACGGGCAGGTCCATGCCCAGCGGCTTGAACTGCACGTGCGCCACCAGCCGGGCCGCGTGGTTGGCGTCGCGGATGAACGCCTCCATGTCGTCGATGGTGATGGTGCAGTGCATGGTGAAGGGCGTGGAGCGCCCGTCATGGGCGCCGGCCTCGGGGTCGGTGGTGCCCATCGCGAGGGGGCCGGACATGGTCTCGCGGAAGGTCAGGTCATAGGAGGGTTCGGTCATCTGCGTGATCTCCGGGGTGAGGGGCAGGCCCTGGGCGTCCGCCACCGACAGGTAGCGCCAGGCGTCCGAGTAGCCCTGGTCGATGAGGGTCGCGGCCGTGACGTGGCCCGCGTAGAAGTCCGGGTCCAGCGGCAGCGGGTGCTCCGGCCGGATGAGGTGCACGGTGATGGGCCGCGCGTGGCCCGGCACGTGCTCGCCCGCGAGGATGCGCGCGTTGAGTTCGCGCACCTGCTCCAGCTCCGCGAAGAGCGCGCCGTTCGCGCTCAGCTCGATCATGTGGACGTACTGGCGGAAGAAGCCGTCGTGGTACTGGGGCGTGTTGCCGATGCACCAGACGACCCACACCTCGTCCGCGCCCCGGTGCACGGCCTCCATCACGTTGGCGTCCTGGATCCACACCGAATCCAGGTAGAGGTGCCCGTCCCTCGCCACGGGGGGCATGAAGAGCGGAAGGGAGATGCCCGCCACCAGCAGGTCGCGGTCCACGTCCGTGTGCGGGATGACCTCGTTCGTCTTCCGGGCGAAGTCACAGACGTTGAAGGTGCCCAGGCGCTCGCGGTTCGCGCGGATGGCGTCCACGTCCACCCCCAGGTGCGGGAAGACGTGCTGGATGATGCCGTCCGCGGCACCCATCGCGTGGAGCTTCCAGGGCCGCGCGTAGTCGTCCAGCGGCATCAGCGACACGAAGTCCTTCACGTCCAGCGTCCGCCACCGCTCGCACATCTCCGCGGGGGACTGGCCGGACATCCACATCGCCAGGGTGATGATGCCGCCCGACGTGCCGTCCGCGTGGGCGAAGGACAGCCGCGCGTCCGTCAGCGCGCGCAGCACGCCCGCCTGCCACGCGACGCGCATGCCGCCACCCGCGAGGATGAGCGAGCGCCGGGGTGCCTCCGCGGACGACGCCTGGACCCCCGGGTCCTCCCCGAGCGCCCGCAGGGGCCGCCCCAGCGGCTTGGGCTCGCGGGTCGCATCCGCCACGCGCAGCGTGCTGACCGAGGGGTGGGTGGCCTCCGGGGGCGCCTCCTCTGTCTGGGGCTTGAGCACGGAGATGATCTGCTCGCGCTGGCGCAACGAGGCGTAGAAGCCCAGCACCAGCGCGGCGCTCACCGCGTCGAACGCCGCCACCCCCAGGGCCAGCGGTGACAGCAGGCCGCGCCCCACGCCAATCGCCACCATCGCGCAGGCCCCCACCTTCTGGAGGCCCGTCCACAGGAAGGCGGCCGGGTTCGCGCGGGGCTCGTGCAGGCCGTGCAGGAGCAGGCCGCCGAACAGCACCATGAACATGCCCACGATGCGGAAGAAGTGCGCGGGCGCGGCGGACGCATCCGCGCGCAGCAGGCGCAGCTCCACCCCGGGCAGGAGCAGCTGCGCCGCGCCGGTCACCAGGGTGATCCACCCGATGGCGGCGAGGGCCCAGCGCCAGGGGCGTCCGTTGACGCGGGCCTGTCGCTCCAGCCATCTCGACGCGGTGGGGCTCATGCGTGGGCCTCCCGGCGCGGAGGCATGGACACCCCGAGGCGCCAGCGCTCTGCCGCCGGCTGCTCCGCGCGCAGCACCCGGTGCACGAAGTAGCCCAGCGTCAACAGCCACTGCACCGTCCACAGCCCCACGCGGATGCGGTTCATCCGCATCCACGCGCCCAGCACCTCCGTCAGCCGCGCAGGCGACGTGATGCCGGCCGCCATCTCGTCGTTGTACGGGAAGATGAAGATGCGCGTGAGCAGCGTGGCCACCACCACCGCCAGCAGCACGCCCAGCGGATACCAGCGCAGGGCCGTCTTGCGCTCGCGCCACGCCAGCACCCCGGACGACAGCAGCATCACCGCCGTCATCCAGGTGAAGAACCGCGTGGCCGCCTGCACCTGCGGCACGAACTGCAGGTAGTAGTTGTCCACCGTGAGCTGGGGCGCGATGGGGAACGAGAAGAGGATGAGCGACCAGCCCGTGCCCAGGTACATGGACGTGCACAGCAACAGCAGGCACGCGTTCACCAGGTCCAGGAGGCCGCCGCGCTTCATGGCCGCGCGTCCTCGCGCGAACGCACGTCGTGGAGCGGCACGACTTCCTGGAGCACCCTCGGCGGCGCCCCGTCCGGCTCCGCTTCCGGCGGCGGCATCGGCGTCTGGTCCTGCCCCAGGGCCACCACGCTCTCCAGCCCCTCCGGGTACGTGGCCTCGGGGAGCGTGGGCTGGGTGAGGAACCACGCCTCGAAGTGGTCATCCAGCACGCCGCTGGACGACGGGAAGAACCCGGTGAAGAAGGCGCGCGGGGAGATGCTCAGGTCCCGCAGCGCCTTGACGCGCGGATGGTCCCCCAGCTCCAGCGTCCCCCACGCGTGCTTGCCCAACCGGAAGCCGAACCGGCCCCGGAAGTAGATGGTGGACTTCATCAACATGCCCCGGAAGGCGCAGTAGTTCACCGCCGCCATCCGCAGCGGCAGCCACGCCAGCTTCGGGCGCTCGATGCGCACGCGCACCGCCTGCTGGCCGCCCTCCTCGTAGCGGCTGCTCACGGAGCCGTTCTCCATCCGGAAGTCCAGCCGGGCCAGGTGCTTGGGCATGCCCCAGATGCCCTTGCCGCCCTTCACGGAGACCTCCGTGTTCACCGGCAGATCCACCACGTACTGGCCCACGCCGAAGTGCTTCTGGAACAGCAGCGGCAACAGCGGCGGCGCGGGCCTGCGTCCGTGCGTGCACGCCAGCGCGATGCTGAACTCGATGTACGCGCCGATGTCCGTCTGCTTGTAGTCGATGACGGAGATGAGCAGCACGGCCCGGTCGCGCGACACGCGCAGCGGGTGCAGTTCGTTGCCGGGCAGCAGGCTGGCCGCGCGGCGTGCGTCCACCGTGAAGGCGGCCATCAGCGCCGGTGCGCCTTTCGAATCCACTGGCAGCGCGTACGGGATGCCGTCCACCCGCGAGTAGCGGCCGGACTGTCTCTGGATGCGTCGGGGGAGGAACATGGCGGGCCTTTCGTCAGTGGGTCACACGGCGGTCGAGCTCGGAGAGCATGAGGGGGAAGACGTCCTGGGACGCGCGCTTGCCCATGAAGACGTCCAGGTGGCCGTAGCCGGGCAGCATGTGCAGCGCGTGATGGCCCGGGTGGAAGTGCTCCAGGTGTTCGAAGGTGCGGCGCTGGCTCTCCGCGAGGAAGCAGCGGTTCTCCTCGCCCGCGAAGAAGACGAAGCGCGCGTCCGTCTGGGGCTCGCGCTCGCCCAGGTCCTCCGGCAGCGCGCGGAAGCCCTCCACCGGCACCAGGTGGCCCGCGCGCACGCACTCCTCCATCTGGCGGAAGAACGTGAAGGGCACCGGGCCGAACTCGTGCTGGAGCCAGTCGTGCGTCTGGGCGTTCAGGTTCTCGTGCCGCCACAGCACCGGGAACCCCGTGCCGTAGGTGAAGCTCGTCCAGCGGCAGACCAGGTTCTCGCACTCGTGATGTGTCGCCTGCACCACGCGCGTCAGCATGCGCGCCGTGCGCGTGGGGCCGCCGTAGGCCCACTGCGGATCCAGGTACGGCGTCAACTGCGCGACCAGCGGGACGGCGTAGCGCAGCTTCAGCTTCGCGGTCGCCGGCACCACCGGGTGCAGGGACACGGCGTTGGTGAGGATGAGGTCCACCTGCGGCAGCAGCCCCGCCACCGCGGCCATGGTGAAGCTGGTGGAGCCCTGGCAGTGGATGATGGCCTTGACCTTGTCCGCCCCCGTCTTCTCCACCACGGTGCGGATGGCGGGCGGATGGTCCAGGACGGCGGCCTGGTCCAACGTCCACTCGCCCGGCTCCACGTCGATGCTGGCGCGCCAGTTCTCCAGCCACACGTCGTAGCCGTCTTCAATCAGCGCATCCACCACCGTCTGGCGCACCGGCGCGCGGAAGATGTTCCCGCGCACGCCGGCGCCATGCACCAGCACCACCGGCCCCTTGTCCGCCTTCTCGAGGCCGCGCAGGTGCACCAGGTGCAGCGCGCGGCCGTCGCCCGCGAGGAAGGGCACGATCTCCTCGGAGTAGCGCGGCTCATGGATGGTTTCCGCGGACATGACACGTCCCCCAACACCGCAAACGTTGGTCGGTGCGGAAGGGGCGACAACCGGCGTGCACCTCCGCCTGACAGGGGCAGCGGGCAACGGCGCTGCGCCTCCCTGTCACTCCGCCCGCGTTAGCCTTTGGGGTGCTATGCGTGAGGGCATGCACGCGGACACGGGCTGGAGCGACTACGAGGGCGGCGCGACGCTCGGGGGCATGGGCAGCCAGGGTGGCACCGTCCTGCGGGACGAGGGCTTCCGCGACGTCCTGCGCCTCACCTACGAAGCGGACGACTCGCGCTCCTTCCACGTCGTCACCTGCGGCGTGTCCGGCTGGTTGTCGCACCCGCGCTTCTTCGACAACGCGGCGGATGCGCTCCACGCCTTCGAGTCCATGAAGCCCGCGCTGGAGGAGCTGGGCGCGGCGCTCCCGGAGGGCGGTCCGAAGTCCCCCGCGGACGGCCGGGCAGCGGGTCCACTGCTCGCCGCCTTCCGCGTGCGGTTTTCCTGAGTCGCGGCCCTTCCGCGCAAGGATTGCTTAAGGTTCGCCCGCGATAACCCGGCTCACCTTCCGGTCAGCCCCGGACGGTCCTCGAGCGGTATCCCCGCCGCTCCTGGCTCCCAAGCTCACGGAGGAACCCCGGATGAAGAGCGAATCCCCCCAGGACCCTTCCCCCAAGGTCATCACGCGCCGGAGCATCCTGCGCGGCATTGGCCTGTCGCTGGCCGCGGTTCCCGTGGCGAAGCTGCTCGTCGCCTGCGGTGGAGACGACACGAGCGGCGGCGACACCCGCCTCGACGCAGGCACGGACGCGGGCGCCGACTCCGGCGTGGTGGACCCGGGCTTCTGGGCCACGGGGGGCACCGCGGCGATGACGGCCGCCGCCACGTACCCGGATCCGTTCGCCTCCGGCATCGGCACCGTGTGCAACCTCACCTGCGAGGCCACGCTGGGCCCCTGCTACGCGACCACGGTGGACCGCAAGGACATCAGCGAGGGCCATGACGGCCTGCCGGTGCGCCTGTCCTTCCTCATCGTCAACGAGGCCTGCACGCCCATCCCGGGCGCCACGGTGGACATCTGGCACGCCGCGCCGGAAGGCCTGTACTCCGGCGAGGACGCGAGCGACTTCTGCACCTCCGGCGACGCGACGGCGCGCGCGGCGCGGTGGTTCCGGGGCGTGCAGACCACGGATGCCAGCGGGCGCGTGGACTTCGACACCTGCTTCCCCGGTTGGTACAGCAGCCGCACCATCCACATCCACTTCACCGTGCGCGTGAACGGCCAGGAGTTCGTTACGTCCCAGTTGTTCTTCGACGACACGACGAGCGACGACATCGTCACGAACCAGCCGCTCTACAACACGCGTGGCGCGCGAGACACGACCAACCAGAACGACACGGTGGTCTCCGGGGACGCGGTGGGCGACTACCTCTTCGCCACGCAGCGCATGGCGGACGGCGCGATGCTGGCATCCAAGACGCTGGTCATCCGCTCCTCTTTGAACAACGCGTCCTGCGCCATGCCGGGTGGCAGCGGCGGTGGCGGTGGGCCCGGGGGTCCCCCGCCGGGTGGCGACGGCGGCATGGGGCCTCCGCCTGGCTGGGATGGTGGCATGGGTCCTCCGCCGGGCTTCGACGGCGGGATGCCCTGAACTACGGTGAGCCGGGCCATCCTGGAGCCTGGAGTCCTCCGGGGTGGCGTGTCCGAAGGGAGGCATGGCGCATGGGCGACCGCATCCTGCTGGTGGAGGATGACGACCCGCTCGGGTCCCAGATTGTCGGGCACCTGCGGGGCGCGGGCTTCGAGCCCATGTGGTGGCGCGAGGGCCGCCTGCTGGTGGCCGGCGACCTGCCGGACGTGAGCCTCGTGGTGTTGGACCTGATGCTGCCCGGCACCTATGGCCTGGACATGCTCAAGGCGCTGCGGACCTTCTCGGAGGTCCCGGTGCTCATCCTGAGCGCGCGCAACGACACACTGGACAAGGTCCGCGCGCTGAAGCTGGGCGCGGACGACTACATGACCAAGCCCTTCTGGCCGGAGGAGCTGGTGGAGCGCGTGCGTGCGCGCCTGCGCCGCCCCACCCTGCAGAAGGAGCAGGTGGTGGTGGAGGTGGGCCCGCTGCGCATCGACCTGCAGGGGCACACGGTCCAGGTGCAGGGCCGCCCGGTGGAGCTCACGCGGGTGGAGTTCGAACTGCTCGCGTCGCTGGCGCGCAGGCCCCAGGAGGCGGTGACGCGGCAGTGGCTGGTGGAGCACGTGTTGGATCCAGAGCGTGAGGGCACGGAGCGCACGCTGGACGTCCACGTGTCGCGGCTGCGGCGCAAGCTGGGTCCGGTGAAGTGCGTGGAGACGGTCTGGGGCGTGGGCTACCGGCTGGTGCCTGGGGAGGATGCGTGAAGCTGCGGCTGCGACTGGCGCTCACGGCGGTGGCGGTGACGGTGCCCGCGGTGTTCGCGCTGGTGCAGGTGGAGCACTCGGTGCGCCGCCGCACGACGGACGAAGTCATCATCGCGTCCACGATGTCGCAGATGCAGTCCGGGGGCCGCGAGCGCTGCGAGGCCGCGCCGGAGACCTGGATGGTCCGCTCCCGTGCGCAGCGTCCGGTCTGGGAGCGTGAGGGCCTGCCCGACGACAGAGGCGGTCCGCCCCCCGGGGTCCCCTCTCCGAACGAGTCGCGAGGAAGCGGTCCCGCCATGGGAGTTCCCAGGCCTGGCGACGAGGGCCCTCCCCGCTCGAGCAGGGGCCCGCTGGGCCGTCGGCTGCCGCCGGTGAACCTCTATCCGTTCGACGGGCAGTTCGTTTCGCGCAATCCGCAGGCCCCCGCGGTGGACGACGAACTGCGCCAGGGCGTCCGGGACGATGGCGTGGGCGTACGCCGCTACTCCAAGGAGGACGGCGCGCTGGTGCAGGACCTGTTGCTGCGCATGCCCTGGGATGGAGGGCCCTGCGAGTACGTGCTCGCGCGTCGCGTGGAGCCCCCGGGGTCGCCGGAGGTGGGGTTGCCGCCGCTGTACATCTGGGGCGTGCCCACGCTGATCCTCCTGTCCGCGATGGTGGTGGCGTTGGGGCCGGTGGTGCAGCGCCTGCGCCGGCTGACGGAGGAGGTGCGAGCCTCGTCGGGCAGCCGCTACGAGCAGCCCGTCACGGTGAATGGCAGCGACGAGATCGCGGAGCTGGCCAGGGCCTTCCAGCAGGCGCGAGCGGAGATCCAGGCGCAGCTGGCGCACCAGCAAGCGCGCGAGCAGACGCTGCGGGACTTCCTGGCCAATACGACGCACGACGTGATGACGCCGCTCACGGTGTTGCAGGGCCACCTGGCCGCGATGCAACAGCGGCTGCGTGCGGGAGAGCCGCTGGAGTCAGGCCTGATGTTGTCCGCGATGAGCGAGGCGCACTACATGGCCTCGCTGGTACACAACCTGGGAGCCGCCGCGAGGCTGGAGGCAGGAGCGCCACAGGTGCAACACACGCCCGTGGACCTGAACGCGCTGGTGTCCCGGGTGCTGGGCCGTCATCAGCCCATCGCGAGGCCGCGGCGCATCGCCCTGGAGAGCGGAGTCCCGGCGACGCCCACCTGGGTGATGGGCGACGAGACGTTGCTGGAGCAGGCGGTGAGCAACGTGGTGCTCAACGGCATCCGCTACGGACGCGAGGACGGCCACGTCGCGGTAGTGCTGGAAACGACGCGACAGCAGTCCTTCACCCTGCGCGTCATCGACGACGGACCGGGCATCTCCGAGGAAGAGCGGTCGAGGATCCTGGAGCGCCGCTTCCGGGGCAACGCGGCGCGAACCCGGGAGCCACAAGGCCAGGGCCTCGGCTTGCACATCGTGCACAACGTGGTGGAGCTGCACGGCTGGAAGATGACCCTGGCGCCGTCGGAATACGGAGGCCTGGAGGTCGCCTTCACCGGCCCGCTGATGTCGCCACCGGGGTGACAGGAGGCACGAGGGACCGCGTTACCACGAAGTCCACGAACTCTGGCCAGGCGGCCTGGAGTGAGTCCTGTGACGCCTCCCCGAACAGGGCGATGGCATCCACCGGCCGCGCCTCCCCCGTGAGCTGCTCGATGCACCAGGCCTCCAGCGCATTGCGCAACCCGCGCAACGGTCCGGTGAGGTTTTCCAGCGCGGCATCTCCCAGCAGCGCGCGAGCCTCTGCCCAACGACCCTCCCGGCACGCCACCACCGCCGAAGCGAGCGGTGCGAACCCCAGGGGAAAGTCCGCCTGGGACTTCGCCTCCGCCAGCCGGAGCTCCACCCGCGCCAGCCGCCCCTCGAGCGCGTCCACCAGCGCGAGCGCCGCGGACAACACCGCGCGGAACCGCGGCGTGAGGTCCTTCCGCGACTCCAAGCTCGACAGCTCTCGCCCCGCTGTCGGCAACCGCCAGAGCTGGAGCTGGGTGATGCCGATGTTGTACGTGGGAACAACCTGGATCTTCGCCAGCGGACGCGCGGCCTCGAACCGCTCGAGCGCGGCGGCCACCCTCCCCTCCGACAGCAACTGGAGTCCTTCGTCCGTGAGCTTCTTGCTCCGGCGGTAGCGCGGAAGGAAGTAGAGGGCCACTGGCACCAGCAGAACGAGCATGACGATGGGAAACATCATCTGCGCCTGCCGCGGGTCGGGAATGAAGTGGTGCAGCACCTTGGGCACGCCCAGGAGCACCAGCATCATCACCACCGCGTACGGCCAGGATTTCCGCATGCGTCGCCTTCTAGCCAGGTCGTCAGACGCTCGTCAGCAAATCCCGCGCCATGAAGCGCTCCGCAAGGACGTGCGTCGTGCGGACCACAACAGGGGGCCGCGACGTCGTGCACACGCGGACGGCAACGCGGGGCCGTGGGCAGAGGCACCCGTCGGGCGCCATGTTCCGTAAACCTGTCCGACAGTCGGACAGGTTCGCGGCGAGGGGCGCGCCGGGCTGAACGGCCACGAGGACGGCGGGCCCACGAGTCCATGTCAGACCCGTCTGGTTGGATGGGCGTGGCTGGGGCGAGGAGGGTGGCGGTGATGGTGCGGGTGGGGCTCGTGGCGTACGTGGA
>NZ_RAVW01000164.1 GCF_003611585.1 Corallococcus exercitus | reverse complement strand
CCCCGCCCGCGCCGCCCCAGGGTGCCCTCCAGGTCCGGGGCCGTGTCGTCGACCTCCAGGGGCACCCCGTCGCCGGGATTGAAGTCTCCGCCTCCGTGGGCCTGCCCGGGGAGACCCTGTCGGAGCTGCCGTGCGACGCCACGGACTCGCCCGGCGTCTCCCTGCTCTCGGAGGACTGCGCCTCCGTCTCCGCCTCCCGCTGGGTCCAGGAGCTGATGGAGGCCCACCGGGGCGGGGCCTTCGTCCTGTCGCGCACCACCTCCGCGCAGGACGGCACCTTCACCCTGGAGGACCTGCCTGGGGGAAAGGTCACCCTCTGGGCCCTGGGCCCGCGGAGCGCCGGCCTCCAGGAGGACGTCGTCACCGGCACCCAGGACGTGACGCTGGAGCTGGCGTCCAGCCATCCCGTCACCGGCCGCGTGGTGGACGAGGACGGCGCCCCGCTGTCCAACGTCCAGCTGACCGTGCTGCACACGGGAACGGCGCGCTACTTCGAGACGCGGACCGGCGCGGACGGCCGCTTCTCCGTGGGCCCCCTGCCTGACGCGGACACCTACGGGCTCCTCGCCCTCCACCCGGGAAGGCTCCCCGTGTGGGAGCAGGAGCTGGCCGCGGGTCCCCTGGTGGCGGACCTGGTGATGTTCGCCCCCCGGCGCATCGTGGGCACCGTGGTGGACGGCGAGCAGCCCGTCGCGGGCGCCACCGTCACGGAAGTCGACGGCGACCGCGTCGCCACCACCGACGCCCAGGGGCGCTTCACCTTCGACGGCCTGGCCCCCGACGACTACACCCTGGAGGCGGAGCAGGGCGGCCTCCAGGCGCGCGAAACGGTGAAGCTCACGGAAGAGCAGCGCGAGGCCCCGGTGACGCTGCGCCTGGGCACGTCCTTCTTCGTCGAGGCCACCGTGCGCGACGCCGCCGGCAACCCCGTGGCCAACGCGGAGGTGAACGCCGACCTCCAGACCGACATCGCCGAGCGCTATGGCTCGGGCATCTTCCAGCCGCTCGGCACCACCGACGCGGACGGCCGCGTGCGCCTGGGCCCCCTCCGCGCCGGCTCCTACTCCTTCCAGGTGGAGGCGGACCGGATGCTGGACCTCACCGCGGTCCGCACCGTGGCCGCCGGGGGCCCTCCGCTGGAGTTCGTCCTCGCGCCCGCCCTCCTCGTGGAGGGCCACGTCACCGACACCGCGGGCAAGCCGCTGGCGGATGTCTCCCTGTCGCTGCGTCCGCCGAAACAGAAGCGCCTGGAAGGGGCGCCTCCGCCCGTGATGGCGCGCACGCTCATCGTGATGCACCCGCCCCGCGAGGAGCCCCTCACCTTCGACGCCACCTCCGACGCGGAGGGCCACTTCGCCATCAAGGTGGACCAGCCCCTGTCCGGCACCCTCACCGTGGAAGCGGAGGGCTACCTGCCGCGCAAGCTCCAGGTCCGGGCCCCCACGTCCGGCCTGAAGCTGGCCCTGGACGCGGGCGCCACGGTGCGCGGCACCGTGACCAGCTCGCGCGGCCTCCCCGTCAACGAGGTGGACGTCACGCTGGTGAAGCAGGACGCGGAAGAAGCCCCCTCCGAGTCCCCCGACGAGGATTCGGGCGACGAGGTGGTGGTGATCCCCGACCGCAACACCTTCGCGGGCTCCACGGGAGAGGACGGCCGCTTCGCCATCCAGGGCCTTCCGCCGGGCACCTATACCGTGTGGATGCGGGCCAACCAGGGCGGCTACGAGCGCCTCATGCCCGACCGCGTGGTGCTGCGGGGCTCGGAGACCGTGGAGCTGGCGCTGCGCCTGGACCTGGACGGACGGGTGGGCGGCATCGTCGTGGACGCGGAGGGCAGGCCCCTGGCGAACGTCGCCGTGGACGCCACCGCCAAGGAGGACGAGGCCAGCGGCGGACGCTCGTTCTCGCCCCTCTCCACGAAGACCGGCCCCGACGGCCGCTTCGTCCTGGAGCCGCTGGCGAGGGACTGGGACTACGAGCTGGAGGTGGTGAAGCCCGGCTACGCCCTGCCCAAGCCGCCCGGGAAGGGCGACGCCGACGAAGACTCCGAGCTCGCCCCGGACGACGAGACCCCCGAGGAGATGAGCGAACGCATCCACCGGTGGCTGGAGGACCAGGAGGGCCCCAAGGTCATCGCCCGCGCGGGGAACATGGACGTGCGCATCGTCCTGGCCTTCCAGGGGCGCGTCACCGGCCGGCTGGTGAAGCAGGACGGCACGCCCATCACCCGCTTCACCGTGAACGACGAAGCCGTGCGCGACCCGAAGGGCGCCTTCACCGTCTTCGTGGACGAGCCCGGCCCCCAGCACCTCACCTTCGAGGTGCCCGGCCACGCCCTCACCCAGCGCGACGTGGACGTGCCCGCGGGCCGCGACGTGGACCTGGGCACCGTGCGCGTGGACGTCGGCCGCGTCATCAAGGGCCGCGTGGTGGACGACGCCACCGGCACCCCGCTGGCCGGCGTGACCGTCTCCCTGGCGCTGCGGCCGGAGGACGTCGGCAACGCGGAATACGCCAGCTCCTTCGCGGACGTCCTCACCGGACTGGATGGAACCTTCCAGCTGCCCGCCGTGGAGTCCCGGCCGTACCAGCTCACCGTGCAGGAGGCGGAGCACGCGTCATTGGAGCGCACGCTGGGCCGCACCGAGGACACGCTCGAGCTGCGTCTGCCTTCCGCCACCCGCCTGGAGGTCTCCGTGCGGGACGACCAGGGCCAGCCCGTGACGCTCCCCCTGACCGTCAGCTCGAAGGAAGCCCCGGACACCCATCAACTCGCCGTCACCCACGGGGGCGTGGCCAGCTTCCACGACCTGGACCCGGGCGAATACCTGGTGAGGCCCTCGGGGAACGCCAGGCACTTCACCCTCCTGCCTCGCATGGTGCACGTCGAGCCGCAACGCGTCACCCGGCTGGAGCTGACGGTGACGACGAAGGGCACCGAGCTGAAGCTGCGCTGGGGCGAGCGCGGAATGCAGGGCACGCCCTACCTCCTCCCCGGCCGCGTCCCGGCACCACCGGAGTCCAGCTCGGAGGCGCAGGTGCGGTGGCTGCGCGAACAGGCGCTCATGCCGGGCATGCAGCGCGGGGATGGCTGGGCCCACGTACCTCCCGGGCCCTACACGCTTCTCGTGTTGCGAGAACGTGAGGGGCGCTGGCTGTCGTATCGCCAGGACGTGACGGTGGGCACCGCCGACGTGCAGGACGTGGAGGTGCCCGCGCTGCCGTGGTGAGCGGGCGGGTCCATCATGCCTCGCGGTGTGAGGGAGCTGTGTTAAACCCCACACCCCATGACCCCGAGCGACGCGCTGAGCGCAGCAGACCTCGAACGTCTGGCCAGGGCGGAAGCCCCAGACCTGGCCGAGTCCGTGCTGGCCTTCCTCGACCAGCCGGACCGCACGTCCGACGCGCCGCTGCCGCAGGGCGCGCTCTCCTTCGACGCGTTGAAGCAGCTGCTGGAGCAGGCGCGCGCGAGCGGCGACAAGCCGGGCCGCCGCAAGGGTTCGCATGAGGCGTGGCAGCGCTTCCTCGCGCAGAAGGACGTGCCGCTGCCGCCGCGCCTCGCGCTCGCGGACCTGCTGGTGTCCCTGTACGAGAAGAACACCGAGCCCGCGCGCGCCGCCCTCATCGCGCTGGTGAAGGAAGCGCCGCTCAAGTTCGGCCTGTGGGCGGGCCTCAAGCGCATCTACAAGCTGTCGGAGGCGCGCCACGACGCGGAGATGTTCGGCGCGCTGGCGTGGCGCTTCGACACGGAGCGCGGCGGCCGGCGCCGTGAGCGCGAGGTGGGCAGCGGCACCCTCACCTACCTCCAGCGCCGCGCGTGGCGCTTCCTGCGCCAGCTGGGTGCGGCCGTGCCGGAGCTCTACCCGCAGTTCGCGGTGGAGGTCCTGCGGCACTACGACCCGGAGACGACGTGGTCGCAGTGCTGGGTGGCGCACCACGTCTGGGCGCACAACAGCAAGGGCTATACGGCCTCGCGCTTCGCCATCCAGCCGCCCAACGACATGGTGAAGCAGCGCATGTACCCGGACGCGTGGAAGCGCTCGCCGGACGCGCTGATGCGCCTGTTGGACACGTGCCAGTCGGACCCCGCCGCGAAGTTCGCCATCCAGGGCCTGCGCAAGGACCACCCGGAGGCGCTGCGCAAGGTGACGCCCGCGTGGCTGGACCGGCTGGCGCGCCGGCCGCTGGGCAGCGCGCACGACTTCCTGGTGGAGACGCTCCAGGGCTCGCCGGACTTCCACCAGGGCAAGCTGCGCGCGGCCGGGCTGCATGAGGCCGTGCTCGCGCTGCTCTTCTCCCCCAGCGACAAGGCCCGCGCCTACGCCATCGAGTACGCGCGCGGCCACGCGCAGGACCTGGCCCCGGACCGGCTGGCGGAGCTGGTGGAGAAGGGCGAGGACGACGTGCAGAAGTTCGCCGCCGCCGCGCTGGAGAAGCACAAGCCGCGCGACCTGGGGCTGCCGCTCCTGGGCCGGCTGCTCGTGTCCAAGCCCACCGCGGCGTTCGCGGCGAAGTCACTGGAGCAGTCCTTCGACCGCGCGGAGCTCACGCACGACTTCCTGCGCGAGCTGCTCTGGGGCAAGCAGCAGCAGCTGGACTGGGCGAAGGGCTACGTCGCCACGAAGTACGCGGCCGGAGAGATGCCGGCGGACTTCTGGAAGGTGGCGCTCACGGAGGCGAAGCAGCACTCGACCCGGCAGCGCATCGTGGAGGACGTGGCGATGAAGGCCCTGTCCACCTACAAGGTCGCGGACATCGGGCCGGAGTGGGTCCTGGACCTCGTCGCGCACCCGCGCCTGGGCCGTCAGGCGGCGCAGTGGCTCACCCGCGCGGACAGCCTGCCGGGCCTGGACGTGGAGCGGGTGAAGGCGCTGGTCTTCAACGGCAAGTTCCGCGGCACGGCGCTGGAGCTGCTCGGCAACCGCAAGCTCTTCACCGCGCGGCAGCTCACGGTGCCCTGGCTGCTGGCGCTGGCGCGGCGGGCGGACCCGGAGCTGCACGACTTCGCGCACCGCTACCTCCTGGCGAACGTGGTGCCCGCGGACTTCAGCGACTCGGGCGACGCGGACGCGGGCCTGGAGCGCCTGTTCGACCTGGCGCTGGGCGCGAAGCAGCCGCCGCCGGTGCGCGCGTTCGCGCAGATGTACCTGCGCTGCCACCACCCGGGCATCGGGCCGGAGCAGCCGGAGTCCAAGTCCTACGAACTGCGCCCCCGCGCGCCGCGCAAGGCGTACTCGGCGGAGCGGCTGTGGCCGGCCCTGTTCGACGCGCGCGACGACGTGCGCCGCTTCGCGCTGACCATCGCCCGCTCGGAGCTGCGCGCGTGGGGCTACATCACGCGCGTGTACGAGCTGGCGGACTCGGACGCGAAGGAGATCCGCAACCTGGCCTACGACGCCCTGCTCAACGCGGGCGAGCCGGGCGCGGACGCGCGCCACACGTTGCAGCCGGAGGAGCTGGACGCGGGCAAGGTGTTCGCGCTCACGGAGTCCACCAAGCGCAGCACGCGCGAAGTGGCCGTGGAGCTCATCCGCCGGCACTACGCGCGGCTGGGCGGCGCGGAGCGGCTGTCCGGGCTGATGCAGAGCGCGGACCGCGAGGTGGGCCTGTTCGCGGTGCGGCTGCTCTGGGAGAAGCACCGGCCGCTGCACCTGCCGGAGGGCTGGAAGCCCGCGGGCGGTGGCAAGGACGAGCGCGAGGCGGGCGGCACCACGCGCTTTGGCGACGTGGAGGCGCTGCGCACGTTCCTGCGGCGCATGCTGTTCGGCCTGCCGCCCGGGCGCGCGAAGGAAGCGCGTGAGGGCGACGTGCAGCGCCGGCTGTCCGCGAGCGTGGCCAAGCGCCGCGTGGTGGAGCTGGTGCGCGACCTGGGCCTGGAAGACGAGAGCTTCGCCCGCGTGGTGGCGCCCGTGCTGGGCGAGTTCACCGGCTCCGTGGCGAAGGGCGAGTGGCAGAGCTGCCTGGCCTCGCTGGTGCAACTGCGTGCGGCACACCCGGGCGTGCAGCTCGGCGGCATCTAGGACAACGACACCATGGCCAACCTCTCCATCGGCAACATCGAGAAGGTCCGTGCGCTCGCCGCCAATGCGCGCCTGATTCTCGTGGGCGGTACGCGCGCGGCCGTCGACAGCCGCCTCACCGCGTACGACGCCGCCAACAACAAGGTCCTGTGGACCTCCCCGCTGCCCGCGCACGTGCTGGGCCTCGCGCTGTCGGGCGAGCAGTTCGCCGCGGCGGGCGCGGACGGCACGGTGCGCTTCGGGTCGCTCACCGACGGCACCGTGAAGTTCCAGCTCCACAACGCGCACCCCGGAGGCTGCACCGCGGTGGCGGCGAGCCCGGACGGCAAGGTGCTCTACACGGCCGGCGTGGACGGCTTCGTGCGCGCCTGGGACTGGGACAGCACGAAGAAGCTCAAGGAGTGGAGCGCGTCGTCGCAGCCGCTGCGCGCGGTGGCGGTGGACCCCACGCACACGTACGTGGGCTGCGCGGGTGATGACGGCGTGGTGCGCGCGTTCACGGTGGCGACGGGTGCGCGCCGGGACATGCCGGGCCACGAGGGCGCGGTGCGGGCGCTGGCCTTCACGCCGCGCGACGGCCGGCTCGTCTCCGCGGGCGACGACGGCAAGCTGCGCATCGGCTACCTCGTCGGCGCGGTGGAGTTCGAGGTTCGCGGCGACAAGGACAGCGGCCACGCGGGCTCCGTGCTCGGGCTGGTGTTCCCGCCCACGCCGCAGGCGGAACCCGGGCAGGACCCCGCGGAGCGCATCGCGTCCGTGGGCAGCGACGGCAAGCTGAAGGTCTGGCGCCTGGACGAGCGCCGCAAGCCGCGCACCTTCGAGCTGGGCAGCAAGGCGTTGAGCGCCGTGGCCTTCGCGCCCCCGGCCAATCCCCGTCAGGCGAAGCAGCTGCTGGGCTCCCTCTTCGTGGGCGGCGAGGAGCGCCGGGTCACGCGCATCACGCTGGGCACGGACGGCAAGCCCACGGACGAGACGACGGCGTACGGGCACGGCTTCGACGTCCTCAACGAGGCGCTGAAGGCCGCCCTCCCCCGCCGCGAGGCCGCGGTGAAGGAGGCTGTGGCGCTCCAGGAGCCGGAGGCGCTGGAGTTCGTGCTGGGCGTGCTGGCCTCGGACAAGCAGCCGGAGGCGCGCCGGCTGGCGGCCACGGAGCTGGGCAACCACGGCCGCACCGCCGCGCGGGCGAAGCTGCGTGAGCGGCTCAACGACGACGACAAGACGGTGCGCGCCGCCGCGCTGGACGCGCTGGTGAAGCTGGAGACGGAGTCGCCCCTGGCGGCTCCTCGCGCGGCGCTGGACTCGCGCTTCGTGGACACGCGCGTGCAGGGTCTGCGCCTGCTGGCGAAGCAGGGCAGCGCGTCGCCGCTGGTGCCCGGGCTCATCGCCGGGAAGCTGTCGGACACCCACCCCGACGTGGGCACCGCCGCGCTGGACGCGCTCACCACCGTGTCGCCCAAGGGCAGCACGGAGCCGCTGAAGCTCGCCTTCGAGCGCGGCCCCGCGGCCCTCAAGGTGGAGGTGCTGCTGCGCGCGTCGGTGGCGGGCCTGCTGGGAGACCCGCGCCTGCAGCCGCTGGTGGCGCGAGCGCTGGACGACGCGGACCGGGACGTGCGCCGCGTGGCCTTCGCGGTGCGGGTGCTGGAGCGCCGCGCGCTGGCCGCCACGCTGGAGGCGAAGGACGAGGAGTTCGCGCGCACGGTGCGCGAGGTCGCCCGCATCCTGGTGCTCCAGTCGAAGCGCACGACGGGCGAAGCGGAGGCGAAGTTCACCACCGAGGCGGAGCTGACGGCCTCGCGCGACAAGTTCTTCGCCAACACCCCGCCGGGGCAGGCGCTGACGGAAGCGGACCTGGAGCCGCTGCTCGCCGCCATGGCGTGCCGCATGCCGGACACCGCCGTGCGTGGCGCGCGCGTGCTGGCGCAGCTGGGTGACGGCCGCGCCCTGGGCGCGCTGCTCCAGCTGTCGCGCGAGGACGACGCCGCCATCCGCCGTGAGACGGCCACCGCGCTCCAGGCGTTGCAGGATCCGCGCGCCCGCGAGCGGCTGGTGTGGATGCTGGACGACGCGGACGGGGACGTGCGCGCGGCGGCGCTGTCGGCCGTGGTGGCGCTGGACTCGGACGCGCCGCTGTCCGCCGCAGAGGCCGCGCTGCGCTCCGGTCACGAGGACGTGCGCGTGCGCGGCCTGGACCGGCTGGTGAAGCTGGGCGCGAAGGCGGAGGGCGCGGAGGGGCTGCTGGGCGACGCGCTGGAGGACGAATCCGCCAAGGTGCGCGGCGAGGCCTTCCGCACGCTGTGGGCGTGGAACGACCAGGAGCCGGTGAAGGCGCTGGACCGCGCGCTGGCGGGCCGCTTCCCGGACCTGCGCACCCGCGCGGTGGAAGTGCTCGCGCAGAAGGGCACGGAAGACTGGGCGCTGGAGCGGCTGAAGAAGTCCGTGGATGACCGCGACGCGGGCGTGGCCACCGCCGCCTACGAGGCGTGGGTGAAGCTCGCGGGCAAGGAGAAGCCGGAGCCGCACCTGGCCGCGCTCAATTCCACGCACCCGGCCCTGCGCGAGAAGGCCGCGAAGGGCGCCGTGCACGCCCCGGCGGAGACCCTGCGCTCCGCGCTCCTCAAGCGCGTGCAGGACGAGCACCTGGACGTGGCGGTCGCGGCGCTGGAGGCGCTGGACAAGCTCATCCCGAACGAGAACGGGCCGCTGCTCGCGGGCATCGCGGCGTCGGCGCTGCCGGTGCGCGTGCGGGCCGCGGAGCTGCTCGCCCCGCGCGGCGCGGAGGACATCATCGAGCCCATGCGCGGGCTCATCACGGACAAGGACCTGGAGCGGATGTACCCGCCCGGCTTCCTCGTCCCCCTGCGCTTCCGCGCGTCACGCGCGCTGGCCACGCTGGGCTCGCGGCGCCTGCTGGGCTTCTACGCCACCACGCTCCTGCCTCACGAGCTGACGGAGCTCCAGGAGCAGGGCGCGCGCGGCCTCGCCACCGCGAGCCGCCGGGGCGACGAGGGGGCGCTGCTGGATGCGCTGGGCCACTCGCTGGTGGCGGCGCGTTCGTGGGCGGCGGACGGTCTGGCGCGCCTGGGTGACGTGCGCGCGCTGCCGGTGCTCACGGGAAATCTGCGCCATGAGCACCTGCCCATCCGCCTGGGCGCCATCCTCGCCTTCGCGGCCCTGGGCCCCGAGGGCGACGGCGGCCTGCTGCACGGCCTGGAGGACTCCGCGCGCGAGGTGCAGGAGATGGTCTTCGCCATCGTGCTCGCACGCGACCTGCGCGCCAGCCGCGAGGGTGGACCGCCGGACCTGCTGACGAGCGCGCTGTCCAGCGGCCGTCCGGAGGTGCGCTACGCCGCGGCCCGCGCGCTGGAGCTGCGCACGGAGCCGGAGGCCTACCGCGCGCACCTGGTGGAGGTGCTGCTGCCGCCGCGTCCGGAGAAGGCCGGCGACATGAAGGACTGGCCCGCGGAGGAGGAGCGGGCAAAGCGCGTGATCGGGCTCGCCGAAGCCCTCTCCAGCGGCCAGCCGGAGCAGCGCTACGCGGCGGCCCAGGTGCTGCTGCTGCGCAACAAGCCGCTGGACTACTTCCGTGAAGCGCAGAAGGTCGCGCGGCCCAGCTCGCTCCAGGCCCCCTGGAAGCCGGAGACGGCCCAGGGCGCCGCGCACGTGGTGCAGCCCTCCACGCCGGAGAAGCAGGGCACGGCCTCCGCCACGGGCAAGAGCTGGCTGCGCCGCCTCTTCTCCGCGGTGAAGCCGCCGGAAGGCGCATCGGCGACGCCGCAGAGCGCGACCCAGGCGGAGCGTCAGCACCTGCGCCGCCTCGCGTTCGGCGCCTACGTGGGCCTGCTGCGCCAGGTGACCGCGGGCGACGAGGAGGGCCACCGCGTCCGCCGCGACGCCGTGGACCGCGTGGTGAAGCTCACGCAGGAAGGCTACGCGGGCACGTCCGCCGCGGTGGCCGCCCTGCTGCGCGCGCTGGAAGACCCGCACCAACTGGTGCGCCGCGCCGCGCTCGCGGGCCTCAAGGAGCTGTACCCCGCCGGCAGCGACGAGCCGCTGGCGCTGGCCCTGGCCTCGCTGGCGCCGGACGTGGCGCGCGCGGCGCTGGAGGAGCTGGCGGAGCGCGGTGACAAGGCCCGTCCGCGAGTGGCCGCGGCGCTCAACTCGCCGTTGCCGGAGGTGCGCAAGTCCGCCTTCGAGCTGCTGGAGAAGCTGAGCCCGCCGGGCAGCCTGGATCCGCTGCTGGCCGCGCTGGGCAGCGAGCATGCCGACCTGCGCGTGGGCGTGATTGAACGGCTCGCGGGCGCCAACGACTCGCGCGTCACGGAGGCCCTGGGCCGCGCGATGGGCAGCGAGCACGAGGACCTGCGGCTGCGCGCCGCGGAGCTCCTCGCGTTCCGGGGCGACGACCGGGCGGTGGAGGTGCTGGGCACCTTCCTGCGCTCGGAGACGCCGGCCGTGACCCGCCGTGCGCAGGAGGCCCTGGCCCGCCTGGGGACCTCCGCCGCCGTGGCCGCGCTCGCCGCGCGCCTGTCGGTGGCCACGGAGATCCCGGAGCGCACGAAGCTGGTGGCCGCGCTGGGCCGCACGCACCGCGCGGACGCGCTGGACGTGCTCGCGCGCCAGAGCGTGGAGGACGAGGCCCCGTTCGTGCGCCTCACCTGCGTGACGGCGGCGATGCAGCTCACCTGGCCGCCGGAGCAGGAGAAGCTGGACGAGTCCGAGCGCGAGCTGAAGAAGCGCGACGCGGCGCTCGCGGTGCGCTTCCTGCGCGTGGCGGTGAAGAGCCAGGACCCGGAGGTCCGCAAGGCCGCCGCCCGCGAGCTGGAGCACGGCAAGAGCGAGGGCCAGGACGCGCTGCTCGTCCAGCTCTTCAGCGACCGCGACGTCACCGTGCGCGCGGCGGCCGTGGAGCACTACTCGAAGCGCGTGGTGGAAGAGGGCGCGGCGGTGGAGCCGCTGGAGGAGATCCTCCGCGCCGGAGCCCGGGAGCTGATGCTGCCCGCGGCGGAAGGCGTCGCCCACCAGCGCCGCGCCAGCGCCCTGCGTCCCCTGCTGCTGTACGCGCGCGCCGGTGAGCCGCACGAGCGGGGCCGCGCCCTGCTCGCGCTGGGCACCCTGGGCGACGTGCGCGCCCTCTCCGAGCTGGAGACGGTGGCCAACGGCGGCACGCCGGACGCGCCGGCCGAGGAGGACATGGTCGTCGCTGCCATCGAGGCGCTGGGCCGGCTCGCGAACCGGATGCCTGATGGCGAGGACCGCCGCCGCATCGAGGAGAAGGTGGAAGCCGCGGCCACGGATGGCAACGCCTCCCAGCGCCAGGAAGCCGGTGTGCGCGGCCTGCGCGCCCTGGGCGGAGAGCGCGCCCGGGTGAAGCTGGAGGCCCTGCTCGCCGACATCGACGTCGACGACGACGTGCGCCGCACGGTGGCGGAGCAGCTGGGCAAGTTCGGAGACCCGGCCGCCGAGCCCGCGCTGGCTACCGCGCTGAACGAGGAAGACGACGACCTTCGCGCCGCCGCGCGCAAGGCGCTGGACGTCCTCTTCCCGAAGGAGCGCACGCGGGTGGAGTTCCTCGCCGTGCAGAGCGAGCACGAGGACATCTCCGAGCCCGCCGCCACCTACCTCGCCAGCGAGGGCGACCCGGCGCTGCTCGTGCCCCGGCTGGCCACGCTGGACAACGCGGAGCTGCGTCTCCGTCTGCGTCGAGGCCTGGCCCGCCGTGGCGCGCTGCCCGTGCCGGAGGTCATCGCCCTGTTCGGCCACGACAAGCCGGAGGCCCGCGAGGAGGCCGCGCGGCTCGTGGGCACCTGGACGGGTGACGCGCGTGAAGCCGGCGCCGTGGACACGGCCGGACTGACCCGCGCGCTCGTGGCCGCGGAACGACGCACCGCCGCCGCCTGGGCCACCGCGCAGCCTCCGAAGAAGGAGCCGCTGGCCGCCGCCTGGGAGCGCCTGCTCTGGGCGGGCTCACGGCTGGGCGCGAAGGAGCTGGTCGCGACGTCCGCCGAAATCCTCCGCAAGGGTGAAGCCCAGGCCCCCGCCCCCGTGCGCCAGGAAGCGGCGCGCGTGCTGGGACGGCTGAAGGCCACGAACGAAGCGCAGGCCCTGCGAGGCGCACTGGGAGACCCGGACGCCGCCGTGCGCTCCGCCGCCGCGTCGGTGCTGGCCGCGCTGGTGCCGGAGCAGTCCTCCGCCTGGGCGCTGGAGGTGAAGCCCTTCGACCCGGTGGCCCTGGGCCCCACGGGCGCGAAGGTCGCGCAGTCCGCGCTCACCGCCAGCGAGGCCCGCCGGCTCGCGGTCCCCGCGCTCCTGGCGAAGAAGGACCTGGAGCCGCTCAAGTCCGTGGCTGCCGACGCGAAGCCGGAGGTCCGGCAGGATGCCTGGGCCGCGCTGGGACGGCTGGGTGGAGACGAGGCCGCGGCGCTGCTGAAGACGGCGGCGTTCGACAAGTCGCAGTCGGTGGAGCTGCGCAAGGCGGCCTACCGCGCCCACAAACGTGCACGCCGGGCCGCTGAGCGCGCCCGGAAGGAAGGTCAACCGTCGTGAGCACCGCAACCGCACGTCATCCCGTCGCGCTGAACTACGCCGCGGAAAGCGACGTGGTCGTCACGCCGGACGCCTCGCGCGTGCAGCTGGCCCTGGAGGGCTCGCGCGGCACCGTGGGCGTCAGTGGCCAGGTGAAGGACCCCACCCTCTTCCGCGACGCGCTGGCCGCCGCCTTCGCGGTGCTCTCCAGCGACCTGCGCTACCGGGGCCGGGACCGCACCGCGTACCTCGCGTACCTGATGAAGCAGGGCAAGCGCGCCAGCGCTCAAATCTGGGAAGCGCAGAAGGCCTTCCTCGACAACGCGCTGGAGGGCGAGGAGAAGAAGGACGCCGTCCTCGACCCCGTCCTCACGGTGGATCCGGATCAGGTCTCGCTGGAGGTCTTCTCCCGCGACGAGAGCGCCTACGCGCGGCTCGCCTTCGACAACAGCCTCTTCGACAAGCGCGAAGCGGCGCACGGCTCCACCTTCCTGGACGTGCCGCAGGACCTGCCCGCCCGGCTGGACCGCCTGCGCGCCTACGCCCCGGTGATGCTGGAGGCCCACGTCGCCCCCACCGCGAAGGCCACGCCCACTACGGAGCCCCGGGCCCCGCGCACGGTGGAGGTCCCCCACGCGTGGCTGCGAGGCTTCCTCCAGGTGCAGTCCGCCGCGACGCTGCCGGCCACCACCTGCTCCATCGCGCCCATCGACCTGTACAACCTGCTCTTCGCGCTGCGCACCCGCCGCTCGAAGAAGGCCCCCCGCGCGCTGCGCTTCGAGCTGGTCCCCGGCGCCCCGCCCCGGCTGGTGCTGGAGCCCTGGGAGCAGGTGCTGGAGTGCCACGGCGGCGCGTACACCGGCAGCGCGCCCGCGGTGGTGCGCACCTTCGGCCGTCAGCGCCTCGCCGCGCTCGCGCGCCTATTGCCCCACGCGAAGAGCGTGCACGTGCAGCTCATGGGTCCGGGCCTGCCGGTGTTCTGGGTCATCGACCTGGGCGTGGCCACGCTGACGCTGGGACTCACCGGCTGGACGGAGAGCGGCTGGTCCAGCGCCGCCGCCTTCGACGCGCTGATGCCGCGCGACGTGCCGGAGGGCCTGGCGGAGAAGCTGCGCCAGCGCCTGCGCAAGGACGGCCCCCTTCCCTTCGACGTGCTGACGAAGGACGCGGGAGCCCCGAAAGACCAGGTGCGCGCCGCGCTCCAGCTCGAATGCCTCCGGGGCCGCGTCCTCTTCGACGTGGCCCGCGGCACCTACCGCCCGCGCGAGCTGATGCCCACCCCGGTGGACGAGGCCGCGCTGCGCTACGGCAACGAGCGTGAAGCCCGCGCCCACCGTCTGCTCGGCGACGGCGGCCCCGGCTCCGGCGAGGTGAAGGTCACGCAGGTGCACGACCTGGTCGGCGAAGGCACCCGCATCCAGGGCGAAGTGGTGGACCGCGAGGCGGTGCGCAGCTTCTTCCCCAGCTTCACCATGGACCTGGAAGGCCGCGTGAAGGACGCGGGCTGCGGCTGCCCGCACTTCCGCCGCTCCGGGCTGCGCGAAGGCCCGTGCGAGCACATGCTCGCGCTGCGCCTGGCGTACTCGCGCCGCCGCGCCGAGGAAGAGGCGCTGCGGCAGACGCCGGAAGGCCGCAAGCTCATCCGCGCGGAGACGCGCGCGTACGTGCGCCGCGACCCGGCCACGGGCCTGGAGCAGGTGTATCGCGTGTCGCTGGACGGCAAGGTGGTGGCCCTCACGTGGGGCCCGCGCCTGGGCGACTCGCGCCACCAGCGCCTGTGGTTCGACTCGGACACGGAAGCCCGGACGGCGTACTTCAGCCGTTTGGAGAAATTGACCGCGGACGGCTACATCGACGCGGCCTCGACTCTGGTGTAAACCCTCAACCAACGGCCCGGCCGCCGACGGGGCGGCCGGAAGGACTCAGGTGCCGGACGACAACTGAATAGCGAGTAGTCGAGAGAGGTCTGGACTGCATCAGCCTCAGCGCCTCGAGCGCGGGAGCGGCGTTGCGCCGCTCTGGTTGAAATGCTGGACACTCTCCGCAAGGTAGCCTGTTCTTGGCTCTCTCCCTCCGGTGCACTGGTACCCGGGCGGGAAGCGGAACCAACGACGCAGCCGCCGTTTTCCCACCCGGGTACCAGTGCACCGGAGGGGAGAGCCGGTGAGGCTACCGTGCCCCAGGTGAGCTGGTGGTGCCTTCCTGGCCTCCCTCGACTCCTCGCTTCGTCCCGCACCCCGTCCTGAGCCGCCGCGCCCGTCGAAGGTGCCTCGATGACCGCCAAGCTGGAGTCGTTCGTCCCCGCCGCCCCGCCGCAGGCCGTTGCTGAAACCACGCCCGCCGCCGCTCCCAACACCGCCGCGAAGCGCGAGGCCGCCAGGGCCGCGCACGACGCCCTCCTCACGCGCTGGAAGGCCATCACCGAGGCCGGCGGCGCGGACGAATGGGTGCAGGCGCAGCTCGTCGCGAAGGGCGCGCTCGCGGACGAGGTGGACTTCTCCTCGCTGAAGGAGAAGGAGAAGAACGCCTGGAAGGAGAAGAAGAAGGCGGAGTCCGTGGAGCGCCGCGCGCTGGAGCGCCAGGCCCACGAGGCGTGGAAGGCCACGCACGTGAACCACCTGGGCGTGGGCATCCACTGGAACGAAGCGGGGGGACCCGACAAGTTCGACCTGGAGCACCGCGAGGAGCGAGCGCGCCAGAACGGCCTGCCCACGCTGGACTCGGCGGAGGACCTGGCGAAGGCGCTGGGCCTGAGCGTGTCCAAGCTGCGCGGCTTCGCGTTCCACCGCGACGTGGACACGGGCTCCAACTACGTGACGTGGAGCATCCCCAAGCGCACGGGCGGCGAGCGCACCATCACGTCGCCCAAGCCGGAGCTGAAGGAAGCACAGCGCTGGGTGCTCTCCAACGTCGTGGAGCGGCTGCCGGTGCACGGCGCGGCGCACGGCTTCGTGGCGGGGCGCTCCATCCTCACCAACGCACTCGCCCACCGGGGCGCGGACGTGGTGGTGAAGGTGGACCTGAAGGACTTCTTCCCCACGGTGACGTGGCGCCGGGTGAAGGGCCTCCTGCGCAAGGGAGGCCTGCCGGAGAACACCTCCACGCTGCTGGCGCTGATGTCCACGGAAGCCCCGCGCGAGCGGATGTCCTTCCGGGGCAAGACGCTGCACGTGGCGAAGGGGCCGCGGGCCCTCCCGCAGGGAGCCCCCACGTCACCGGGCATCACCAACGCGCTGTGCCTGCGCCTGGACAAGCGGCTGTCGGCGCTGTCGCGCAAGCTGGGCTTCACGTACACGCGCTACGCGGACGACCTGACCTTCTCCTGGACGAAGGCGAAGGCCCCCAAGGCGCGCCGTGCGCAGGGCGCCCCGGTGGCGGTGCTGCTCGCGCGCGTGAAGGACGTGGTGGAAGCCGAGGGCTTCACGGTGCACCCGGACAAGACGCGAGTCGCCCGCAAGGGCAGCCGTCAGCGCGTCACGGGGCTCGTGGTGAATGAAGCCAAGGAAGGCACGCCCGCCGCACGAGTCCCGCGAGACGTGGTCCGCCGCCTGCGGGCAGCCATCCACAACCGCCAGAAGGGCAAGCCCGGCCGCGAGGGCGAGTCGCTGGAGCAGCTCAAGGGCATGGCGGCGTTCCTCTACATGACGGATCCGGTGAAGGGCCGCATGTACCTGGATCAGCTCGCGAAGCTCGAAGCCGCCCCGCCCGCGCAGGCATAGCCGCCGGTCAGCGGGCCCCCGCCTTCGTCCGCCGTGAAGGCTTCTTCGCCGGAGCCTTCTTCTTCTCCACCGTGGGCGCCGTCTCCACGGCCGGAGCCGTCTCCACGACGGGATCCGGCTTCAGCGCCGCATCCGCGAACGCGCGCAGCCGGCGCGGATACTCCTCCGGAGCAGTCGCGACGAAGTTGCCATGAGACGCGCCAGGGATGCGCCATGTCTGCGCATACGGCGCGACGTGCGTGAACAGCTCATCCAGCAGCGGCTGCCCGGACTCCTCCGTCCCCGCGACGATGAACAGGGGCCGGGGCTTGATGCGGTCCACCGCGTCGATGGTCCGCACCTCGTCCAGCGCGATGCCCCGCCGCCAGAACGGAATCAGCGCCCCCGTCTGCGTCACCACTCCGAAGCGCCGGAAGTCATAAGCCGCCGCCAGCCACAGCGTGTTGAACGGGGACAGCAGCACCACCGCCGCGACCTGCGGATCCTTCGCCGCCACCTCCGCCACCGCCGCGGACCCGATGGAGAACCCCAGCGCCCCCACGCGCGCGGGGTCCACCTCCGGCTGCGCCCGCACGTACGCCAGCGCCGCGCGCACATCCTGGCGCTCCTTGTCGCCCCAGGTGGACGTCTCGCCCCCGCTCTGCCCATGCGCGCGCAGGTCGAACAGCAGCACCCCATAGCCCGCGTCGCGCAGCACCCGGGCCTCGGGCAGCAGGTCCATGCGCGTCTGCGACAGGCCGTGCGCCAGCACCCACGCCGCCTTGTTCCGCGAAGGCACGTACCAGCCGCGCAGTTCCACCCCGTCGTCCGTGCGCAGCGTCACCTCGCGCGCGGTGGCGAAGTCCGCGGGCAGCACCGCCGCCGGCTTCGGGTAGTGGAAGTACTGCTCGGAACGCCACGCCGCGCGGCCCGCCAGCGCCAGCGCCGCCACCAGGACGGGCAGCACCAGCACGCCCAGCACCCGCCCCCACCGGATCCGCTTCAAGAGCCCAGCCATGTCCGCCCCTCTCCGACAGCAAGCGACCAGTACCAGAGGCGGAAGCCGCCGCCCCGGGCTTGTGTTGGCACCGTCCAGACACTTAGACCCTATAGGCACCAACAGGCCCCTGGTTTACAGTTTAGGCGAACTTTAGCAGCGGCGGCAGAAAGACCGTCCGGGTGAGCAGGCATGAAGACGTCGAAGACGGTCTATGACGCAGTGGTGGTGGGTTCCGGCGCCTGTGGCGGTTGGGCGGCCAAGCAGCTGACGGAGGCCGGACTCCAGGTCCTGGTGCTGGAGGCGGGCCGCAGCGAGAAGGCGGACCGCGCGCTCCACTTGATGCACCGCGTGAAGCAGAAGCTCGGCTACCGCATCGAGTCGGACTCGGACCGGACCTCACGCCAGTCCGTGCAGTCCACCAGCTTCGCCTGGCCCTTCCATCCGCACGCCTTCGTGGATGACGTGGACAACCCCTACACGACGCCGGACGACGCGCCGTTCGCCTGGATCCGCGCGAGGCAGGTGGGCGGGCGCACCGGCGTGAGGAGCCACGGCCGCCAGTTCTACCGGCTGTCCGACTTCAACTTCCGGGCGGGCAGCCTGGACGGGCTGAGCCCGGACTGGCCGTTGACGCTCGCGGACCTGGCGCCGTCCTACGAAATCGTGGAGCGGTGGATGGGCCTGCGCGGCAACTCGGACGGTGTGGACACGCTGCCGGACTCCGTCTTCTCCGCCCCCGCGCCGCTGTCTCCCGGTGAAGTCCGCCTGCGCGAGAAGGTGAAGGCCCGCTGGCCGCAGCGCCACGTCGTCGCCCGGCGGACCTCGAACGCGCCGGTGACGCTGCCCGCGGCGCTGAAGACGGGGCGGCTCACGCTGCGCTCGCACGCCATCGCCAGCCACATCCTGCACGACCCGAACACGGGCCGGGTGACGGGGGTGTCCTTCATCGACGCGAACTCCGGCACCTCCGAGGAGGTGCGCGCGAAGGTGGTGGTGGTGTCCGCGGGCACCATTGAATCCACGCGGTTGCTGTTGCACTCGCGCAACCGGGCGTTCCCGGACGGCCTGGCGAACAGCTCCGGCCTCGTGGGCCGGAACCTGATGGACCACATGTACCTGCAGGGCATCGAGGCGCGCATGGGCCTGCCCTCGCACCTGCAGCAGAAGGAGCACGGCTGGGCGTACATCCCCCAGTTCCGCAACGTCACCGAGCGCCACCCGGACTTCGCGAGAGGCTACGGCGTGCAGGTCTTCACCTTCGACGACCAGATGCACCTGGTGCCCTTCGGCGAGATGCTCCCGCGCCCGGAGAACCGAGTCACCCTGAGCGCCACGGTGAAGGACCGCTGGGGCATCCCCGCGGCGCACATCGAGTGCCGGCACTCGGACAACGAGCTGAAGATGACGGAGGACGCGGCCACGTCCTGCCAGGAGATGCTGGAGGCGGCCGGCTGCACGGTGGAGAAGATCAATAAGACGCTCTCCAAGCCGGGCATGGCCATCCACGAGGTGGGCACCGCGCGCATGGGCAGGGACCCGAAGACGTCCGTGCTCAACCCCTTCAACCAGAGCTGGGACGTGCCCAACCTCTACGTCATGGACGGCTCCTGCTTCCCCTCGCAGGGCCCGCAGAATCCGACCCTGACGATGATGGCCGTCACCGTCCGCGCCTGCGCGCACCTGGTGGGCGAGCTCAAGGCCGGCCGCCTCTAACGCCCCTCGGAAGCTGGGACGAAGGGGGCCCGGAAGGACGGGCCCCTTGCAGGACCGGCATGGATTGGTTACCTACCAGTCAGTAACTAATCCCCCACGCCCATGTCCCGTCCCCCACGAGTCCTCGATCCGGAGATCGACGAAGCCGCCCGAGCCGTGTTCCTGGCCCAGGGACCATCGGCTCCGCTGCAGGACATCGCGAAGCGGCTGGGCATCTCGCAGGCGGCGCTGCTGCACCGGGTAGGCACCAAGGAGGCGCTGATGTCGCGAGCCCTCCGCCCCGTGCCCCCCAC
>NZ_RAVW01000163.1 GCF_003611585.1 Corallococcus exercitus | reverse complement strand
CTCATGGGCTCGGAGGGCTGCCTGGCCTCGGGCCGGCGCTCAGCGTGCCTCCTTGGGGGTGTTGCGCTGGAGGAGGCCCTGCATGGTGGTGGGGTAGCGCTCGCCCGCGGCCACGCCCGGCGGCGCGATGGCCTCGATGTCCGCCAGGTCCTGCTCCGTGAGGTTCACGTCCAGGGCGCCCAGGTTGTCGTCCAGGTACTTGCGGCGCTTGGTGCCGGGGATGGGGACCAGGTCCTCGCCGCGCGCCAGCACCCAGGCGAGCGCGAGCTGCGCGGGCGTGCACCCCTTCTGGGTCGCGAGCCGGTCGATGTGCTCCACCAGCTTCAAGTTGCGCTGGAAGTTCTCCCCCTGGAAGCGCGGCGAGTGGCGGCGGTAGTCGTCCTCCGGCAGGTCCTCGATGCGCTTGAACTGGCCGGTGAGGAAGCCGCGGCCCAGCGGGCTGTAGGGGACGAAGCCCACGCCCAGCTCGCGGCAGGTCTGGAGGACGCCGTCCTCCGGGTCTCGGCTCCACAGCGAGTACTCCGACTGGAGCGCGGTGATGGGGTGCACGGCGCACGCGCGGCGCAGCGTCTCCGAGTTCACCTCCGACAGCCCCAGGAAGCGCACCTTGCCGGCCTTCACCAGCTCCGCCATCGCGCCCACGGTGTCCTCGATGGGCGTCTTCGGATCCACGCGGTGCAGGTAGTACAAATCGATGACGTCCATGCCCAGGCGCTTGAGGCTCGCGTCGCACGCCTGCTTCACGTACTCCGGCCGGCCGTTGACGCCGCGTGCCTGGGGATTCGCGGGGTCGCGCACGAGGCCGAACTTCGTGGCCAGGATGATTCCCTGGCGGTGGGGCCCCAGCACGCGGCCCACCAGCTCCTCGTTGCGGCCGGGGCCGTAGGCGTCCGCCGTGTCGAAGAAGGTGATGCCCCGCTCCAGCGCGTGGAGCAGCGTGGCCTCCGACTCCGCGTCGTCACGGCCCGCGTAGAAGTCCGACATGCCCATGCAGCCCAGGCCCAGCGCCGAAACCGTGAGGCCCTGCCTGCCCAGCTTCCGAGTCTTCATCTGTCCTCCGTGCGGGTGCATCACCCTGGGAGGATCTTCACGCAAGGCGCGGGAATCCAGGGCAAACGACCGGGCGGAGGCCCGGCTCACCCAGGAGGCGCCAGCTCGCAACGGAAGGGGAGCGGCTTGGCGACCGGCGACAGCCCTTCCTCGCCGCGCGCTTCCATCCCCGGAGCCGCCTCCACCACGGGACGGGCCCAGCCCAGGTTGCGCAGCGCCGCGGTGAGCCGCTCGCACAGCGAGGCCACGCTGTCCGGAGGGGCGCCCGAAAGCTCCAGCGTGAAGCGCTCGCGCGTCACCTGCGTGAGCCGGAACGCGCGCAGCGGGTGGTGCTTGAACACCCACGCCAGGGACCAGGCGTCCACCGCGCGCCCTTCGGGCGTGTGGAACGCGCAGGCCCCACGTCCTCCGAAGCCCGTCAGCGTCCAGCCGTGGAAGCCGCAGGCGCACGCGTCGCGCCGCACGCTGCCCGTGTCCCCGGGCCGGTAGCGCAGGAGCGGCAGCACGCTGGGCCGCAGCCGCGTCACCACCACCTCGTCCCCGTCCGGCTCCAGCCAGACGTCCGGCGTGAGCACGTGGAAGCGGCCCCGGTTCGCGTCCTCCAGGCACTCCCACGCGAGCGGCCCCGTCTCCGTGGCGGCGTAGTAGTTGAGGACCGGCACGCCGCGCTCCTGTCTCCAGGCGTCACGCAGCGCGTGCGGCAGGTGCTGCGCGGAGGTGAGGACCAGCCGGGGAGAGGGCACCTCCGGGTGCGCGAGCAGCCAGCGCAGTCCTTCCGGGTCGGAGAAGACGACCGCGGCCTTCACCCGCTTCAAGCGCGCCACCGCGTCGTCGCGCAGCACGGAGACGCGGTGCAGGGCGCCGTCGTGGAACAGCGGCAGGCGCACGGAGTACTCCAGCCCGCCCGGCAGCGCGTCCAGCAACACCACGCGAGGACGCGGCGGGGGCACGGTGTGGGTGCGCTCGGTGAAGAAGCGCAACACGGCCCACATGAGCAGGCAGTCGCGCCGGTCGCGCAGCACGTTCACCGGGTCCCCGGTGGTGCCGGAGCTCTTCACCACCACGCACTCGTCGGACGCGGCGGGCAGCGTGGGCACGTCCTCCCAGTGGCGCGCGAGCGTGGCGCGGTCCAGCGCGGGGAAGTGCCGCAGGTCCTCCAGCCGCCGCAGGTCGCCCGGGTGCAGTCCGGACTCGCGCAGCACGCGCACGTAGTAGGGCGAGCCCAGGAGCGCGTCACGCAACGCCGGCAGGCGCGCCTCCAACTCCGCGCGGGCGGCGGCTTCGTCCACCATGGCCGCGCCCCGTGCGAGGCCCGCCGCCACGTCCAGCGCCCACGGCAGGTGCGGGCGCTGCGTGTGGCTGTCGCGGCGGATCCGTGCCCTGGGCGCGACCCCGAGCGTCACTCGCGCCAGCCCCGGGCCTCGGCGTCCTTGCGCGCGGCCTCCTGGAGCAGCTCCTTGCGCCGGTCCGCTTCCTTCTTGCGCGCGTCCTCCACCTTGCGCAGGTCCGTCACGGCCTGCCGGTAGTCCAGGTCCTTGAGGTGGCGCTTGGACTCGGCCTCCGTCTCGCCCTCGATGTCCGCGCCCAGGGCCGCCAGCCACTTGCGCAGGAACTCCTCCTGGCGGAAGGCATTGGAGCGCACCATCTCCGCGGTGAGCGGATGGATCTCCTCGAAGAACTGCTGGAGGCGCGCCTGCGGGGTGCGGTCCGGCGTGAGGTAGAGCACCGTCTTCTTGCGCAGGTCGGAGGACACCAGCACGTGCGCGAGCATGCCCACCTGCTCGCGGAACAGCGGGTTCTTCACGCGCTGCTCCAGCTTCTCCCACTCGGCCTGCGAGGGGGGCCGCTGGCTGGCCAGGCGGAAGGTGTCGCAGACGATGGCCACCGCCAGGTCATGCGGATACGGCGACACGATGGGGGTGGCCGCCAGTTGCTCACGGAGGTGGGGAATCGAGACCGCCATCATTTCTCCAACAGGGCATCGGCCAGTGCCGCGGCGGCACGGCCAAAGTCAGACATCCATTCCACGGTCGCCAGCCGGAAGCGCGGGCTGCCCAGCACCGGCGCCAGCACCTGCCGGGCCTGGGCCTCGTCCGGCAGCGCGAGGAAGGCCACCACCCGGCGCGACCGGCTCATCCCGCGCATCAGCCGCGGCAGCGCGCCCTCCTGCCGCATGTTCGCCAGGAAGTCGCTGTCGGAGATGACGACGCGCAGCACGTCCGGCCGCTCCTGGGACAGCTCCTCCATCAGCTCCACCGGGAACCACGTCCCTCCGCCGATGTAGTGCAGGAAGAAGTCGCGCGCCGTCTCCTCGTCGTACATCCACGGGGACACGATGGGTTTGTCCGCGGAGTAGATGATGCCGCGCACCGTGGCGCCCTTGCGCAGCGCGGAGGCGGACAGCACCTGCGCGGCCAGCGTCATCGCGTTGAGCTGCTGCTCCGGGTTGGGCATGGAGCCGCTGGTGTCCAGGTAGATCTCCAGCGCGGGCACGCCCAGGTCCGACGGGGGCGGCAGGTCCGCCTCCAGCTCGCGGCGCAGCGGGCTCACCGCGGCCAGCGGGCCCTGCGCAATCACCGTGAGCGTCCAGTCGATGGTGGACGGGTCGTCGCCGTACTCCCACGCCTCCGGAATCGTGCGCAGGTAGGGCTCCGGCTTCGAAGGGGACGCAGGCAGCTTCAGGATGTACTGGTCCACGAGCCGCCGGTAGTACCGGCCCACCAGCGCCCGCCGCAGCCTGCCGCCGTCGTTGCCGGGCAGGTGCGCCGTCGCGCGGCGGATGGTGTCCAGCGGCTCCGACTCCTTCGTGTCGTGCGAGTCGTCCAGCCAGCCGTTCGCGCGGGCCTCCTTCAGCGCGTCCTCCCACCGGCCGCCGGACTGCACCGCCGCGTCCAGGTCGCCTTCGTCCGGGATGCCGAGGTCGCCGCCCATGGGGATGAAGAAGCTCACCTCGGAGGGCAGGTCGATGAAGCGGATGAAGCTGGCGCAGAAGTAGAGGAATTGCAGCCGTCCGTCGGCCAGCGCGTAGAACGTCTGCACGAACATGCGCGCCTGCGCGCGGAAGCCCGGGTAGGCCTCCTCCAGCCGCGTCAGCATGGCCTCCGGCACCAGGTGTCCGGGCTGCTTGCGCCACAGCTCCTCGTAGATGGCCAGGTAGAAGCAGAACAGCGGCGACGTGCCTCCCGGGTCCGCGTCCTTCGGGTCCTTTTTCGTCCTGGACCGGGGCTTGTTCTTCTTCCGCCCGTCTGGCGTACGCAGGAAGCCCTGGTACACCGCGCACAGCGCATCCGCGTGGGTGCGGCCCACGAACTCGTTCACCTGGAGGTCGAAGAACAGGTTGGTGAGCGACTGGCCCAGGCCCGGGATGAGGCGCTGCTCCAGCACGCGCAACTCCGCGTCCCACCCCAGCGTGTGCGGGAAGCGCACGTGGTGGCCAATCTCATGGGCCAGCACGGCGGTGAGGCTGTCGCGCGCGCCCATGCGGATGAGCATCTCGAAGTGGACGAACACCTGCCGGCGCACCAGGTCGATGTACGCGAGCGGTTCGTTCGCCGCGGCCTCTCCGGGCTGGAAGGGCTGGTGCGGTTCGGGTGGGCTCAGCTGCACGTGCACGTCCCACAGCGCCAGCGCGTCGCGCCAGCACCGCTCCACCTCCTCCGGGGTGAAGGCCGTGCCCGCGCTCATGCCGGCAGGATGACCGCCAGCCACTGGGACGTGTGCATCGTGGCCACCGCGCGCCATTCGTTGTGCTGGGTGCTGTACCAGTCCCCCGCGCGAGGGTCGCGCTGCGCCAGCGAGGTGAGCGACTTGGCGGGCTTGCCGGTGGAGGGCTCCAGCCGCTCGTTGCAGCCCATGGGCCCGAGCAGCATGGGCTTCTTCACCAGCCACACTCCCTGCGTGGCCGCGTCGCGTCCGCCCGCGGCGGTGGCGCGGTGCCGGTCGTGCACGCAGACGACGGCGGGCGCCAGGAAGTGCATCTCCCCGGGCATGAAGCGCGCGTCCTCCTGGGACAGGTCCACCCACTGCGCGGTGGAGGTGTCGCCCAGCGTCTGGGAAGGCGGCTCCATCGCCTCGTTGGCGATGGTGTGCAGGTGGCCCTCCAGGCCCTCCAGCGAGGACAAGTTCGCCCCCAGGCGGCAGAACAGCCGCTGCACCCAGGGCGGCGCGGACTCCAGGTTCTCGCCGAGGTTCCACATGCGCGCGAGCGCCGGGGCCTGCTCCTCCCGGCGCAGGTCCGGCAGCAGGCGCGGCAGCAGGTCCGTCCACGCGAGCGTGAAGAAGTTCTCCCTGCCGGCGGACACCGGATACAGGTAGCCCAGGCCAATGCCCTCGGCGCCCAGCCGCAGGTAGTCGCGCAGGGTCTCCTCTCCCGCCGCGGCGTCACCGCTCGTGAGCGCCCGGCCCATGCGAACACCCGGGCCTTTGAGGAACTCGTCCCACAGCGCGCGGTCCCAGCGCACGAACCGGCCGCGCGCTTCCTTCTCCAGCTCGTCGACGAACTCGCTCATGGCTGCCCCTGACCGCCCGGGTTCTCCTTCAGCCACGTCGCGTAGTTGCGGTAGCGGCTGTAGAGGGACTTCAAGTGGATGAGGTCCTCGTACACCGGACCGGACAATTCCTGGCGGGTCATCAGGTCGTTCATCAGCACGGTGACGGCGGACAGGCGCTTCTCCGTGGTGCGCAGGTCCACGCCGGACAGGCCCAGGTCCAGCTCGGCGCGCAGCGCGGAGACCTTCTGGCGCACGGGCGCGTGCGTGCCGTAGCGGGCCATGGCCATGTCGAACATGTTGCGGATCCACGCCACGCGGTCCGTGAGCAGCGGCTTGTTGCCCTTGGCTTCGAAGAAGGGGCTGCGCGCGTTGGGGGTGAGCTTCTCGTGCAGCACCCAGGGGATGATCTGCCGGAAGTCCTCCAGCTCCACCACGCGGTGGCCCCGGAAGAACGCGAGCGCCTTCGCGAAGTGGAGGATGGTCTGGTACGCGCGCACGCTGGTGCCGTTCTCCGTCTGCGTGCAGAGGTGCACCTTCTTGTCCAAGGGGCACTGCTCGTTGCACACGGCGGACACGGTCTGTCCGGCGAGCTTGAGCGTGTCCTTGTGCTTGAACTCGAAGCGCGGGGACGCCATGCGGCAGAAGTCCAGCTGGCCCAGGAAGAAGGCCACGCGCTCCAGGGCGCCCTTGGGCACCTCCACGGCGAGGATGGCGTTGTAGGCCTTCTCCAATTCGCCGGGGGTGAAGACGATGTCCTTGGGGAGCAGCTCCTCCGGGGACTTGTCGGACTCGATGCGCTGGAGCAGCGTGTCCACGAAGCCGGAGTTGAAGGGCACGGCGCGCACGACGACGTCCAGGCGGTCCTTGAGCGCCTCGATGACCTGGAAGGTGCCGCCGCCCTGGTCGTCGTTGGCGGTGAGGAACCAGGACGAGCGGCCGGTGTAGACGTACTGGTCCATCATCTCCGCGTAGCCCTCGCCCAAAAGCGAGAGCAGGGCGGACTGCGTCTTCGTGGGGATGCGGTTGTACTCGTCGATGATCTTCACGCGCTGGCCAATCCACTTGCGCCAGCTGACCTTCACGGCGGACAGGTCCTCCGCCTTGAGCATGTCGGAGGGCAGGGGCGCGCCGAGCAGGTCCGCGATGGACAGCTGCGGGTGGCCGCGCTGGATGCCCCGGTGCACGTCCTCGCGGCCCATGCCGGAGAGCAGCGCCATGAGGATGGCGGAGGTGGTTTTTCCTCGGCCCGGTCCACCGACGAGCAGGGCGCGGCGGCAGGTGAACAGGGTGAGCAGCGGGATGAGGACGAAGGAGCTGTAGCTCATGTCCTCCGGGAGGTGGACCTCGTCGCCCGCGGTGTTCTTGAGGGCGGCGGTGCCGCCGAACTCGATGTCGTAGTACGGGCAGATGACGGCGTTGTTGGTGATCCACCAATACGCCTGCCGCATCTTGTCGTGGAGGCTGCCGCCGTCGCGTTCGGAGAGATGGACGCTGAGGCCCTTGTCCGCCGACGCACGCCCGGTGAGCAGGCGCGAGACCCAATCCTGGTTGGCCATGGAGGCGGCGGAGTGTAGCAGCGGGGGCGTGGGGGCGGGTGTGAGCTGGATGGGTGTTCCCCCTCCATCCAGGCTCCCGAAAGTGGGCGGTATGGGCGGGATGCGCTAAGTGTCGGAGCATGCTCCGAGAGCTTCACCTTCAGGGGGTCGGCCCCGCGCCTCGCCTGGACGTCGAGTTCGCACCCCGGCTGAACGTCCTGACGGGCGACAACGGGTTGGGCAAGAGCTTCCTGCTCGACGTGGCGTGGTGGAGCCTGACCGGGACCTGGCCCGGGTTTCCCGCCTGGCCGCACCGGGGCGCCCGGCGGCGCCGGATTGAGTGGACCCTGACGGGCAAGTCGCGACGGGCCTCGAACAAGCGCAGCGACTTCGATGCGGGGCGGCAGCTATGGCCCTGGCCCGAAGGGCGCCCCAGCATGCCCGGCCTGACCGTCTACGCCCGTGTCGATGGAAGCTTCTCCGTCTGGGACCCGGCACGGAACTACTGGCACAAGACGTCGCGCGCGGATCCGGATGTGCCTCGCAGGCCGGACGCCTTCCACTTCTCGCCCCAGGACCTCTGGGATGGCCTGAAGTACGAGGGGACGACGGTCTGTAATGGACTCGTCCGGGACTGGTTGACCTGGCAGCTGCAGGACGATGGATCCGCGCAGTCACCGTTCCAGATGTTGAAGCGGGCCCTGGAACAGCTTTCTCCTCGCGACGAACCCCTCCGGCCTGGGCGGCCCATGCGGTTGGCCATCGAGGACGTCCAGAACTATCCGACCCTCGACATGCCGTATGGCACCATTCCGGTGGTGCATGCCTCCGCGGGAATGCGCCGCATCCTGGGCCTGGCCTACCTCGTCGTCTGGGCGTGGCATGAACACCTCCAGGCCTCGGAGTTCCTCGGGCAGGCTCCGGATCCCCGGTTCATCTTGTTGGTGGATGAGGTGGAGACCCACCTTCATCCGCTGTGGCAGCGCCGCATCGTCGGCTCGCTCATCCAGGTCATCGATGGCCTCGCGAGCGAGACGTCCGTCCAGACGTTCCTGACGACCCACTCCCCGTTGGTGCTGGCCTCCCTGGAGCCGTTCTTCGATGAGGAGCAGGACGCGCTCTTCCTCTTCCAGCTGGAGCAGCAGCGGGTGCACTTGAAGCATCTCCCGTGGGCGAAGCAGGGAGACGCGAACGACTGGTTGACGTCCCCGGTGATGGGATTGGCGCAGGCGCGCGCCTGGGAATCGGAACGGGCCGTGGAGGCAGCCGAGGCGTACATGCGGGGTGAGCGTGAAGGGGTGGGAGCGCTGACGGAGATCGACGCCGAGCTGCGGCGCCTGCTCCCCGAACAGGATCCCTTCTGGCCCCGCTGGATTGTCGCTCGGGATGGAGGAGGGGGGCGTGATCCGGTGCGTTCCAAGAAGCGAGCCTGAGGGCTTCGACCGTCAGGTGCGGATGCCTGGACGCAGGTGGCTGGGCCTCAATCGGACCGCCCGCGGCCGTCCCCCTGCGTACTGGTGCCGGTGCAACGCCCAGCTTGAAGCGGCCTTCATGGGGCGCTGCGCCTACACCGCGATGTGGCTGGGCTCGCCGGGGACCGCGGACCACTTCGTCTCCATCGACGAGGACCGGAGCCTTGCGTATGAGTGGTCCAACCTCCGCTATTCGGTGGGTTGGCTCAACAGCCGCAAGAAGGCGCTGGTCTCCAGACGGCTGTTGGACCCCTTCGAAGTCCAGGACGGCTGGTTCGCGATCCTCCTGCCCTCACTTCAGCTCCAGGTGACGGACCGCTGTCCGCCCGCACTGCGGGTCCGGGCGGGTGAAACGCTGCGATTGCTGGGGTTGGACCACGACGAACGCGTGGTCCGATACCGGAGGCAGTGGCTTCACGAGTACGAGCAACGGCGTGTGTCGTTGGACTTCCTGGAGGACAAGGCCCCGCTCGTGGCCCGCGCGGTGCGAGATTGGGAGTCGCGCGAAGGCCGCCAGTGGTCAGCGGGCAGCAACCAGGTGGGGCTTGCTCGTGTGGAAGCCTCGTCTGCTCCGAGCACGCGGAAGACCCGGAGGAAGAAGGCCTAGACTGGGCGCATGTTCCATCGTGCATCCCAGTACCTGCTGTCACTGAGCCTGCTCCTGACGGGCACGGCCTGCCGGAACCTGGCCGCGGACCCCGAGGCTTCTCGAAAGCGCATCGACGCACAGGTCGAGCAGGCCGTGACGCATGTCGGGTCCGGGGAGCTGGCGTTGGCCCGCACGGAGCTTGCCGGAGTGCTGGAGCAAGCCCCCCATCATCCGGGTGCGCTGAAGGTCCAGACTTGCGTGCTGCTGGAGCTGGGTGCCCTGGACGAAGCCGCCCGGACCGTGACCCGTCTTCAATCGCTGACGCCCGATGAGCCAGAGGTCGCGGTGCTCGCGGCACTCGTTGAACAGCGCCGCCAGACGCCGACACCGGACTGGCGGGAGGCCCTGGTTCAAGCGTGGAAGCGCGTGGGACGTCCGGACCTCAAGGACGCCGAGCGGTTTCCGCAGCCCCTTCCCGACCGGGAGTCCTTCGTCGACACGGTGTGGAAACGGACACAGTCCGTGGAGGCCCGCTTCACCGCGGCGTTGGCGGACACCGCCTCGGATGCGCAGCAACAGTGGCTCGCGGACCATCTTCCCGGGCTCGATGCCCCCGACCTGTTGCTCGCCGCTCATGAGTACTTCCGGCCCAGCCCCGACGCCGCCGCGTTGAACGACGTGCGCCGCAAGGTGCGCGAGTCGCTGCGGCGCAAGCTCGAACCGCTCAATGCCGGAGCGAGTACCTCCGAGGGGCCGCTGCTCCTGCTGCTGGGGGAGTCCGCGAAGGATGCGCCTCTCACGAGGGAGGACATCCAGGCGCTGGAGCGGATCGCGGCGCTCCCGCGTTATCGGAGCCTGGCGCTGGCCCAGGGAGGGGCCAACGCGAAACGGCGCCTGGTCTCCGCGGGCATCACGCCACGGCCTGCCCGCCTCTTCCAGGCCGCCGTGGTGTCGATGCCCCTGGATGCGACGTTGGTCCTGAAGAAGCGGGTGGAGGCGACGAAGACGCGGCTCTCCACCGAAGAGCGGATCCGGCTGGGCCAGGCGGTGTTCACCCTGGGAGAGCGCATCGCTGCGGGATCGACGTTGGTGGACCGCATGGTGGGGCTCAGCCAGATGCGGCAGGGCGCGGAGCTGATGGATGACCCGGAGAAGCTCGCCCAGGTGGCCCGGGACCTCGAACAGGCACGGGCTGTGTTCCAGGCGACTTCCTCGCTCCAGGTGGACACATGGCCGCTGCCGTCACTGCAGGATGCCTGGCTGAAGGCGGCCCTGGATGATGAATGGAAACACCTGAGCACTCTCGTCGTGCCATGAGAGGATGCCATTGAGTTCGAGCGGACAACGCTCGCGGGGGTGTCTGTGGTGCTGCCTCATCTGGAAGTGGTTCACGGCGTCATCGGCGGGTCGAGTCCGCCAGGGCTAAGCATCGAGCTGCGAGAGGGCGGGAGCCTCACGGTGACCGCCACGGCGGAGCAGGTGGAGCAGGCCTCCCGTTTGAAAGAGTTCTCCGCGATGGTGGTCATGGGGCCCAACCCCCGGCTCCTCTGGATCCGCGAGAAGGGCGTCGACGTGCCGGTTCCTCCTGCCGAGGAACGTGACGCGCATGCCCTGCGAAAGTGGAGTGAATTGCTGCGGAGGTTGGCGCAATGAGCGACGCGCAGCCGTATGACCGGTTCTGTGGCCTGACCCGGCTTCAGGAGTTGCAGGCCAAGGGCATCGCCGCGCACGGTGGACGGGTGGGGGTCCGCGATGCGCTGGGCCCTGGCGCGACCCTGGGCGCGGCCTGGACCGCGGAGGAGTATGGCGCGCCGCCGGACGCGGTCCCGGGATTGATGTACGCCGTCTACCTGCTCTTCTACATCGCGACGAAGCAGGTCTTCGTGGATGGGAACAAGCGCATCGCCTGGCTCGCCATGTGCGAGGCCCTGGCGTGCATGGGCCTGGAGGTGGAGGCCACGATTGATGAAGCAGAGGCGCTGGTGATGGCCATCTCGAACAACCAGTACAAGGACGTCGAGCCGGTGTTCCTCTGGGTCGTCGAACATCTGCGCGAGCTTCGCGTCGGCACCTAGAGCGTCACCAATCCCATCCGCGCCGCGCGCACCACCGCTTCCGTGCGGCGCTGTACGCCCAGCTTGGCCAGCACCGCGTTCACGTGGAACTTGGCGGTGTGCTCGCTGATGGCCAGCCGATCCGCGATGGCCTTGTTCGACAGGCCCTCCGCCAGCAGCCCCAGCACCTCGCGCTCGCGCGGCGTCAGCGTGTCCGGTCCCGGGGCGCCCGACGGCGCCGTGTTCCTTGGCGCGGCTCGCACCTGGGACAGGCCCGGCTCGAACACCGTGAGGCCTCGCGCGACCGCGTGCAGCGCGGCCCCGAGCATCCCCGGCGCGACGTCGCGGAACAGCAGGCCCCTCGCGCCCGCGCCCAATGCCAGCTCTCCCGCCGCCTCGTCCGCCACCAGCGCCAGCACCGGCGCGCCCAGGTCCGGCGCCGCGCCTTCCTCCAGCCGCAGGCCCGTGTCCCAGAGGACCACGTCGGGCGGCTCGCCCCGCGCCGACTCCAGTTCCACCTGCGTGCCCGCGGCCACCACCGTCCAGGCCTCCGCCTGGTCGCTCAGCGCCCGTGCGAGCGCACCTCGGGCCAGGGGGTCCTCGGAGACGAGCGCGAGCCTGGGCGATGACGAGGGCGCATCCAACATGAGCCCCTCATCCCTAACCGCGCCCGCCGGGTTCGCCACACCGCACGGCGTAAGAGGGCCTTTGCTTCCCTCTGGGAGCCGCCCTTGTGAAGAATCGTGAAGTCCTCCCAGGTGGAGGGCTGACGCCTCAGCGCAGCGTGACGCCGTGCCCCGGCGCGTCCGGGTCCAACGTCAGCCGCGCGCCCGAGTACGTCGCGCCGCCCTGGAACGGGTGGCTCGCGATGAACAGCGGCGTGTCCAGGTCCGCGTAGGTGAAGCCGCCCAGCCCCGCGGCCAGATGCGCGGACGCGCTCATCGCGAGCACGCTCTCCACCATGCCGCCCACCATCAGCTCCAGCCCCGCGGCGCGGGCGAGGCTCCACATCGTCACAGCCTCCACCATCCCGCACTTCATCGTCTTGATGTTGATGCCGTGGCACGCGTTCTCACGGATGAGCCGCAGCACGTCCTTCACCGAGCGCGCCGACTCGTCCGCGCACACCGGCACCTTCGAGCGGCGCGTCACCTCCGCGAGCCCCGCGAAGTCGGAGGGCGGCACCGGCTGCTCGAACAGCGCCAGCGGCACCTCCGCGCGCTCCAGTTCCTTGAGGAACGCCAGCGCCTCCGCCACGTCGTAGCCCCCGTTCGCGTCCGCGAAGAGGCGCGCCTTCGGGGCCTCCTGGTGGATGGCCACGAGCCGCGCCGCGTCCGCGTCCGGATCCAACGCGCCGACCTTCACCTTCAGCGTGTCGATGCCCCGCCCCAGGATGGCCCGCGTGGACGCCACCGCGTGCGCCACGTCCCCGGCCGTGACCGTCATGTCGATGTCCAGCGCCCTCCCCGCCCCGCCAAAGAAGACATGCAGTGGAATCCGGTGGTGCCGCGCGAGCGCGTCCAGGAGCGCCATCTCCACGCCACACCGCGCGGAGGGCGCCAGCGCGAGTGCGTCCCCCAGCGCCTCCGACGCCGGCCGCCACGCCTGGACGTCACGGCCCACCAGCAGCCCGCGCACCGGCTCCAGCGCGGCGAGCGTGCTGGCTTGCGTCTCCCCGCTTACCGCCGTGAAGGGCGCCGCCTCTCCCAGTCCCACCGTGCCGTCCGCGAGGGTGATTCGCACGAGCACGTTCTCCGCCGCGTGCTGTGCCCCGGTGGCGATGGCGAACGGCTCTGTCAGGGGCAGGTGCAGGGCTTCGAACGCGACGTGCGTGATGAGGGTAGGGCGCATGGCGGGGCGAGTGTGGCCGACCTGACCGTCGATGGGTCGGTCCTTCTGACTCCTTACCGCTTCCACTTTCAGTTGTCTGTAATTCGAGAAAGTTTAGAAAGATACGAAGGTTGAGGCTGACTTGAGCCGCCGTGCGATTCATGGCGACATGCGGGCTCCCCGGGGGTTGAGCAGTACCGGGGCCGCGAGGAGGCGGATGTCGTCCGCGACCGATACGACCGTGGCCCTTCCGCTCCCGGATTCGCTCCTGGCCGCGCTGGAGGAGGCCGAGCGGGAACACCCCGAGGCGTGCATGGTGCTGCGTGCCGTGCGCTCCAGCAGTGGCGCCATCCTCGACTTCGAGTGGCTGTGGGCGAATCCCGCCGCCGCGCGCGCGCTGGGCCGCGGCTCGGAGTTCCTCCGGGGCCGGCGCCTGGGAGAGCTGGCCTCGAAGGACGGCATCGCCGGTCGCCTGGACCTGCTGCGCCAGGTGGTGGAGTCCGGCCGGCCGCACGCGGACAACTTCACCGAAGGGGACGTGTTGATGCAGGGCACCGCGGTGCCGCTGCGTGACGGGGTGCTGCTGCGCCTGCGCGACGTCACCAGCGCCCAGCGGGTGGAGGAGGGGCTGCGCGAGACGCTGGACTGGGTGCGCGACGTGCTGGAGAGCATGCCGGACGCCTTCTTCACCGTGGACACGGACTGGCGCCTCACCTACGTGAACCGCAACGCCGCCGCGCTCACCGGCCGCTCGCAGGAGGAGCTCTTCCGCCGCGTGCTGTGGGACGCGTGCCCGGAACTGTGCGGCACCCCGTTCGAGCGAGCGCTGCGCGAGGTGGCCGCCGAGGAGAGCTACCGCCTCTTCGAGCTGCGCACCGGCCGGGACCGCTGGCACGACGTGCACGTCTGGTCCAGCGGCCGCAACATCTCCACCTACGCGCGCGACATCACCGACAAGAAGCGCGTGCAGGCGGAGCGCGACGCGCTGCTCGCCCGCGAGCACTCCGGCCGCCTGGAGGCGGAGGCGCTCGCCCAGCGCCGCACGCATGAATTGATGGCCGCGCGCGAGCGGCTGGTGCAGTCGGAGAAGCTGGCCATGGCGGGCCAGCTCGCCGCGGGCGTGGGCCACGAAATCAACAACCCCCTGTCCTATGTCAGCGGCAACCTCCAGTTCGCGGTGGAGCAGCTCACGCCGCTCGCCCGCCTCCCGGAGGCTGGCGCCGAGGTGCAGAGCACCCTGAACGAGGCGCTGGACGCGCTGCGCGAGGCGCGCGAGGGGGCGGAGCGGATCCGCGTCATCGTGCGTGACCTGCAGACCTTCGCCCGCGCGGACGAGCTGCGCCTGGGGCCCGTGGACGTGCACGCGGCGCTGGAGTTCGGCGTCTCCATGGCGATGACCCACCTGCGCAGCCGCGCCCAGGTGGAGCGCAGCTACGGCCAGGTGCCGCCCGCGCTGGCGCACGAGGCGCGCCTGGGCCAGGTGTTCCTCCACCTGCTCATCAACGCCGCGCACGCCATCCCCTCCGGCGACTTCGACCGCCACCGCGTGACGCTCACCACCCGCCGCGAGGGCGCGTGGGTGCTGGTGGAGGTGTCCGACACCGGCCTGGGCATGACGCCGGAGGTGCTCCAGCGCGCCTTCGAGCCGTTCTTCACTACCCGTCCCGTGGGCGAGGGCAGCGGCCTGGGGCTGTCCATCTGCCTGGGGCTGGTGCGCAGCATGCACGGCGAGCTCACCGCCACCAGCATCCCGGGCCTGGGCAGCACCTTCCAGGTGCGGCTGCCCATCGCGGAGCGGCCCGTGCACCCGGGCGTGCCCTCGGTGCGCGCGGAAGAGGGCGCTTCGCGCAAGCGCGTGCTGGTGGTGGACGACGAGCCGCAGCTCACCTCGGTGCTCCGGCGCATCCTCGGCCGGCAGCATGACGTGGTGGTGGCGCACAGCGGCCGGGAGGCGCTGACGCTGCTGGAGCAGGACGACGCCTTCGACCGCATCTTCTGCGACCTGATGATGGCGGACCTCACCGGCATGGACGTGCACGCGGAGCTGGCGCGGCGCCGGCCGCAGCTCTTGTCGCGCTTCGTGTTCATGACGGGCGGCAGCTTCACGGACCGCGCCCGGGCCTTCCTCCAGGCCGTGCCGCTGCCGCGCATCGAGAAGCCCTTCGAGCCCGGGGTGCTGCACGCGCTGGTGGAGTCCTCGCCGCCGCGCACCGGCTAGCGCGGCGGCGGGACGGGGACTACAGCTTCACCTCGTCGCGCTCCGGACGGGTGATGTACGCGGTGCTCGGGTTCGCGGGGTCGGCCAGCCGCTTCAGCAGGCTGTCCATGCCGTTGGAGCGCGCGAAGGCCATCTCGTTCTTCGTCACGCCCACCAGCGTGAGCAGCTCCACCTGGCCGCTGGGCAGGGTGAAGTGGCTGGGGCGGTTGGCGTCCTTCACGAACACGAAGCCCGCGAGCTTCGTCTCACCGCCGGTGAGGGTGCCGTCCACCGGGTAGCGGTGGCCCATGGCGAACAGCCGCGCGCACACGAGGTTGTAGGCCATCATGTCCAGCAGGCGCAGCACCGGCCAGCGCTCCTCCTCGGGCGTGTGGATGACCATCTCGTAGCCCAGGCCGCTGCGGGCGTCGTCCGCCAGCTCCTCGCCGGGGGCCACCGTGAAGGGGTTGGACAGGCCGCTCGTGACGTAGGTCCAGTACGGGTACTCCGGACTGGGCGGCGCCACGCGCACGCCCATGGGCAGCCAGTTCGGATCCATCTCCGTTCCCTGGGCCAGCTCACTCTCCAGCCACCCTTCCAGCACGCCGGTGCCCTCCAGGAGGTCTACTTCCTCTCGGATGGCGCCGAACAGCTTCGGGTACTCCACCTCGTCGCGGTCCGCCCAGCAGTCTTCGTACCACTGGATGAAGTCTTCCTCTGTCTCCGGGACTTTCATGGGGGCGGACTCTAGAGGTTCACCCCGATTTCACAACTTGAACCGAGCGCGGACGTCCATTGGACGGTGGGCGGGCGGACAGACGTTCAGGTTTTTCAGGTGCCGGTGGACCCGGGGGCAGGGGCAGGGGCCCACGGCTTGAGGCCGCAGATGCGCTCCGCCTCCTCCACCGCGGGGGCCAGCCGCGCGTGCTCCATGCGCAGGAAGCTCCGCACGGCCTTGTCCAGGCGCTTGTCGAAAATCAGGTGGGCGCTGTGCACGGCGGTGGGCTCGAAGCCGCGCGACACCTTGTGCTCGCCGCCCGCGCCGGGCTCGAACACCTTGCGCCCGGAGCGGATGCAGTCATCCACGGAGTGATACAGGCAGACGTTGAAGTGCAGGAAGGGGTGCTCTTCCGTGCAGCCCCAGTAGCGGCCGTAGAGCCGCTCCGGCGTGGCCAGGTTGAAGGCCCCGGCGATGACCTGCCCGTCCTTCACCGCCTCCACCATCTCCACCGCGTGGGGCAGGTCGCGGAAGACGCGCTCGAAGAAGCCGGGGGTGAGCTGCACCTGGCCCCAGGCGTGGCGCTCGCAGGTGGACGTGTAGAAGGTGTACGCGCGCCGGGCGTGCTCCTGCGTCAGGTCCGCGCCGCGCACGGTGCGCAGCTGGATGCCCTGGGTGGCCGCGGCGCCGCGCTCGCGCTTGAGTTGGTTGCGGCGCTTGGAGTCGAAGCGGGCCAGGTAGTCGTCGTAGCTCTTGTAGCCCGGGTTCTTCCAATGGAACTGGAGCGTGATGCGGCGCGCGAGCCCGGCCTCCTCCAGGAAGTCCGCCTCTTCATCCGTGGGGTAGAGCACGTGCACGCCGGAGCAGTCCTGCTCCTGGGCGCTGTCCACGGCGGCCTGGAGGAGCGCGCGGCGCAGGGCCGTGGCGTCTTCACCGGGGGCGGTGAGGAAGCGCGGCACGGTGGCGGGGGACAGGGGGCCGCCCACGAGCAGCTTCGGGTAGTACTCCACGCCCAGCTGGGCGGCGGCGTTGGCCCAGCCGAAGTCGTAGATGTACTCGCCCATGCTGTGGAACTTGAGGTAGGCGGGCGCGGCGGCGACGAGCTTCTTGCCCCGCCACAGCGTCAGGTGGTGCGGGGCCCAGCCGGTGTCCTCGGTGGCGCTGCCGCTCTCCTCCATGGCGGACAGCCAGGCGTGGCGCACGAAGGGGGGCGCGCCCTCGGCGACCAGGGCATCCCACTGGGCGGCCGGGACATCGCGGATGGCATCGAGAATGCGGACCTGGAGCGGGGTGTCAGCGGGCACGGGAGCAGTCTTAACGCGGGCCTGTCTCCTGCGCTCCCGTTCGTCCCGCTGGAGGGCACCCGGGCGGGCGGGCCCGGGGCCGCTCAGGAGGCCTTCTTGCGGGGCGGGGCCTTGGTGCGGGCGGTCATCACCCGGGGCAGGTTGTCTTCAATCCAGGTGGTCAGCGCCTCCACGTGGACGGCCACCTCCTCCCCCAGGGGCGTGAGGCTGTAGTCCACGTGTGGGGGGATGACGGGGTGGGCCTCCCGGTGGACGAAGCCGTCCTGCTCCAGCGCCTGGAGCGTCTGGGCGAGCATCTTCTCGCTCACCCCGCCCACCTTGCGGCGCAGCTCGCTGAAGCGGTGGGTGCCCTCCTCCTTGAGCGCGACGAGCACCAGCACGCCCCACTGGCTGGTGACGTGCTCCAGGACGCCGCGCGAGGGACACGCCGCCGCGTACAGGTCCCCGCGCTGCTTCACCTTCTCCAGCAGTGGATTGCCCTTGCTTGCCTTCATGACGGGACACTTACCACAAGGTGCGTACTTACCGAAAGTGAGTACCCCCGTTAGGGTAAGTGCCAGTTCGATTTCGCGCCTGGGGCGCGGGAAGGAAGGGGCGGAGCCATGTTCGTTGTCACGGGAGCCACGGGGAAGCTGGGGCAGTTCGTCATCGAGGGCCTGCTGAAGAAGGTGCCGGCGAGCCAGGTGGCGGTGGCGGTGCGCAATCCGGACAAGGCGAAGGACCAGGCCGCGCGCGGTGTGCAGGTGCGCAAGGTGGACTACGACCAGCCGGCGACCTTGAGCGGGGTGTTCGGCAAGGGGGACACGGTGCTGCTCATCTCCGCGAACGAGGTGGGGAAGCGCTTCCCGCAGCACTCGGCGGTGATTGAAGCGGCGAAGAAGGCGGGCGTGAAGCTGCTGGCGTACACGAGCATCCTGCGCGCGGACACCAGCGGCCTGTCGCTGGCGGGAGAGCACAAGGCGACGGAGGAGGCCATCCGCGCGTCGGGCATCCCGTACGTGTTCCTGCGCAACGGCTGGTACGTGGAGAACTACACGGAGCACATTGCGCCGGCGCTCCAGTACGGCGTGGTGCAGGGCAGCGCGAAGGAAGGCCGCGTGGCCACGGCGACGCGGCAGGAGTACGCGGACGCGGCGGTCGCGGTGCTGACGGGCACGGGCCATGAGAACCAGGTGTACGAGCTGGCGGGGGACGTGGGCTTCACGCTGCCGGAGTACGTGGCGGAGCTGTCGCGCCAGTCCGGCAAGCCGGTGAAGTACGTGGACCTGCCGGTGGCGGAGTTCTCCGCGGCGCTCCAGCAGGTGGGCGTGCCCAAGCCCTTCGCGGACACGCTGGCGGACGCGGACGCGGGCCTGTCGCGCGGGGAGCTGAACGACACGAGCCGCACGCTGAGCCGGCTGATTGGCCGGCCCACGGCGCCGTTCGCGAATGCGATTGGTGCGGCGCTGAAGCAGGGCTGATCAGAAGGCTCCGCCGGGACCCTGTGTCGCGCGGGGTTCCCGGTGGAACGCTCACCCCTTCAGCAGGAAGTCGCCGCCGGTCGTGCCAGGGTAGGCTCCCGTTCCATGAGCTCGCAGCGGAAACCACCAGAGATCAGTCTGGAATCGCTGATCATTTCGGGGGCTGTCATCCTGGTCGACCACCCTGAAGGATTTATCTATAGCAACCAGACGCATGATGTTGCTTGCCATTACAGTGAAACGGTGGGTTATCTCCTGCCGCTCCCAGGTGCTCCCGAGCTCTTCATGGGGGCCTGCTGGAAGTCGTGGTCAGAGCCACCTCCTCCTGACCTGATTGCTCGGTTGGAAGCTGGCATCGGCGCCATGGCGCAGGACGCCTTCTTCGACTTCCGGATTGAGCCGCATCCTGACAATGGTGAAGCGTGGCTTCGGTGCTCGTTCTTGAGTGGACCGCTCTCGGGCGAAGACATCCCCGACGCCCCATCACGGGAATCTCGGCTGGAGGGCTGGCTGACCTGGTCCAATTGCGACTGAGCCATCCCCTCTCTTGAAGACCGGGTCGGGCGGGAGGCT
>NZ_RAVW01000162.1 GCF_003611585.1 Corallococcus exercitus | reverse complement strand
GGCGGAAGGTGGGGGCGGACATGCGGGCTCCGGAAAATACAGAAGGCCCGACCCGTGAGAGTCGGACCTTCTTGGGTGAATCAGGAAACGGTCAGGCTCAGGCGGCGCGAACGTTCTGCGCCTGCAGGCCCTTGGGGCCCTTGGTCACTTCGAACTCCACCTTCTGGCCCTCGGCCAGGGTGCGGAAGCCATCCATGTTGATGGCGGTGTGGTGGCAGAACACGTCCTCACCACCGCCGTCCTGCGTGATGAAGCCGAAGCCCTTCGCGTCGTTGAACCACTTCACGGTACCAGTCGCCATTTGCTGTTCTTCTTTCATCGCGGACAGGAAGAGTCGCCGTCCGGTCCTACAGAGTTCGACCCTACAAGACGGGCGCAAGCCTAAGCGCCCGTCCCGGGGGAAGTCCACTCCCTGGATACGTCAGCCGTGAAACGTCACCAGCCGCACTTCTGGCCCTTGTTCTGCTCCTGGAGCCAGCGACGCAGCGGGGCGAAGTACTCCAGCATCGGCGTGGCATCCATCTGGCGGGAGCCCGTCATCGCGGCGAGCGCATCCGGCCACGGCTTGCTCGCGCCCATCTCCAGCATGGCCTGCAGGCGCTGGCCCGCGGCCTTGTTGCCGTAGATGGAGCACTCGTTGAGCGCGCCCTTGTGGCCCGCGGCCTCGCACAGCGCCTTGTGGAACTGGAACTGGAGGATCCGCGCGAGGAAGTAGCGCGTGTACGGCACGTTGGCCGGCACGTGGTACTTGGCGCCCGCGTCGAAGTCCTGCTCCGTGCGCGCCACCGGCGCGGCCACGCCCTGGTACTTCGTGCGCAGCGCCCACCAGCTCTTGTTGTAGTCCGCCGGCTTCACCTTCCCGCTGAACACGTCCCAGCGCCACTGGTCCACCAGCAGGCCGAAGGGCAGGAAGGCCACCTTCTCCAGCGCGTCCTTCAGCTGGAGGTTGATGACGTTCTTGTCGTTCTTCTCCACCGCGTTGAGCAGGCCCGCCTGCTGGAGGTAGGCCGGGGTGATGGAGAGCGTGAGCGCGTCGCCAATGGCCTCGTGGAAGCCGTCGTTGGCGCCCGCCTGAAAGAGGACGGGGAGCTTGTAGTAGTACGTGTAGTAGTAGTCGTGGCCCAGCTCGTGGTGGATGGTGACCAGGTCCTCCTCGGTGGGCTTGATGCACATCTTGATGCGCAGGTCGTTGTCGTACGTCACGTCCCAGGCGGACGCGTGGCAGACGACGTCGCGGTCCTTCGGCTTGGTGAACTGCGAGCGCTCCCAGAAGGTCTGCGGCAGCGGCTTGAGGCCCAGCGAGGTGAAGAACTTCTCACCCAGCTTCACCATCTTCTGCGCGTCGTAGCCCTGCTTCACCAGGGCGCTGCCGACATCCAGGCTGGCCTGGCCGGGGAACGGCTCCACCAGCGGGTAGATGTTGTTCCACTCCTGCGCCCACATGTTGCCCAAGAGGTGCGCGGGGATGGGCTTGCCGGCGGGGACCTTCGCCTCGCCGTACTGCTTCGCGAGCCGGCCGCGCACGTAGCAGTGCAGCTCGTCGTACATGGGCTTGACCTGGCCCCAGAGCCGCTGCGCCTCCGTCTCGAACTCCGCCGGGGTCATGTCGTAGGACGACCGCCACAGCGTGCCCAGGTCGTTGAAGCCGATGTCCTTCGCGCCCGCGTTGGAGAGGTCCACCAGCTGCGTGTAGAGCGGGCGCATGGGGCGGCTGATGGCGTGCCAGCCGGTCCACGCGTCCAGCAGCTCGTCCGCGTTGCGGCTCTCCGCCATCACGTCGGACAGCTCCTCCAGGTCGCGGCACTTCCCCTTGCCGTCCTTGCCGCAGTACTTGCCCTTGCCGTAGAGGCCCTCCAGCTTCGCGGCGGTGGCGGCCAGCTCCGCGCGCTGCTTGGGGTTCGCGGGGGCGGGCAGCGTCTGGGACACGCGCAACAGGTGCAGCATGCGCGCGGTGTCCGCGTCCAGCTTCAGCCCGTCGAAGCGGCGCGAGTCCTTGATGGCGTTGTTGACGTAGGCCATCACCTCTTCGTTGACGGACGCGGCGTTCCGCTCCGTGTCGTCGGTGATGTACGTGCTCTTGATCCACTCGGCGGTGGCCTGGCGGGTCCAGAGCTGCTTCAGGTCCGCGTTGAGCTTCTCGGCGAACTGCTTCGCCTCCGCGGGCGTGGCCTTCGCGGCCGGAGCGGGCGTCGTCTGCGCGCTGGCGGCGGGCGCCGCGAGCGACAGGGCGGCCAGGGCCGCGCGAATCAAGGACTGGGGGGAGCGGGTCATGGGCGCGGACACTATGGGAAGTGCCCTGCCCTCGCACCCGCGAAGTCACGGGGCCCGCGCGCCCTGTCCTCGGGGTGAACGTCGTGCCCCCGCCTCCCGACGCAGTGCGAAAACCGCGCGGTCCTTCTCCTTCGCCTCCAGCATGAAGTCCGCCGGCCCGTCGAGCGCGGCCACCATGGCCTGGAAGTCCTCCGGGACGATGAAGTCCGAGTGCGCGCCGGGCCGCCCGTCCGCCTTCTGTGACGCCAGGTGGAATTTGGGCCGCAGGTCCAACGCACGCCAGGTGGCGGAGGCCTCGCGCACCAATTCCTCCACGGACAGGGGCGGATCCGAAGGAAGCACCGCGTTGTGCAGGTTGTCCCCCACCATGGGCACGCCGTGCTCGCGGGCCAGCGGGAGCACCTCGCGTGCGGTCCAGACCTTGTCGTCGTGCTCGATGGTGATCCGCTGGCGCAGCTCCTCCGGCATCGTGTCCAGCATCCGGTGCGCGGCCTCCAGTGCCTCGGGACGGCTGGGGGCGGCGCCGCCGACGTGGATGACGACGCGGCACTCGGGGCCTGCCTCCAGCATGTCCAGCACCCGCGCGCTGTAGCGCAGCTCCGCGAGGGCGGCGTCGCGCACGCGCTCATGACGGGAGGACAGCGACGCGCCGGCCGGAGACGGGTGCAGGGACAGCCGCTGCTGGGACTGGCGCGCGATGCGGGCCAGCGAGGCGAACTCGCGCGCGAAGGTCTTCCACCACGGCAGCGTGTTCACCGGGTGCGAACCGAACGGGATGAGCGACGAGCCGATGCGGAACAGCTGGATGCCGTGCGCCTCGTTGAAGCGCAGCAGCTGTTCCAGCTCCTCCAGGTTCTGCGCGGCGAGCGCCTCCAGCCGCTGCGGCGTCGCGGTGGCAAGCCGGCAGGTGTGGCTGGCGCTCACGCCCAGCGTCAGGGATTGGGCCACGTAGCCCAGCCGATAGGTCGAGAGGCCTTCCATGCCTGGAAAGGTCGGCACGCTTGCACCGTGTGACTGGACCCGGGGGGTCGTCCGGAGGGCAACCAGCCGTGACGGGCGCGCCCTGCCGTGCCGCTACAGGCAGTGACAGCTTTGCTTCATGCTCCTGGGACACACGAAGGATGCGCACTGGCCCGCGCCAGAGGCGGCGATGGACCAGGCGCGCGAGTTCCTGGAGGCCTGCCGGGACAGGCACGTGCTCGTCGCGCCGCACACGGACGTGGATGGGCTCACGTCCGGAGTGCTGATGCTCCGGGCCCTCCAGTCCCTGGGAGCCCGGCCGACGGCGCGCCTGCCGGGCAAGGGAGAGGACGTCCACCATCCGGGGTTCCTGGAGCGGCTGGGGGCCTCGTCCACGGAGGCGCTGGTGGTGCTGGACATGGGCAGCCGCGCGGAGCCGCTGCTGCCCGGGGTGCCCACGCTGCTCGTGGATCACCATGCGTCGGAGTCCTTTCCACCCGGCGCGCAGGTGCTCACCGCCTATGGCCATGAGCCCGTGGCGAACACGAGCCTGCTCACGTACGTGCTGACGTCGTCGTTCGTCGTGCCCGGTCCGCTGGAGTGGCTGGCGGTGCTGGGGACGGTGGCGGACCTGGGCGTGGACGCGCCGATGCCGTTCCTCAAGGACGCGCTGCGGCGGGCGAAGCGTTCATCCGTCACGGAGGCGGTGGCGCTGCTCAACGCGGCCCGCCGTTCCAGCCGGTTCGCGGCACCGCTGGCAATGCAGGTGCTGCTGCGTGCGGGCAGCGCGACGGACATCGCGGAGGGGCGCGTGCCCGGCGTGGACGCGCTGCGCGACTGCCGCCTGGAGGTGCAGCGCGAGGTGGCCCGGTGCGCGAAGACGCCGCCACGCTTCGCGGGAAACCTGGCGCTCCTGATGTTCAGCTCCGAGGCGCAGGTGCATCCGCTGGTGGCGATGCGCTGGGTGCAGCGGCTGCCGGACCACATCGTCGTCGCCGCCAACACGGGCTACCTCCCAGGCCGCGTGAACTTCGTGCTGCGAAGCCGCGCGCCGGTGGACCTGCTCGCGCTGCTGCGGGGGCTGGACCTGCCGCCGATGGGCGGCTCGTACGCGCACGGCCATTCGCGGGCCACGGGCGGCAGCCTGCCCCCCGCGGACTTCCTGCGCCTGATGGAGGCCCTGGGCTTCCGGGGGCTGAGCGACCGGGACGTGGAGCGGCGCGGCGTCGCGCCCTGACAGGCCACTGGGACGCAGGGGCGATGAGGCGCGCGGGCCCGTTGCGATATGACGGGGTGGATGCCTCGCGCCCTCCCTGCCCTCCTCTTCTCGCTGTGCCTCGTCGCCTGCGGTTCGACGAACGAGGATCCGCCCGCGCCCGGTGGCGAAGCCTGCGAGCGGTACACCTTCCCGCTGTCGGACACCGCGTCGGCCAGTCACGTGAGCTCGTGCGGCAGCACCGCGTGCGGCAACGGAGAGAACCCGCCCAACTCCGGCATGCACTGCTCCACGTGGCTGTCGTGCCGCAGCTTCGACACGGAGCAGCCGCGCTGTTCGTGGATCCACAACCTGGAGCACGGCCACGCGGTGTTCCTCTACAACTGCCCGGAGGGTTGTGCCGACGACGTCGCGAAGCTGGAGGCCGCGATGGCGAAGGCCGCGGTGGGCAGCAACGGCGTGCGCCGTGCGCTCGTCGCTCCGGATTCGCAGCTGCCCAAGCGCTTCGCCGCTCTGCTGTGGCGCCGCACGTACCTGATGGACTCCGTGGACCCGGACGCGCTCACGTGTCTGCTTGCGCTGCAGGACGTGGACGCGAATGAGCCGGGCTTGGTTTGCCCTCCGTGAAACATCGGTGAGCACGCGACAGGTCGTGCTGGTGCGCGAGGAATCCACCCCACCGGGAGTGTGACCGGCCAGCCAACCTTGCGCTCGCCGGGTCAACGTCTCTTAATTCGACGCACGCGCCACCCCTGTTTCATCCGCCTCCGTGTCCCGCGCGGAGGCACCGCACTCCCCCTATCGTCGGGGGCGGCGCGTCGACATGACCGAGACCGTCGACGCCCCCGTGTCCCCGAGGGGTCTGGCTCCTCGCAACATCGCTGATGCCTTCGAGGCCCAGGCCGCGCTCCATCCGCATGCCGTCGCCGTCCGCTGTGACGGACAGCAGCTCACGTACGCGGAGCTGGATGCTCGCGCGAACCGGCTCGCAGGCTGGTTGAAGGCACAGGGCGTGTGCCGTGAGCGGCCCCAGGTGGGCGTGTGCCTGCCGCGCTCGGTGGACCTCGTCGTCACGCTCGTCGCCATCCTCAAGGCGGGGGGCGCGTACGTCCCGCTGGATCCGGAGTATCCCTCGGAGCGGCTTGCGTTCATGGCCACGGATTCGCGCGTGCGGATCATCGTCACGCACGCCGGGCTGGAGTCGCGGCTGCCTTCGGGGGACTGGCGCACGCTGTGCCTGGACACGCAGGCGGATGGGCTCGCGGGCTTCGGTGAAGGGCCCATCGCGCGGGACGTGGTGGAGGACGACCTGGCCTACGTCGTCTTCACGTCCGGCTCCACGGGCCGGCCCAAGGGCGTGTGCGTGCCCCACCGGGGCGTGCTGCGGCTGGTGCTGGACGCGGACTACGTGCACCTGGGGCCGGACGAGGTGCTGTTGCAGCTGGCGCCCGTGGCCTTTGACGCGTCCACGTTCGAACTCTGGGGCGCGCTGCTCAATGGAGGCCGCGTGGCGGTGTTCTCGCGCGGGGCCGCCGCGCTGGACGAGCTGGGCGACTTCCTGAGCGCGGAGCGGGTGACGACGGCGTTCCTCACCACGGGCCTGTTCAACACGCTGGTGGACCGGGGCCTGCCGGGCACGGAGACGCTGCGGCAGCTCTACACGGGCGGCGAGGTGATGTCCCTGCCCCACGCGCGCCGGGCGCTGGAGGCCCTGCCTCACACGCGCATCTTCAACTGCTACGGCCCCACGGAGAACACCACCTTCACCAGCTGCCAGCTCCTGCGCGCACCGCTCGGCTCCGAGCCCGCGCCCATTGGCCACGCCATCTCCGGCACGCGGATGTACGTGCTGGACGCGGAGGGCCGCGAGCTGCCCGTGGGCGCCGTGGGCGAGCTGTACACGGGAGGCACCGGCGTCGCGTGGGGCTACTGGGAGCGCCCCGAGCTCACCGCCGAGCGGTTCCTGCCGGATCCCTTCAGCACCGAACCGGGCGCGCGCATGTATCGCTCGGGGGACCTCGCGCGCAGGCTCGAGGACGGCGCGGTGGACTTCGTGGGACGCGTGGACCACCAGGTCAAGGTGCGCGGCTTCCGCATCGAGCCGGGAGAGGTTGAAGCGGCGCTGCGCCTGCATGCCTCCGTGCAGGAGGCCGTGGTGATGGTGCGCGAGGACGTGCCGGGGGACCGGCGGCTGGTGGCGTACGTGACGGCCTCCGAGCCCCTGACGGCGCCGGTGCTGCGGGCCCACCTGAAGGGACACCTGCCCGCGCACATGCTGCCCTCGGCCATCGTCGTCCTGGACACGATGCCGCTCACCGCGAACGGCAAGGTGGAGCGCAAAGCCCTGCCGGATCCGCGCGAGTGCCCCGGGGCCGAGGAGGACTTCGTCGCGCCGGAGACCGCGCTGGAGCGGACCGTCGCGAAGGTCTGGGCGGACGTGCTGCGCGTGGACGCGGTCAGCGCCACGGCGGACTTCTTCGAGCTGGGTGGGCAATCCCTCCTGGCCACGCAGGCCATTGGCCGGCTGTGCGATGTGCTCGGGCGTCCCGTCCCGCTGCGCTCGCTGTTCGCCTTTCCCATCCTGCGGGACTTCGCCGCCGCGCTGGAGGCGGCTGCTCCAGCAGCGGAGCGTGCCGAGGCGCCCATCCCTCCGTGCGCGGATGCGGCGCGGGAGCAGCTGTCGTTCGCGCAGCAGCGGCTGTGGTTCCTGGACCAGTGGATGCCGGGCTCCGCGCTGTACTCACTGCCGTTCGCGTTCCGGCTGGAAGGGCCCGTGGATCCGGCCGTGCTCGAGCAGGCGCTCCAGGCCGTGGTGGACCGGCATGAGTCCCTGCGCACCACCTTCCCCGGTGAAGGCGCCGCCATCCAGTACGTCGCCGCGCACCTGCCCGTGACGCTGGAGCGCGCGGAGGCTCATTCGGAAGAAGAGACGCTCGCGCGCATGCAGCGTGAAGCGGAACGGCCGTTCGACCTGGCCCGGGGACCGTTGTTCCGAGCGCTGCTCATCCGTGAAGCGGAGCGGCGGCACGTGCTGGTGCTCAACCTGCACCACATCGTCTCCGATGGCTGGTCCTTCGGCGTGCTGTACCACGAGCTGTCCGCCGCGTACCGCGCGCGCGGAGCCGTCACGGACCTGTCGTCCCTGCCCATCCAGTATCCCGACTACGCGGCGTGGCAGCGCCAGTGGCTCCAGGGGGACGTGCTCCAGCGGGAGCTGGGCTTCTGGGCGCAGCAGCTCGCGGACGTGCCGCATGTGCTGGAGTTGCCCACCGACCGGCCGCGGCCCGCCGTGCAGCGGTTCGAGGGCGCCGTCCATCGCTTCACGGTTCCCGCGCGCCTCCACCGTGCGCTGGATGAGCTGGCCCGACGGGAAGGGGCCACGCTGTTCATGGCCCTGCTCACCGGCTTCCAGGTGCTGCTGGCGCGCTACAGTGGCCAGCGGGACTTCGTGGTGGGCACGCCCATCGCGAACCGCACGCGGAAGGAACTGGAAGGGCTCATCGGCTTCTTCGTCAACACGCTGCCCATCCGTGCGCGCTTCGAGGGGGAACCCTCGTTCCTCCAGCTCCTCGGACAGGTGCGCGACCGCGCGCTGGGGGCCTACGCCCATCAACACCTGCCGTTCGAGAAGCTGGTCGAAGCGCTCCAGGTCGAACGCGAAGCGAGCCGGACGCCCCTCATCCAGGTGCTGTTCGCGCTCCAGAACGCGCCCACGTCGCGGCTCCAGTTCCCGGACGTCACCGTCACCCCGCTGACGCTGGACACGCGCACGTCCAAGTTCGATCTGTTCCTCGCGCTGGAGGGGGCCGGCGATGAGCTGGTGGGCACGCTCGAATACGCCACCGCGCTGTTCGATGCGGCCACCATCGAGCGCCTGATGGAGCACTACCTCCAGGTGCTGCGCTGCTTCGTGGAGGCGCCGGACCGGGCCACGGGGGACGCGGTCTTCCTGTCGGAGGTGGAGCAGCGGCGGGTGCTCCGGGACTGGAATGCGTCGGCACGTCCCTACCCTTCGGAGCTGTCCATCGTGGACGCCTTCGCGTCGCAGGTCGCGCGGCGACCCGACGCCATCGCTGTGAGCCATGGCGCCGTGACGCTCACGTACGCGGAGCTGGATGCGCGAGCGGAGCACCTGGCCCGGCGGCTGCGGACCCTGGGGGTGGGCCGGCGTACGCCGCAGGTGGGCGTGTGCCTGCCGCGCTCGGTGGACCTCATCGTGTCGCTCCTGGCCATCCTCAAGGCGGGCGGCGCCTACGTCCCGCTGGACCCGGAGCATCCCTCCGAGCGGCTCGCGTTCATGGCCACCGATGCGCGGCTGGTCGCCATCGTCACGCATGAGGCCCTGGCGTCCGGGCTACCCCCGGGTTCATGGACACCGGTGTGCCTGGATGTTCCCTGGGATGCCGTGTTGGACGAGCCCGCGGCCGAGGCCGTGATGCCGGTGGACCTGGCGCACATCATCTACACCTCCGGTTCCACGGGCCGGCCCAAGGGCGTGTGCATCCCGCATCAGGGCGTGGTGCGGCTGGTGCTCAACCCCGACTACGTGCACCTGGGGCCCGGCGACCGGATGGCGCAGTCCACGACCATCGCGTTCGACCTGTCCACGCTGGAGATCTGGGGCGCGCTGCTCAACGGGGCCACGCTGGTCCTGTTCACCAAGGACGAGATCATCGACCCGGACGTCCTGACGCGCAGGCTCCAGGAAGAGCGCGTCACGCACATGGTGCTGGCCACGGCGCTGTTCAACCACGTCGCCCGCACGCGGCCCGAGGCCTTCCGCCACCTGTCCTGGATGATCTTCGGCGGCGAGGCCGCGGATGTCGCCAGCGTCAACGCGGTGCTCTCGCACGGTGGACCCACGGCGCTGATCAACGGCTATGGCCCCACGGAGAACACGTCGTTCAGCACGTGGCACCGGGTGCCGCACGCGGGCGTCGAGTCCGTGCCCATCGGTGGACCGCTCGCCAACAGCACGGCGTACGTGCTCGATGCCCGGCTCCAACTGGTTCCTCCCGGCGTCGTGGGCGAGCTGTTCGTGGGTGGCGACGGACTGGCGCTCGGGTACTGGGACAGGTCCGGCCTCACCGCGGAGAAGTTCATTCCCCATCCGTTCAGCGACACGCCCGGCGCTCGGCTCTATCGCACCGGGGACCTGGTCCGGCAGCGGGCGGATGGCGTCCTGGAATACGTCGGCCGCCGCGACCACCAGGTGAAGCTGCGCGGCTTCCGCATCGAGCTGGGCGAAGTGGAAGCGGCCCTGCGTCAGCACCCGGCCGCACGGGAGGCACTCGTCCTGCTGCGCGAGGACACGCCGGGTGACCGCAGGCTCGTGGCCTACGTCGCGGCCACGAATGTCGCGGATGCAGTGTTCCGCGAGTTCCTCCAGGCCCGGCTCCCGGGCCACATGGTGCCCTCCGCGTTCGTGGTGATGGAGTCGTTGCCCCTCACGCCCAATGGGAAGATCGACCGGCGTGCGCTCCCCGTCCCCGAAGCCTCCAGCACCGAGGACTTCATCTCGCCCCGGAGCCCGCTCGAAGCGCGGGTCGCCGGGATCTGGGCCTCCGTGCTGGGCGGGCGCGAGGTGGGGGTGCACTCCCACTTCTTCGACCTGGGCGGCCATTCGCTGCTGGCCACGCAGGTGGTGTCACGCGTTCGGGAGGCCCTGGGCGTGTCCCTGCCCGTGCGCGCCCTCTTTGAAGCACCGCGCCTGGAGGCGTTCGTCCGGGTCGTGCAAGGCCTGCTCGCGGAAGGACACCGGGAGTCCTCGCGCATCCCGCTGACGCCGCGTGGATCCGGACTGCTTCCGCTGTCCTTCGCGCAGGAGCGGCTGTGGTTCCTGGGGCGGCTCCATGAGGCCCCGGGCGTCTACAACATGCCCATGGCCCTGCGCCTGGACGGGCCACTGGACGTCGCGGTGCTGCGCGCCAGTCTGGAAGCACTCGTGTCGCGGCACGAGTCCCTTCGCACCACGTTCCCCGAGGGCGACCGACCCACGCAGCACATCGCCGACGAGCCCGTCCTCACGCTGGAGGTCCAGCGGTTCGATGCCTCGGGGCCGGAGGACGTGCGAATCCAGGCGCGCTTGCGGCAGGAGGCGGAGCGGTCCTTCGACCTCGCGAAGGGGCCCCTGTTCCGGGCGCTCCTGCTCCAGCTCGAAGGCACGTGTTCGGTGCTGCTCAACCTGCATCACATCGTGTCCGATGGCTGGTCGTTGGGCGTGCTCTACCGCGAGCTGTCCTCCGAGTACCACGCACGTCTCCAGGGCCACGCGCCGGACCTGTCCCCGCTGCCCTTGCAGTACGCGGACTACGCCGCGTGGCAGCGCCAGTGGCTCCAGGGGGACGTGCTCCAGCGACAGCTCGACTTCTGGAAGCAGCAGCTCGCGGACGCGCCGCATGTCCTGGAGCTGCCCACGGACCGCCCGCGTCCCGCGGTGCAGCGGTTCGAGGGCGCCACGTTCCGCTTCGCCTTGCCCTCCGCGCTCCGACATTCGCTGGAGGCCCTGGCCCGAGAGGAAGGGGCCACGCTGTTCATGACGCTGATGACGGGCTTCCAGTTGCTGCTGTCGCGCTACAGCGGCCAGCGGGACTTCATCGTCGGCACACCCATCGCCAACCGCACGCGCGAGGAGCTGGAAGGCCTCATCGGCTTCTTCGTCAACACGCTGCCGCTGCGGGCCCACCTGCGCGACGGTGCGTCCTTCCGTGAAGTGCTGCGGCAGGTTCGCGACCGGGCCTTGGGCGCGTATGCGCATCAGGAACTCCCGTTCGAAAAGCTCGTGGAGGAGCTGCACGTCGAACGCGCGCTGAGCCATGGACCGCTGGTGCAGGTGATGTTCGCCCTGCAGAACGCGCCCGGCACGTTGCCCCAGCTTCCGGGCCTCGAAGTCCAGGCACTGGAGCTGCCGCTCCAGACCTCCAAGTTCGACCTCAGCTTGATGCTGGAGGAGACGGGCGACGGGCTCTCGGGTGTCCTCGAATACGCGAGCGCACTCTTCGAGCCCCGCACCATCGAGCGGATGGCTGGCCACTTCCAGCGGCTGCTCGAAGGCGCGCTCCACCAGCCGGATGCCGTCATCCACACCCTGCCCTGGCTCTCCGAGGCGGAGCGGCAGCAGGTCCTATTCACCTGGAACGACAGCGCGCGTCCCTACCCGCGCGAAGCCTCCCTGGTGCGTGCCTTCAACGCGCAGGTGGCCGCGCGGCCGGAGGCCATCGCCGTGCGGCACGGCGCCCGTGCACTCACCTACGAGGAACTGGACACGCTCGCCAATCAGCTCGCGTGGGCCCTCAAGGCCCAGGGCGTCGGACGGGATGCGCCGCGCGTGGGCGTGTGCCTGCCTCGCTCCATCGACCTCGTCGTGTCGCTGGTCGCCATCCTCAAGGCGGGCGGTGCCTACGTGCCGCTGGACCCGGACTATCCGGCGGACCGCCTTGCCTTCATGGCCACCGATGCGCGGCTCGTCGCGGTCGTCACCGAGTCGGCGCTCGCGGATCAGGTCCCCGAAGGGCCCTGGACGGTCTTGCGGCGGGACGCGCTGCCGGCCGGGCTGCCACGCCACGCGCCTCCGGATACGTGCACGGGCGATGACCTGGCGCACATCATCTACACCTCCGGTTCGACGGGCCGGCCCAAGGGCGTCTGCATCCCGCATCGGGGCGTCGCCCGACTGGTTCTTGATCCGGACTTCATCCAACTCCGTCCCGAGGACCGCGTGGCTCAGACGTCCACGGTCGCCTTCGACGCCTCGACGTTCGAGCTGTGGAGCGCTCTGCTCAATGGCGCGACGCTGGTCCTGCTGTCCAAGGAAGAGGTCATCGAACCCACGGTGCTCTCGCAGCGGGTCCGTGAAGAAGGCATCACGGTCCTGTTCCTGACCACGGCGCTTCTCAACCACGTCGCGCGCACCGACCCGGCGCTCCTCAAGGGCCTGCGCTGGCTGCTGTTCGGTGGCGAGGCCGCGGATCCGACCTGCATCCGCGCACTCCTCTCCCACAGCGCGCCCGACCACCTCATCCACGCCTACGGCCCGACGGAGAACTCGGCGTACAGCACGTGGTTCTCTCCGACGCGCGTCGAACCCGATGCGGTGACGGTACCCATCGGGCGCCCGGTCTCCAACAGCACGGCCTATGTGTTGGACGCGCACCTGCACCCGGTGGCTCCGGGGATCATCGGCGAGCTGTTCGTCGGCGGTGACGGCCTCGCCTGGGGCTACTGGGAGCGGCCCGACCTCACCGCGACCGCCTTCGTCCCCCACCCCTTCGCCTCCGTCCCGGGCGCCCGCCTCTACCGCACGGGAGATCTCGTCCGGCAGCGCCACGACGGTGCCTTCGACTTCGTGGGCCGCCGCGACCATCAGGTCAAGGTGCGCGGCTTCCGCATCGAGCCAGGTGAAATCGAAGCTGTCCTTCGCCAGCACACGTCCGTGCGCGAGGCCCTGGTCCTCGTGCGGGAGGACTCACCGAGTGACAAGCGGCTGGTCGCCTACGTCACCTTCCGCGACGCCGTGAGCACCAGCGACCTGCGCACCCACGTCCAGGGACTGCTTCCCAGCCACATGGTCCCCTCCGCGTTCGTGCTGCTCGACGCGCTGCCCATGACTCCCAATGGGAAGGTGGACCGCCGTGCACTGCCCATCCCCGAGGGCGAGGAGCCGGCACCGACAGGCACACGGACGCTGACCGCGCTGGAGCAGACGTTGAGCGCCATCTGGTGCGCGGTGCTGCAACGGGCGCACATCCCCGTCGATGCGAACTTCTTCGACCTGGGCGGCCACTCCCTGCTGGCCACGCAGATCGTCTCCCGGACCTCGCAGGTGCTGGGCGTCCCCGTCCCCGTGCGGACCCTCTTCGAGTTCCCCACCCTCGAAGCCCTGGCGGGAGCACTGGAGGCACGGACGCAGGACCCGTCCCATCCGGTTCCCGCGCTCAAGGCTCAGCACCGGGAAGGACCGCCGCCCCTGTCCTTCGCGCAGGAGCGGCTCTGGTTCCTCAACCAGTTCCACTCGGACCGGGCCGCGTACAACATGCCCATGGCGCTGCGGCTGGAGGGCACGCTGGACGTGGACGTGATGGAGCACGCCCTCCAGGCGCTCGTGGACCGGCACGAATCCCTGCGCACGGTGTTCCCGGGTGAAGGCGCCCCCGTGCAGCACATCCTGCCCCGGCTGCCGGTGTCCCTCCGCCGGGTCGAGGCGTCCTCCCGGGAAGAGGCCGAAGCCCTGCTGCGCGAGGACGCGGAGACGCCCTTCGAGCTCTCGGAGGGTCCGCTGTTCCGTGCCCTCCTGGTGCGCGAGGACGCTCGACACCACGTGCTGCTGCTCAACCTGCATCACATCGTGTCCGACGGCTGGTCCCTGGGCGTGCTGTACCGGGAGCTGTCCGCCGAATACCAGGCGCGTCACGCGGGCCGGGCCTCCGACCTGGCGGCCTTGCCCGTGCAGTACGCGGACTACGCCGCGTGGCAGCGCCAGTGGCTCCAGGGCGACGTGCTCCAGCGGCAGCTCGATTTCTGGAAGCAGCAGCTCGCGGACGCGCCGCACGTCCTGGAGCTGCCGACCGACCATCCCCGTCCCTCCGTGCAGCAGTTCGCGGGGGCCACCCATGTCTTCACCCTCCCGCGAACCGTGCTCGAAGCGCTGGAGGGCTTGGGCCGCCAGGAAGGCGCCACGCTGTTCATGACGCTGATGGCGGGCTTCCAGCTGCTGCTGTCTCGCTACAGCGGCCAGCAGGACTTCATCGTCGGCACGCCCATCGCCAACCGCACGCGCGAGGAGCTGGAGGGCCTCATCGGCTTCTTCGTCAACACGCTGCCGCTGCGGGCCCACCTGCCTGACGGTGCGTCCTTCCGCGAAGTGCTGCGGCAGGTGCGTGACCGGGCGCTGGGCGCGTACGCGCATCAGGAACTCCCGTTCGAAAAGCTCGTGGAGGAGCTGCACGTTGAACGCGCGCTGAGCCATGGACCGCTGGTGCAGGTGATGTTCGCCTTGCAGAACACGCCCGGGACACCGCCCCAGCTTCCAGGCCTCCAGGTCCAGGCGTTGGAGCTCCAGACCCCGACCTCCAAGTTCGACCTCACCCTGGCCCTGACCGAAGTCCCGGAAGGACTCAGCGGCACGTTCGAGTACGCGACCGCGCTGTTCGAGCCCCGCACCATCGAGCGGATGGCCGACCACTTCCGCCGCCTTCTCGAAGGCGCGCTCCGTCAACCCGACGCGGGCATCCACGCCCTGCCCTGGCTCTCCGAAGCGGAGCACCAGCAGGTCATCACGGCATGGAACGACACCGGCCGGTCCTATCCAAGGGACCGCTCCCTCGTGCAGGCCTTCGAAGCACAGGTCGCCACGCGTCCGGATGCCATCGCCGTGCGCCACGGTGCCCGGACGCTCACCTACGCGGAGCTGGATGCCCGCGCCAATCAGCTCGCGTGGACGCTCAAGGCCCAGGGCGTCGGACGGGATGCGCCTCGCGTGGGCGTGTGCCTCTCACGCTCCATCGACCTCATCGTGTCGCTGGTCGCCGTGCTCAAGGCGGGTGGCGCCTACGTGCCGTTGGATCCGGACTACCCGGCGGATCGCCTGGCCCTCATGATCTCCGATGCGAAGGTGCATCGGATCATCACGGGAACCGCGACCTCGAGCCGGTTCTCTTCGGACAGCGTCGGGTGCATCCGCATGGATGCGTTGGAGGCCCCTGCTCATGCTGGCTCGCCTTACGACGCGACGCACTTCCATCCCTTGGAGCCCGCGTACGTCATCTACACGTCCGGCTCCACGGGCCGACCCAAGGGGGTCTGCGTTCCGCATCAGGCCGTGATGCGGCTGGTGATGGATCCGGACTACATCCCCTTCGGCCCGGAGGACCGGGTGGCCCAGGCGGCGACGGTGTCCTTCGACGCCTCGACCTTCGAGGTGTGGGGCGCGCTGCTCAACGGCGCGACGCTCGTCCTGTTCTCCAAGGAGGAGATCATCGACCCCGCGACGCTGGCCCGGGGCCTGCGCGACGAGCGCATCACCGCGCTGTTCCTCACCACGGCCCTGTTCAACCACGTCGCTCGGATGGAGCCCACGGCCTTCAACGGTCTGTCCACGCTCCTCTTCGGCGGCGAGGCCTCGGACCCGGCCTGCGTGAACCGGCTGCTGGCCCACGGTGGGCCCCGCAGGCTGTTGCACGTCTATGGCCCCACGGAGAACACGACGTTCAGCACGTGGCACCCCGTCACGGAGCCCGTCACGGGCACGGTGCCCATCGGCAGGCCCCTCTCCAACAGCACGGCCTATGTGCTGGACGCGCATCTGCACCCGGTGGCGCCAGGTATCATCGGCGAGTTGTTCGTCGGCGGTGACGGCCTCGCCTGGGGCTACTGGGCGCGGCCCGACCTCACCGCCGCCGCTTTCATCCCCCACCCCTTCGCCACTGTCCCGGGTGCACGCCTCTACCGCACCGGCGACCTCGTCCGGCAGCGCCATGACGGTGCCTTCGACTTCGTGGGCCGCCGCGACCATCAGGTCAAGGTGCGCGGCTTCCGCATCGAGCCGGGCGAAATCGAAGCCGTCCTTCGCCAGCATGCGTCCGTGCGCGAGGCCCTGGTCCTCGTGCGGGACGACTCACCGGGCGACAAGCGGCTTGTCGCCTACGTCACCTTCCGCGATGCCGTGACCGCCAGCGACCTGCGCGCCCATGTTCAGGCTGCGCTTCCCAGCCACATGGTCCCCTCCGCGTTCGTGCTGATGGACGCGCTGCCGCTCAACGCGAACGGCAAGGTGGACCGCCGCGCCCTGCCCCGTCCTTCGGATGCCACGGACACGGAGGAGGCCGGCGTGATGCCTCGCACGCCGCTGGAACAGCGGGTCGCGGACCTGTGGGCGGAGGTCCTGGGACGCACGGCCATCAGCGTCACCGCGAGCTTCTTCGACCTGGGCGGCCACTCCCTGCTCGCGGCGCAGCTCGTGTCCAAGCTGTCGGAGCACTTCCCGTTCAAGGTCCCACTCCAGGTCCTCTTCCAGAGTCCGACGGTCGCGGCGCTCGCGCAGTGGATCCAGGCGAAGCTCACGCCGGATGCACCGGTGGCCGCCCAGGGCCCCGTGCTCCCCGAAGGCATCGTGCGGCTCCAGCAGGGACGCTCGGATCTTCCGCCGCTGTGGTGCATGCACCCGGTGGGCGGCACGGTGTTCTGCTACCAGGATCTGGTGCGGGCGCTCGGTCCCGACCGCACGGTGTATGGCTTCCAGGCCCCCGGCGTGAACGGCGAGTGCCCTCCGTTGACGAGCATTGAAATGCTCGCGTCGCACCACCTGGGCGCCATGCTCCAGTGGCAGCCGCAAGGGCCCTACTACCTCGTCGGCCTCTCCATGGGCGGCACCATCGTCTACGAGATGGCCCAGCGCCTGCTCAAGCTGGGCATTCCTCCCGCGCTGCTCGTCTTCCTCGACACGCCCGGCCCCGGCCAGATGCCCACGCGCTTCGAGGACGACGCCGCGCTGCTCGCGGCCATGTTCGGGGATGACACGCCGACGCTCGCCCAGCGCCTGCGCTCACTGCCTCCGCACGAGCAGATGAAGGAGGTGCTGCGCCAGGCCCGCGAAGGCGCGACCGTGCCGGACTCGTATTCGCTGCGCGACCTGGAGATCTTCCTGGACGTCTGGAAGGCCCACATGCGCGCCCTCTTCAGCTACGAGCCCGTGCCCTATGAGGGACCGGCCACGTACCTGAAGGCCCAGGTGCACGTGCCACCCCACCCGCTGCATCCGGAGCAGCCGTGGCGGGAGCTGGTGCGGCCTGGGCTGGAGGTGCTGCCCGTGCCCGGCAATCACCAGACGATGATCGAACCGCCCCACGTCGAGATCATGGCGCGGCACCTTGCCGCGTGCCTGCGGCGCATCGAGGACGCAGCGCCCCGAAGCTCGGTCGCATAGCGGGCCTGGGGGCCATCGGTGGCATGACCGTGAAGTGGACGGTCAAGGGGGCACACGGGGTAATAGCGGAAGGACTGAGGGCGCCTGAGCGTACTAGCGCCCCCATGACCAACACCATTCGACGCGCCTTCGCGGCGCTGCTGACGCTGACGTGTCTCGGGGCGCTGACTGCCCAGGCCGCCACGGGTGTGCAGGGCCCCGTGCCTCCGGCCTTCCAGAACCGCTTGATGGTGGGCCTCTTCGAGGAGGCCGGCCAGACCTGGATGCGCGACAGCGACGTCCCGTGGGACGCGCGCTACCGCTACTTCACCAAGGGCTGGGCGGACAACTGGGGCTACGGCGCCCATGACGGCAGCTGGGCAGCCAGCTTCTTCACGGAGACGAAGGCGCAGGGCTACGTCCCCGTCGTCACGTACTACCAGCTCTTCGGTGAGGCGGGCGGCGGCGAGGGGGAGACGCTGGCGAAGCTGAAGAACGCCAGCACCATGCGCGGCTACTTCGAGGACGTGAAGCTGCTCCTCCAGCGCGCGAAGACCTTCGGCGGCCCGGTCATCGTGCACGTGGAACCGGACGCGGTCGGCATCCTCCAGTCCCAGACGGCCTCCAACCCCAACGCGTACGCGGCCATCGCCGCCTCGGGCATGCCGGAGCTCGCGGGCCTGCCCAACACCGTCGCCGGGTGGAGCCTGGCGTTCCTCCAGCTGCGCAAGGCCGTGGGCGCGAACAACGTCGTGCTGGGCCTGCACATCTCCGCGTGGGCCAGCGGCAAGGACCTCCTGCTCAACTCGCTGGAGGTTCCGCTCCAGCCGGAGGTGGACACGGTCGTCAGCTTCCTCAAGCCGCTGGGGCTTGGCACCAACGTCACCGGCGCCACCTACGACGTGCTCGTGGGCGACCCGCTGGACCGCGACGCGGACTTCTACCGGCTCACGCAGGGCGTGGACCACCTCTGGAGCATGAGCGACACCGCGTCCCTCACGTCGCGCTCGTACAACCGCTATGCGGAGTGGCTGCGCCTCTGGAACCAGACCACCGGCAAGCGCTGGGTGCTGTGGCAGATCCCGCTGGGCAACTCCAACCACCTCAACATGAACAACAGCGGTGGCGCGCGCCAGGGCTACAAGGACAACCGCACCGAGTACTTCTTCGGCGCGAGCGGTGACGCGCACCGGCGCAAGTTCGCCAACTCGGGCGTCGTCGCCCTGATGTTCGGCGCGGGCGCGGGCGGTCAGAGCTCCTACCAGAACGACCAGGGCACCGACGGCCAGCCCTACCTGAAGCAGCGCGCGGGCGCGTTCCTCAACGCGGGCGGCCTCTTCCTGCCCGAGGCCGGCACCACGCTTCCGCCCCCGGGCGGCGGTGGCACTACCGATGGTGGCACCGTGGACGCCGGCACCCCGCCGGTCGACGCGGGCACCGACGGAGGCACCCGTCCGGACGGTGGCACCGATGGCGGCGTGGACGGCGGGACGCGTCCGGATGCCGGCACCGACGGTGGCGTGGACGGCGGGACGCGTCCGGATGCCGGCACGGATGCGGGCACCGGCTCCTCCGACGCGGGCACCCCGGGCGACACCTCGAAGTACGGCTTCGAGTCCAGCGCGCAGGGCTGGAGCGCGAGCGGCGCCGCCCTGTCGTCCGTGAGCACCACCACGTCCAAGGCCTACGCGGGCACCCGTTCGCTGGCCGTGCCCTTCAACGGCACGTCCGGCAAGGGCACGGTGGCCGTGGCCAACGCGGCCGTGCCGTCCGGCAAGACGGTGACGTTCCGGTTCTGGCTGCCCACCGGCAGCAAGATCACCGGCGTCCAGCCCTACGCCCTGGAGGGCGAGTCCGCGAACTGGCGCTGGACGGGCAACTGGATCGCCGTCGGCAGCCTCAAGGCTGGCGCCTGGAACAACATCACCGTGAAGCTGCCCTCGGGCTCCACCACGCCGCTGTACCAGCTGGGCGTGGAGTTCCAGACGACGGGCACGTGGAAGGGGACGGCGTACCTCGACGCCGTCATCTGGTAGTCCGGAGTCCAAGCAGTTCCCGGTCCCGCGGGCGCGTGCAACCGCCCGCGGGACCGACGTAGGGTAGCGCCCCCTGTGAGCACCCCGCCCCCCGC
>NZ_RAVW01000161.1 GCF_003611585.1 Corallococcus exercitus | reverse complement strand
GGTCCCGTCCCCCCTCCGTGAATGCGGAAAACGCCCCATCCCCTCCGGTCCTTGCGACACGGAGGCGAATGAGGCGTTTTCATAACATGAAGGACCGACAATTATCGACTTCCGGACTTTGTAACCTAATCCGTTACAGGTCTGGGGTTGCGGTAACCTGTCTGGTTACAAGCCGCTGACGCCGTAGGGCGACTCGCTGATGAGGCGGGTGCCGGACTGGAAGTGGCTGGTGCTGCCGCAGTCCGGGATGGGGTTGAAGCCCGAGCACGTCACGGGCTCGTGGGCGCGGGTCTCCGAGGTGAAGCAGCGGGCGCCGGCCTCGTTCCACTCGGCCTCCGTGCTCCAGGACTCGGTGTCGGACTGGACGCCCACGCCGTCGTAGAGGTTGACCCACTGGCCATCGGTGGTGTGCGACGTGCCGTCGCCGCAGAAGTCCGCGCGAACCATGCGGGTGCAGGCCTGGTGGTGGCCCGCGAGGCTCTGGCCGTTGACGGTGGCCCAGGGCTTGTAGCCAAAGTGCATGCACTTCGCGATGGCGGCGCCCTCGCAGGCGAAGGTGAAGGCGGTGGCGTCTTCAATCTTCTCGCCGCCGCCCGCCACGCCCTGGAGGTAGTTCCAGCGGCCGGCCACGGCGATGGCGGAGAGCGCCCCGCCGTTGCCGTCCTGGCACACGGAGCGCCAGCTGCCGTCGGAGCCCTGGTAGGAGACCTGGTAGGACCACAGGTCGCTGTCGCCGCCGCTGCCCTGGGTGATGCTGTCCACGCGCAGGGGCAGGGTGCTGCCGTCACCCATCTTGCCGACGAAGCGCGCCCCGGTGAAGCCCATGCCCGCCACGGGGTTGGCGCCGTCCAGGCCGACGAAGGCCGAGCCCTGCAGCCGCACGTTGCTCAGCGGCTTGCCGGAGGCGGACTGGGCGCCCGCGTACGCCACGGACACCAGCATGCCGCCCAGCTCACCGTTGTTCAGGTTGCGGCCATTGAGGTTGCGTCCATTGAGGTTGCGCCCGTTGGGAGATACGAGCTCCGCCACCTGCGTGCGCAGGGAGGGAGCATCGAGCTCCGGCGATTCCGTGCCACAGCCCACTGCCACGACGGCGAAACACGCCGCGACCACTCGCTGCAACGTCCTCATCTGGATGCCCCTTCCCGACCCCGACCCCGACCCGCACCGTCTTTCAGGTCACAAGGTCAGGCCGGGGCGCGGGAGCGGCAACCGCGCCAGGCCCGTCCGGGCACTTGCAGCGTCCAGTGGCTTCCAGTTGTGAGCGACCCCGGGGCCAGCTCCGCGGTTCCCGGGGGGTTCCAGTGTCCGGTGGTGCTCAGCCGCCAGACACGGGCGCGTCCGCGCACACGCGCAGGCCCACCGTGACGTCGCGCAGCGAGGGCTCCGGCAGCTCCCGGTTGGAGGACCGTGCGCTCGTCACGTTGAAGGCGAAGCTGCCTCCCCGGGCCACCGGGCGGCCGGGCTCCAGCCACGAGCGCGTCCACTCCCACACGTTGCCCGCCATGTCGTCCACGCCGAAGGGGCTGCGAGACGCGAGGTGGCTGCCCACGACGTCCGGGCCGAAGCCGCCCGGGTCCTTGCCGTAGGTGACGTCCACGTTGGCCTCGTCCGGGCCCAGCCGGCTGCCGTGGGGGTACTCGCGGCCGTCCACGCCGCGAGCGGCGCGCTCCCACTCCAGCTCCGAGCACAGCCGCGCCCCCGGCACGCGCCCGGACGTGGACAGCCACGTCACGTAGGCCTCCGCGTCCGCGAAGCTGATGCCGCTCACGGGGAACTGGCGCCAGTCCTGCTCCGTGCGCTGCGAGCGCCGGGCGTACCGCACGGGCTCCCCCGTCCGCGCCGTGTAGCGCACGCCGCCGGGCTGGAAGCGCAGCCGCCAGCCGGTGCCTTCCGGCTCCAGCGCCAGGCCCCCGGCGTAGCCGCCCGTACCCACGCGGGGCTGGCGCGGGGCGCGCTCGTCGGGGGGCAGGGCCTCCAGGTACTGGAGCCAGTCCGCGTACGTCGTCTCGTGCCGGGCGATGAGGAAGCCCTGCACGGGCACCGTGTGCAGCGGGGTGGCGTTCAAGAAGTCGCGCACGCTGGACTCGGCGGCGCTGCCGAAGCGCACGTCGCCCGGGGGCACGTAGGCGAACCCCGGCGGGAGCGAGCCCGCGCGGACGAGCGGCAGGGCGACGCGCCGCGACTCCCCGCGCGTCAAGAGCAGCGGCTGCACGGAGTCCTCGTGGCCCGGTGCGCGCACGGTGAGCTGGTAGGCCCCCGGAGGCACGGCGACGTCGGTCCAGGGGAGCGCGCCCGGGGAAGGCAGGGGCTCGCCCACGGTCTCCGGCCCCGTGGCCTCGCGCGACACGGGACGCAGCTCCGCGGAGGCCCCGGGTGCGTCCACCTGGAGGGACAGGTGCGCGGGCGCGTTCCAGTGGCTCCAGCGCACGCCGTCCACGTCGTAGAGGCGCAGGCGTTGGATGAGTGCGGGCAGCACGGGCTCGCGCTCGTTTTCGGCCCACAGGGCACGCTCGTAGAGGAAGTCCGCCAGCGCGTCGCGCACGTCGGTGCGCGCGGGGGCCAGCGCCAGCGCGCGCTCCAGCCGGTCCGCCACGGCGTCGAAGTGGTGGGAGAGCTGGGCACCGTGCCCGGCCACCTTCGCCCAGCTCCGGTCGCCGTCCGCCTTGTGGCCGGTGTCGTAGAGCTGGAAGGCCTCCGCGCGCTCGGCCTGGAGCGCGTCGCGTTCGCGGCGCACGGCGTCCAGCCCCGAGCCGGCCGCGGCCAGCTCCCCCCGCACGCGCGCGTTGAGGACGTGGCGCTCGCGCCACTGGAGGCCCGCGTACACGAGCCCCAGCGACACGAGGAAGCCCAGCGCCAGCCCCAGCTTCAGGCGCCGGCTGCGCACGCCGGTGCGGCGGGACGTGCTGAGGAAGGACTGCTCGCGCTGGGTGAGCTCGGACGGCTCCAGCAGCTCCGTCTCCGCCAGCTGGCGCGGGCCCCAGAGTGATTCACGCGCGTGGCCCAGGCGCTCCCACTGCGCGGCGGCGGCCTCCAGCCGGGCCTGCACCTCGCGGCGCTCGCCCGCCTCCACCAGCCAGCGCGCCAGCGTGGCCCACCCGGTGAGGAGCGCTTCGTGGGCCAGCTCGTACGCGGTGCCGCCCTCCCCTTCGCGCGCCACGAGCAGGCGCGCGCGCACCAGGGCCTCCAGCGCGGCGCGGTAGCGCGGGTCATCGCCCACGAGCTCGCGGTCGGTCTTGCGCGCGCGGGTGCCGTCCGCCGTCACCAGACGCAGCATCACCCCGCGCGCCGCCGAGCGCTGGTCCGGCAGCAGGCGCGCCACCGCGGCGTCGGCATGGCGGGCGAGCGCGCCGGACACCCCGCCCAGCGAGTCCAGCGCCGCCTGGGTCATGACGCCCCGGGACTCATCGCGCGCGTCCCACAGCTCCGCCAGCGCGAACTGGAGCAGCGGCAGGCCGCCATCGGAGGCCGCCGTGGAGGCGACGAGCGCGTCCACCACGCCCTCGGACTCGAAGCGCACGCCCTTCACACGGGCGGGGCCCACGATGGCCTCGCGCGTCTCCTCCGGGGTGAGCGCCCGCAGGAGGTACAGCGCATGCGGCACCTCCGGGCCCAGGCCGGGCACGGCGGTGAGGCGGGTGAGGAAGTCGCTGCGGCCGGTGGCGAGCAGCCGCAGGCCCCCGGCGGCCTCCGTGAGCGACCCCAGCGCGGCGCCCGCGAGCGCGGCCTCCTCCGGCGGGGACAGCGTCACCAGCTCCTCCAGCTGGTCCATGTAGAGGAGCAGCGCGCCCTGCGTGCCCAGCTTCGCGCGCAGCCTGCGGCCGAGCGACGTGGGGTCCTGGCGCAGCGTCTCCGCGAGCGGCTCCTCGTCCACCTCCAGCACCGGCGCGAGCGCCACGGCCAGCGCGGACACGGGCCTGCGCCCGGGCACGAGCCGCGCGGTGCGCCAGCGCCGGCCGTCCTCCAGCGCGCCGTCCGCCACGGCGGGGAGGATGCCCGCGAGGCACAGGGACGACTTGCCCACGCCGGAGTCGCCCGTCATCAGCAGGAAGGCCTCCGCCTTGAGCCGCTCCAGCACGGAGCGCTGCTCGCGGCGGCGGCCGAAGAAGAGGGCGCGGTGCTCGGCCTCGAAGGCCTGGAGGCCGCGGTAGGGATTGCCCTCCGGCACGGCGACCGGCGTCTCCTCGCGCGTCAGCGCCTCCAGCGCGTCGAGCAGCTGCGCGGCGGACGCATGGCGTTGGGCCGGGTCGCGCTTGAGGCACTTGTCGATGGCGGCGGCGAACCCGGGGTCCACCGACGGGGCCACCTCCAGCAAGGGGCGCACGTCGCGGGTGCGCACCGCCTCGGACAGCTCGCGCCAGGGCACGTCGCGGAAGGGGCCCCGGCCCGCGCACAGCTCGTAGAGCACGACGCCCAGCGAGTACACGTCGCTGCGTGCGGAGAGCTCCTCGCCCGCCCAGGCCTCCGGGGACATGTAGTAGGGCGTGCCCACCAGCGCGCCGCGCGGCAGGGACGGCAGGAAGACGCCGTCCAGCGAGCGGGCGCCCAGGGCGGGGCTGGACTCCGGATCCCAGTCCGCGGGCAGCTCCGGCGGCGGCAGGGGCGCGCGCGGTGCGGTGGACTCACCGGCCTCCGCGCGGTCGAGCAGCTTGGCCAGGCCGAAGTCGAGCAGCTTCACCTCGCCGCTCTCCGTGAGCACGGCATTGCCCGGCTTGATGTCGCGGTGGAGCACGCCCCGGCGGTGGGCGGCGCCCAGCCCCCGGGCCAGGTCCCGCCCGATGCCCAGCGCGCGCTCCCAGGGCACGGGCCGGGCCAGCCGGTCCAGGCTGACGCCCCGGATGAACTCCGAGATGAGGTACGGCTGATCCTCCAGCTGCCCCACCCGGTACAGGGTGACGACGTTGGGGTGCTGGATGCGGGCGGCGGCGCGGGCCTCCACCAGGAAGCGCGCGAGCGCGTTGGAGCCCAGCGACGGGATGAACTTCACCGCGACCGGGCGCTCCAGGAGCGTGTCGTGCGCCAGGTACACCCGGCCCGTGCGCCCGCGTCCGAGCGGCCGCACGATGCGGTACTCGTCGAACTCCTCGGGAGGAGTCCACGCATCGGGCGGAGAGGACGAGGCGGGAGAGCCCACCAGGGTTGCCTACGTTTCCCGCGTCCAGGGGTCAACCGGGGGGCCCGCGGGAGCCCGCCCCGTCGCAGGCTGCCGCACCCGAGTGTCCATCCATGGACACTCCCGGGTGGAGCCTGGGGTTACTCCTGACCCGAGCGGGGCTTCGCCTTGCTGGGTTTGAGCATGTTGCGGATCTTGTTCTCCAGGTCCTGGGGCAGACAGGGCTTGGCGACGAACTCGTCCGCGCCCACGGAGAGGGCGTGCTCGGCGTTGCCGGCGAGCACATGGCCGGTGAGGGCCATCACGGGGATGTCGCGCGTGCGGGTGTCCTGCTTGATGCGCCGCGTCGCCTCCCAGCCATCCATGACGGGGAGGGACAGGTCCATGAGGATGATGTCCGGCTCCCCCTCCTGGGCCTTCTCCACGGCCTCCAGGCCGTTCTTGGCGGTGTCCACCTCAAACCCGCAGAACTCCAGGTATTCGGCGTACATTTCGCGGGCATCGTCGAAGTCGTCGACGACGAGAACGCGCTGCTTGGCGGAGTTCACGGGAGCGGGCCCACCGCTCGCGGTTGGCTCACCCTCTGGAGATGTCAGGACCGCGTTCTTCATGGAGCAGAGGCCTCGCATGCAGGGGAGGGGCGGGACGAATCTAAACACGTCCACGAAAAAGCGCCCGTTCTCGCAAGATTTCCCTGGACGGATCCCAGGGTAGGTCCGTTGTCCGCTGAGCGACAGGGGGACAGTGGACGACAGTGTAGGTGGGCGGAGGGACTGGGGGTGGGGGTTACTGGTTGAGGCGGTAGACGTGGACTGCCCAGATGAACGTGTCGGCCGACTGGACCTTCTCTGTCCACGACACGATGGGCTCGTTGTCCCCCGCGAGGGCGAAGTCGGGGATCCCCCACAACAGGCTGCCCGGGCTTGGTTTCAAGATGCCGCCCAGAGGCTCCCATTGGGTTCCCGTCCAGCGTCGGGTCTGCCCAATCCGGCTGGCCGTCTCGGTCGCGGAGGGTGCTTCGCTCGCGAGAACAACCAGCGACCCGTGGGAGTCCAGCGCCATGGCGTCCACCCCTGGATCCATCCCGCCGGCGATGTCCGCCAACGGCTTGCCGACCGTCACCCAGGTGGTTCCATCCCATTGCTTGATGAGCCCTGCGCGCACCCCCTCTCCCCAGCCGCTCCCCCCCACAAGCACTCGTCCGGCGTCATCAACAACACGGGTCATTGGCAGCAAACCAAGACCCGCGGAGAGGTCCGTCCAGGCGGTCCCGGTCCACTGCATCACACGCCCGACCGCGGCCTTGCCCGACTCAGTCTCGCTAAAAGTGAGGACCGGTCTTCCGGACACATCCAGGTCGAACCCCATGTAATTGACGGTCGTCGAGCTCTTCATTGGCACTGGCGCAGCCATTGAAACCCAATTGCTTCCACTCCACTGGCGGAACACGACTTGTTCCTGCGTGGTGTTGCGCTCGCGCCATGCCACAACAGGAAGAGCTCGGACACCGGAACTGAAGCCCATCCACGGGATGTATCCCTGCGCGAGGCTGGTTGTCATGAATGTGCCCATGGGCTCCCAGGCCGTTCCGTTCCATCGCCGGACATGGATCTGGTTCTGGGAGCCGGTGGTGTATTCCAACCATGCGAGCATCGGGCGTCCTTCAGGGTCGATCTGCAACGCATTTCCCCAGATGTCGCTGCCCGTGGCTCCAGACATGGGAGCCCCCAGGTACTCCCAGTCCTCGCCCGCCCAGCGTTTCGCGCGAACCGTACCGTTTTGCGTCCAGGCCACGACAGGCCGGGCGTCACTCCCCACCCGAAGTGACGTCTCAACGGCGGTGCTCTCCTCAATCTTTCCAAAAGTCTGCGGCGCTCCCCACTGGAGATAAGCGGGCACGGACCACACCCACGCTGGCCTCGTGGACTCAAGCCGGTTGCCGGCGAAATCGACAACCGTGTCAGCCATCACCACCTCGATTCGCTGATTGACCGGCAGGGGAGACGTTGGATTCAAGGTCAGGGTCCGGCCATCCCCTGAAAGGAGAATGCTCGCATCCAGGCGCCTGTCCTCAGCCACCAGTTGAATCGACTGCCCGTTCACGCTGGCGCCGTCCAGCGGCTCGGAGAAGGTCGCCTGGATGGGCGTCCGCACAGCAACATCGGAGGCGCTGATGGCCGGAACCTGGGCGATCATCCAAGGGCGCGTGCGATCAACCACCACGGTGCGCTCAGCGCTCAGGAAGACCTGCTCGTTTCGGAGAGCACGGACAACGAGCACATGGGCACCTTCTGAAACGCGCCAGGTCTCCCACGTCAACGAATACGGCGCGTCCAGCGTCGTGACAGGAGCGCCATCCACCAGGAGTTCCACCCGGTCCGGCACCGGCCCCACGACCTCCACATGGACCTGGAGCGCGCCGTTCGTGGAACTGTCCGAGGTTGGTGACAGCCAGTTGAGCAGAATGGGACGCGTGTCCGGGCTTCCAGAATCCGGTGCAGCACCGGGCTCCAGTTCGGGAATCTGGATGCATGCCGCGGGCATGAGCAGCATCGCCAACAGGATGGAGCTGAGGTTTTTCATGGGGCCACGGCTGAGCAAGAAGGAGTCCATCCGGAAGCGGACCCGATCCGTATGCATCCCCGATACGTTGCGCGTCCAGCGACGCGGGGACACGTCTCCATTCAAGACGGGAGGATCCCACCTCGGGGACACGTGAAACGAAGATGCCCCCGCGAAGCATGGGCTTCACGGGGGCATCCAGGAGGACTCAACCTCCTATGTCAGGCCGATGCAGCCAAGCTCAAGGATTAGGCAGGGCCGGCGGGGGCTGCTGGATGATGCCCGTCAGCTCCAGGTCCGCGTTGATCGGCTGGCCCCAGATGGACTCGTAGGTGTCGTTGGTGCCCAGGACGGGCGCCAGGTTGCTGAATACCACCTGGACACGCATCCGGTCCGTGCCGACGAGGGGGTTGCCGCTGTAGATGAAGGAATAGCGGGTGCTGTACCCGGACGGCTGGATGCCAAACACCGGCAGCTCGGCCGGCGTGCGCGTCTGGATGGGCTTCGTCGGCTCGGCCATCTCCAGGGGGAAGCCCTGGCCACTGTTGTTGCCAATCTCACCGAAGGAGTTGCCACCCGTGCCGCCAACGCCGTCGATGTCGGCACCAAAGAGGACCTGAACGGACTGGCCGACCTGCTTCGCGATGGGCGCGCTGAAGGTCACGTAAACGGTCTCATTGGAATTGAGCTGGAACGCGCCAACCGCCGGCGGCCGCTCCACCTCCTGGTACCGGATCTCCGCGATGGTCACGGCCTTCGGAGCGGACTGGTCGCCGCCGAAGAAGAAGCCCGTGCGGCTGTAGTTGCTGCCACCCTCGGCGGACACGGCGCGCACGAAGATGTTGTACTCCTTGCCCTCCTGCACGATGCCGTTGGCCGGGGTGATGGTCGCCGAGTAGCCACCGACGTTCACCGAGGCCGTCACCGGCAGCGACTCCTTCGCGTACTCGTCCGTCAGGCGCACGAGCAGCGAGCCCGGCTGCACCGGCTGGTTGAAGTACACGTAGATGGGCTCGCCCGGACGCACCATGTTCCGGAGCGGATCCGTCTCCACGGCGCCCTTGAGGCTGGACACGTTGCCACCCTCGATGGTGAGCGCCACGTTCGACGGCTTCGAGTAGGACAGCTGCGCGAGCGTCGTGGTCTGGGTCGCCACGATGGCGCCACCCGAGTAGCTCTTCACGTAGCCGCCCGTGTCCACCACCCCGTCGCCGTTGGAGTCCATCGGCGCGATCCAGAGGTTGTAGGTGCCGTTCAGCCGCGCCAGCTCCACGCCGGAGGGGATGCCGCTGAAGGTCAGGACGCCGTTGGAGTCCGCCGTGGCCTCCACGTAGACCTTGCTCACCACGGAGTTGGCCTGGTCGTAGTTGCTCAGGATGACCGAGCCCGCGCGGTCCACTTCCAGCACGCCCTTCGCGCCCACCGCCGGACGGCCCTGCGGCGTCACCACGTTGACGATCAGCGAACCGTTCAGCTGCGTCAGCGTCACCGGACCGAAGCTCGCGTTGCCGTTGTTGATGGGCACCGTGCCCGCGGACGACGGCACCGTGGAGGTCGCGCGCAGCGTCGAGTAGCCGGTCTTGCTGAACGTCAGCAGCACCTGCGCGCCCGCCGGCACGTCCGTCATCACGAAGTTGCCGCTGGCGTCCGTCGTCGCCGACTTGCCCGTCGGCTGGCTGCCAATCGTCATCGCGACCGTGACGTCCGCGAGCGGCTGCAGGGTCGTGCTCAGCACCTGGCCCGACACCGTGCCCTTCGGCGTGGAAGGCACCACCACCGACACGTTGTTCGGATCCCGGATGCCATCCGCGACACCATCGTTGTCCGCGTCCGTGGCGTCACCGCACCCCCAAACCATCAGCGGCAACACGGCCATCAGCACATGCTTCTTCATCGTCCCCACCTTGAATTTATGACGGAATTTTCACGCCCCAGCTGCTCCCAAAGGGCGGAAATCGGACACTCCCTGACCCGGGCCCACGCCGTCAAGGTGGGGTAAAATCTACCCAAGCTCACTGGAATAGGATGACTCACCATGTCAGACGTCAACGACCCCTGCCTGGGCTGCGCCATCGTTCACGGGGAGGTCCACCCACCGGGTGGCGTGCTCGCCCGGGCGCCCGGGCTCGTCCTCCATGGGGTGGCGTCCCCCAGTCCGCTCCCGGGCTGGGTGGTGCTCACCAGCGATCAGCATGTGCGCGGCTGGTATGACCTGGACGAGGGGGCGTCACGGGAGCTGGGCCCGTTCGCCGCCCGGGTGATGCGCGCCCAGCGCGAGGTGCTGGGCGCCGAGCACGTCTACGCCTTCGCCATTGGCGACGTGCTCCGGCACTTCCACCTGCACCTCGTCCCCCGCTTCGCGGACACGCCGTCCCACCTCCGGGGTCGGGGCGCTTTCGACGCGGCCCCGGCGGAGCACCTTCCGGTGGAAACGCTGGAAGCCGCGGCCCGGCGGCTGGCGGCGGCGCTTGCCCGCTGACCCATGCCTGGCGTGCACAGGGCGCCTGGATGGGCCACTGTCATGGACCTGACAGCGTATCGGGGGAAGAATGCAGGGCGTCCTCATGCGTGCGTTCGCCCTCGGCCCCTGGCTGCTGTCCCTCTGGCTCCTCACCGCCGGTCCCGCGCTCGCGGACAACAACGCGGACGAGGCGGACATCGCCTTCGAGCTGGGCAACGACGCGTACTCGCACGGCAACTACACCGAGGCGCTGCGCTCGTACTTCACCAGCTACCGGCTGGTCCCCAACCGCAACGTCCTCTTCAACATCGCGCGGTGCTTCGAGGCCCTGGGCAAGTTCAACGAGGCGTACCGCTACTACAACGACCTGCTCGGCGAGGACCTGCCGGACGAGGACGCCTCCGAGGTCTCCCGCTCCCTGGAGCGGCTGCGCCCCAAGGTCGCCCTGGTGCGCGTCACCACCAACCCCCGGGGCGCGGACGTCTTCGTCGACCGCGCGGACCTGGGCAGCCGGGGCCGCTCGCCGCAGACGCTCGCGCTGTCGCCGGGCCGGCACAAGGTGCTGGTGCAGAAGTCCGGCTACCGCCCCACCGAGACCACCGTCACCGTCACCCGGGGCCGGGAGGTGCCGGTGGACCTGGACCTGGCCCTCATCACCGGAATGGTGGACGTCACCGGCACCCCCGAGGGCGCGGAGGTGCGCGACAGCCCCACCGGCCCCGTCCTGGGCCGCATCCCCGTGAAGCTGCGCCTGTCCCCGGGCCAGCGCGTGCTGCACGTGCGCGCCGCGGGCCACGCGCCGGGCCAGTACGTCATCGACGTGCCCTCCGAGGGCACCCTGCCCCTCGCCGTCACGCTGAACGCCCAGACGGCGCCCAGCGGCCGCGTCGTCGTCACCGCCAACCATGACGGCGCTACCGTGCGCGTGGACGGCCGGCCCGCGGGCTTCACCCCCACCGTCGTCACCCTGCCGGAGGGCGAGCACGTGCTGGAGGTGGAGAGCCGCGACGTCCGGCCCGTGCGCCAGAAGGTCACCGTCATCCCCGATCAGGAGGTGAAGGTCCACGCCACCCTGCGCTACGAGCCGCCCCCGGTGCGCGCCGCGTCCAAGCGCCTGCTGTCCGTGGACGAGGCCCCCGCCTCCACCACCGTGCTCACGCCGGAGGAGCTGCGTGCGTTCGGGTGGCGCACGCTCGCGGAGGCCCTGGCGGGCGTGCGCGGCTTCTTCCTCACCGACGACCGGACGTACACGTACCTGGGCGTGCGCGGCTTCTCCCCTCCGGGCGACCTCAACACGCGCATCCTCATCCTCTGGGACGGCCACGCGATGAACGACGTGTGGGCCGGCCAGGGGTACGCGGCGCACGACCTCAGCGTGGACCTGGAGGAGGTGGAGCGCATTGAAGTCGTGCGCGGTCCCGGCAGCGCGCTGTACGGCACGGGCGCGTTCTTCGGCGTCATCAACGTGGTGCCGCGCGAGTCGCTGGGCCTGGACCGGCGACTGGAGATCACCGGCGCGGTGGGCGCGCTGGGTGCCACGCGCGTGCACGCCACCACGTCGTGGGAGGACCCGCAGCGCTCCGTCCTCTTCAGCCTCGCGGGCATGAAGTCCCACGGCGCGGACACCACCCGCCTGGGCGACCCGGGCCCCATCGTCACCGGCCTGGATGGTGAGAAGGCCGGCACCGGTTCGCTGCGCGCGCGCATGGGCAACCTGTCGCTGGTGGCCCAGCTGCACGGGCGCAGCAAGGACGTGCCCACCGCGCCCTATGGCACGGTGGTGGGCGCGCAGGGCACGCGCGTGCAGGACGTGCGCGGCTTCGCCGAGGCGAAGTACGAGCGCCCCCTGTCCGAGCGCTTCGTCCTGTCCCTGCGCGGCGCCCTGGACCTGAGCCGCTACAAGGGCCACTGGAACTACGGCGGCGACAGCACGGCGACGAACACCGACTCCGGCGCGGCGGACTGGCTCACCGCCGAGGCGCGCCTGCTGGCCGGCCTGTCCGACGACAACCGCCTCACCGTGGGCGTGGAGGGCCAGGCCCAGCTGCGCGTGGACCAGAAGAGCGTGGGCCCCGCGGTGGACGCGCCGCTGGACACGCGCACGCGCTCGCTCGTGTCCGTGTACGCGCTGGACGAGTGGCGCCTGCACCCGCGCCTGAGCCTGTCGCTGGGCTTCCGCGTGGACAAGTACTCCGACCTGGACACCCTGCCGCTCACGCCGCGGCTCGCGGTCATCGGCCGGCCGTATGAGCAGGGCCTCACCAAGCTCGTCATCGGCCGCGCGTTCCGCGCCCCCAACGTCTACGAGCTGTTCTACCAGGACAACTTCCTCACCCAGCGCCCCGCGGAGCATCTGGAGCCGGAGACCATCACCACCTTCGAGGTGGAGCACTCGCACGACCTGTCGAACGAGCTGCGGGTGACGGTGGCCGGCTACCACAACCGCATCTCCCAGCTCATCACGCTCAACAGCGAGTCCGCGGCCACGCCTGCTTGCGGCACCGCGAGCGCACCCGCGCAGTGCCTGGTGTACGCGAACAACTCCGGCGAGACGCTCGCATGGGGCGCGGAGGCCGGACTGCACTGGCAGCCGGGCCGCTGGCTGCTGGTGGACCTGAGCTACTCCTACGTGACGCTGCGCAACGCCTCGCAGGACGTCGTGGAGGCCGCGCCCGCGCACCTGGCCTCCGGGCGCTTCCTGCTGCCCGTGGGCAACGGCGACATGCGCATCGCCACGCAGGCCACGTACCAGAGCGCGCGGGTGCCGGGCATCTCCGGCGCGGACGGCGGTGAGGCGCTGCTCGTGGGCTTCGGCGTGTCCGGCGACTACGGCCGGCTGCGCTACTTCGCGGGCGTGAACAACCTGCTCGACACGCGCTACGCCTTCGTCGTCAGCGACGACGTGTCCGCCGGCCCCGTGCCCCAGTACGGCCGCACCTTCAACCTCCAGCTCACCGGCAGCTTCTGAGAGACTCCCGCGCCATGGTTGAACCCGTCCTCGACTTCATCCGCCCCGGCCACCCGCTCTACGAGGGCGAGCTGGAGCTGCGCTTCCGCGTGCTGCGCGAGCCCCTGGGCCACACGCGCGCGTCCGTGAAGTTCCCCTTCGAGGACGACAGCCTGCACCTGGTGGCCCACGCGGAAGGCACCGTGCTGGGCTGCGTGCTCTTCCACCCGGAGGACTCGCACGGCGGCCGGCTCTTCCAGATGGCCGTGTCGCCGTCGCTCCAGGGAAAGGGCCTGGGCGCGAAGCTGGTGCGCGCGCTGGAGGACGAGCTGCGCACGCGCGGCTTCCGCCACGTGCACCTCCACGCGCGGGCCCCCGTCGTCCCCTTCTACGAGCGCCTGGGCTACACGCTGTACGGCGAGCCCTACGAAGAGGTGGGCATCCTCCACCGGAACATGCAGCGCGACCTCTGAGCCTCTGAGCCTCAGGTCGCGGGGACCTGGGCCGCCGGCAGACGGCGGGCGCCCCAGAGCACCGCCACCAGCGCCGTGAGCGACATGCCCGCGCCCACCGCGCACACGCCCGGCCAGCCCGCGCGCGTCCACGCCGCCATGCCCGCCCACGCGCCCGCGGCGCCGCCCACGAAGTAGGTCACCATGTAGAGGGTGTTGAGCCGGCTCCGGGCATCCGGCCGCAGCGAGTACACGCGCGCCTGGTTGGCGATCTGATTCGCCTGCGCGCCCAAATCCAGCAGCACCACGCCCAGCGCGATGCCCCACAGCGAGCGCCCCAGGAGCCACAGCACGACGAAGGACGCGAGCAGCACGGCGATGGCCAGCGCGTTGATGCGCCGGCCGGCGCCCCTGTCCGCGGAGCGCCCCACCAGCGGCGCGATGGCCGCGCCCGCAACGCCCACCACGCCGAAGAGGCCCGCCACCTGCGCGTCGTAGTGCCCGGGCAGGGAGTGCAGGTACAGCGCCAGCGTGGCCCAGAAGGCGCTGAACGCACCGAAGGTCAGTCCGCCCAGGAGCGCGTGCAGCCGCAGCACCGGCTCCGTGCGGGCCAGGTGGATGAGCGACCGCATCAACTGCGGATACGGCATGGAGGCCACCGGCGGCGCCGCGGGCAGCGCGAAGCGCAGCACCCCGCCCATCACCACCATCAGGCCCGCGGCCACGAAGAACATGGTGCGCCAGCCCAGGTGCGTGCCCACGAAGCCCGCCGCCGTGCGCGACAGCAGGATGCCGATGAGCAGCCCGCTCATCACCATGCCCACCACGCGCCCGCGCTCCGAAGGGGCCGCGAGCTGCGCCGCGAACGGGATGAGCAACTGCGGCACCACCGTGGTGACGCCGATGGCGAAGCTCGCCGCCACCATCACGTTCAGGCTGGGAGCAAGCCCCGCCGCCACCAGCGCCACGCTCACGCAGCCGCACAGCACGAGGATGACCTTGCGTCGCTCCAGGCTGTCGCCCAGCGGCACCAGGAACAGCATGCCCACCGCGTAGCCCACCTGCGTCAGCATGGGCACCAGCCCCAGCGCGGTCCCGTCCGCCCCCAGCGCCCGGCCGATGTCTCCCAGCAGGGGCTGGTTGTAATAGAGGTTCGCGACGGTGACGGCCCCGGCCACCGCCATCAGCCAGACGAGCGAGGGGCGGAGCGAAGCGGAGGGCGTGGGGTCGGAAGGCGTCTGCATGGCGAGGGGCGCAACGGATAAGCCTCGCGTGCACGCGCTTCAAGCACGACGTGCGCGCGCAGCCGCCGGCCGGGCGGGCAGGCCACGCCCCCCTTCCCCACGGCGTCCGCGCGCGGCAGGCTGCGGGCCATGCTTCGTTCCCTTCTGCTGTGCGCGGTGCTGGCCCTGGCCGGTTGTGGTGGCGACTCCTCCTCGGGTGACCCCGCCCAGGTGACGTACGCCGACTCCCTGGGCGTGAACCTGTCCTCGATGAACAAGAGCGAGTCCGGGCTCTACACGCAGGACCTGGTCGTGGGCACCGGGGCGGAGGTCGTCAACGGGAGCCGCGCGCAGGTGCACTACACCGGCTGGCTGCCGGATGGCTCCAAGTTCGACAGCAGCCGCGGCGGTCAGCCCTTCACCTTCGCGGTGGGCGCGGGCCAGGTCATCGAGGGCTGGGACGAGGGACTCGTCGGCATGCGCGTGGGCGGCACGCGCAAGCTCGTCATCCCCTCGGAGCTGGGCTACGGCTCGCGCGGCTCTCCTCCGGTCATCCCGGCGGACTCCGTGCTCATCTTCGACGTGGAGCTGATGCGCATCTACTGACGCGCGCGGCTTCAGACGCCGGGCGTCCCTCCGGACACCGGCGGGGGCGTGCGCTTCTTCGGAATCGTGGAGCGGCCCTTCGGGCCCTTCAGCGCCACGCCCAGCAGCATCGACGCGGGCAGCATCATGCCCAGCCCCTGCGTGAGGTCCTTCGGGGGATGGGTCACCACGCCCAGCACCATCCCGAGGAAGAGCAGGCCGCACACGATGCGGAGGATGAGGGCGTTCACGGTCGAAGGCTCCCAGGCGGGCAGTGCCCGTTCGCGGGCGGCCGGAGCATAGCGCGCGGCGCCCCGGCGCGCCGTCCGTTAAGGTGGCCCCGTGAGCCCCCTGAAACGCTTCCAGCCCGGGTATGACCCGCCTGCCCGCTCGCGCGACACCGCGCTCCTGTTCGCCGTGCGCGGCATGGACCTGCTCGTGTCCGAACACGACGGCCGCCTCGACCTGCCCCGGTGCCCCGCCCTGCCGGACGCCGCGGCCAGCGCCCACTTCCTGGGCGTGCTCGACGGCACGGACTGCTACGCCGCGCCCGTGCCCGGAGACTTCACGCCGCCGGAGGGGCTGAAGTTCGTCCCCGCCCGCTCGCTGTACAAGCAGGTGGACGAGGCGACGTTCGCCGTGGCGGGCCGCGCGCTCTCCATCGCGGAGTGGGACCTGAACCACCGCTTCTGCGGCAAGTGCGGCACGGCCACGCAGCTCGTTCCGGGTGAGCGCGCGCGCCGCTGCCCGGTGGACCACACGCCGTTCTACCCGCGCATCTCCCCGGCGGTCATCGTCCTCATCACCCGCGGCGACGAGATGCTGCTCGCGCGCAACGCGTCCTTCCCGGAGCCCTTCTTCAGCACCGTGGCGGGCTTCGTGGACCCCGGCGAGTCGCTGGAGGAGACCGTCCTGCGCGAGGTGAAGGAGGAGGTGGGCGTGGACCTGAAGCACGTCACCTACTTCGGCAGCCAGCCGTGGCCCTTCGGCCGCTCGCTGATGGTGGGCTTCATGGCCGAGTACGCGGGCGGCGACGTCACCGTGGACGGCAAGGAGATCGCCGAGGCGCGCTGGTTCGGCGTGGACGAGCTGCCGCGCATCCCGCCCCGCCTGAGCATCGCGCGCCACCTCATCGACACCTTCATCGACCAGGTGAAGGCCCGCCGTCCCCAGCCCTGAGGGCCGCTGAGCCCTCCTGAGCTCCCTGGCTCGGGCCTTCCGGGCCGGGAGCCAGGCGCCTGCCCCGGAATTCCCCGCGTCTCCGGGTGCGTTTCCCTCGGATGGGCGCACCGGGCTTGACCCCCACCCCCAGGGTGCGCTTGATGCGCCCCTCCGCACGCACGCCATGCCCGCCGCACGCCCGCACATCGAGCCCCGCCGCGTCCCCACCGCCGACTCCGTCGTGGTGAAGGAACTCTACCTCTCGCTCCAGGGCGAGTCGTCCCACGCCGGCATGCTCTGCGGCTTCATCCGCCTGACGGGCTGCCACCTGCGCTGCTCGTACTGCGACAGCGAGTTCGCCTTCCACGGCGGCAGCCGCATGAAGAACGCGGACGTCGTCACGCAGGTGCTGGCCTGGAACACGCCCACCGTGGAGTTGACGGGCGGCGAGCCCCTGCTCCAGCCCGGCGTGTATCCGCTGATGGAGTCGCTCCTGGACGCGGGCCTCAAGGTGCTGCTGGAGACGAGCGGCTCCATCGACGTGCGGCTCGTGCCCCCGGCCGTCCATAAAATCGTGGACATGAAGACGCCGTCGTCCGGCGAGTGCGACCGCAACGACTACCGCAACCTCACGTCCATGAACGCCAACGACGAGCTCAAGCTCGTCATCGGCTCACGCGAGGACTACGAGTGGTCGCGCGCGCTCGTGCGCGAGCACCAGCTGGGACAGAAGCCCTACGGCGTCCTGTTCTCCACCATCTTCGACAAGCTCCACCCGCGCGAACTGGCGGAGTGGATCATCGAGGACCGGCTGCCGGTGCGCTTCCAGCTCCAGATGCACAAGTACCTCTGGGACCCCAACGCGCGCGGCGTGTGACGCGCGCCGCCCGGCCCTCATCTCCGGGACAGCCCGAAGGCGGCGAGCGCGCCCCACAGCAGCAGGCCCAGCAGGTTCAGCGCGGACAGGACGCGCAGGACGATGGCGAAGGCCTGGTCCCCCAGCTCGTTCTCCCGCCGTCTCTTCCGCGTGGAGATGACGGTGCCGGCGACCGCCGACGCCAGCGTCCACGCGAGCGCCATCAGCCCCCACTTGCTGCTGCTCAGCGTCGGACGCGCGGTCCACGCGAGCACCACGGGAGCGCCGAGGAACAGGAGCCCCAGCACGTTGGCCAGCAGCCCCAGCCGCACCGCGCGCGACGGCCGCGTGTCCTGCCAGTGCCGCTCCGCGCACGGCGCGCAGTACGCCGTCTCCCCCCGCACCTCCGTGCACGCGCCGCAGAGGAAGCCGCCGCAGCGCGCGCAGAGGGCCACCGCGGCCACGGCCGGATGCTGGCCACAGCGGGCACCCGCGGGGCTCGCGGCGGATCCGCCCATGCGCCTGAAGCTAGAAGCCCGGAGGCGGCGTGCGGGCGGCCAGCGCCGCGATGCCGTGGACGCCCAGGCCCAGGAACACCGCCGTCAGCACGGTGCTGGCCACGAAGCCCGCGACGATGAGGTTCTTGCGCGGGTGTTCGAACTGGCTGAACGCGTAGACGAGCATGTAGCAGGGGATGAGCAGCACCATCACCCCGGTGCCCACGCTGCGGCGGAAGGCGTGCGTCAGCAGCAGGACCGCGCACACGAGCGAGACGACCCCGAACAGGATGGCGAGTGGCAGGAGCGGCACACCCGCCCCCTTAGCACGCCTTCGCCCCTTTCGCGGCGGGCGTGCGCATACTAAGGACGGCCCGCCGCCCACCCGCCGAGGAGGTCCCCGCCATGGCCACGTTCAAGACGTTCCTCATCTTCATCCTGGCCGGCACGCTGCTGGGCACCTTCGTCGCGTCGCTGACGGCCCCCTCCTACATCGAGTGGAACAACAGCACGCCGCTCGCCACGCAGACCATGTGCAACCTGCCGGAGGTGGTGCGCGGCGTGACGGCGTCGCTGCTGCACTCGCAGCTGATGGGCGCGGCGATTGGCGCGGGCGTGGGCCTGGTGGTGGCCATCCTCGTCGCCGTGCGCGCCCGGAGCCGCTCGAAGCAGCGTCCGGGCACTCCGCCCCCCGCGGCCACCGCCGCCTGAAGCGGGCGCTACTGCTTCGGCAGGACGTAGATGGCGGGCGACTGGCCCAGCAGCACGCCGCCGTTGCCATCCTCCACCTCCACGTAGAGGTGGATGGCCTCCTTGGGGTCCTCCGGCGGTGACGGCACCGTCCAGGTGGGCGTGGCGATGTTGGCGTCGCTGAACGCGCCCGCCGGGTTCTCGGGGACCTGCCTCCAGCGGTAGAAGATCTCGTCGTTGTCCTGGTCCGTCACCTCCAGCTGGAGCTGGATGACCGTGCCCTCCTCGAACTTGAGCCCGCCCGGCGTGGACGGCGAGCCCAGCGGGCGCGGTCCGGCGATGATGACGGGCTGGTGGTTGGGCGAATAGCACCCGGTGCTCGCCAGACCCAACGCGAGCAAGACGAACATGAACGAGCGAGAACGCGGCATGGACTTCCCCCTGCTAGGAACGTCCACACCCTAATTCGGCCCCCTGCGTTCCGTATACCCACCCGGGGGCCCTGGCTGTTTCATCACCAGGTGATGACCCCGCCGCGAGCCGCGCGCCAACTGTCGCGCGGCGCGCATCCCGCCCCATGGAGAAAATCCGCCCCGCCAACAAGCCGGGGGGACGCGCGTCAACGCCTTCCCGGACGCCGTGTGAAGAGCCGCAGCTTGTCCGCGCGCGTGAGCCGCTTGATGGCGGCCTCCCGGCGCAGGGCGGCGCCACGGTCCTCGGCGGGCTCGCTCCAGACCAGCGTCACCGGCAGCCGGGCGCGCGTGTACGCGGCCCCCTTGCCCCGGCCATGCGTGGCCAGGCGGCGCTCCAGGTTGTTGGTGGCGCCCGTGTACAGCGTGCCGTCGCGGCAGCGAAGCATGTACACGGTCCAGGCGGCGGGGGGGGCTTCCGACACGGCGCCCCCACTCTACCGCCAGGACGGCTCACGTCAGGAGGGCTTCTGCCCGCCCGCACGCTTGCCGTGCTGGCGCGCCAGCCGCCGCGTCTGCGCCCTCACCGCGTGCGTCTTCCGCACGCGCGCCATGACGTCCGACACCTGCGCCAGCGGATCCGTCCGCCAGCCCGCCAGGACCTGCGTCTCATGCACCACGCCCACCAGACTGCCCCCTGCC
>NZ_RAVW01000160.1 GCF_003611585.1 Corallococcus exercitus | reverse complement strand
CCCCTGTCCTGCCCTGTAGGTGTCACCCTTGATTGAACAAGAGACGGCCCTTCCCGCCACGGCGCCCGCCGAGGAAGCGCGTTGGTCCTGGCCCCCGCTGTTCGGCTTGCTGGAGGTGCAGTTCGGCGCCGCCGTGGGCTACCTGCAGACGGCGGTGCCGTACTGGCTGGCGAAGGACGGGATGCCGCTGGCGGAGATTGGCGTGCTGTCGGGCACGGCCTTCTCTCCGCACGCGTGGAAGCTGTTGTGGGTGCCGCTCATCGACCTGGGGCCGTGGCGCCGCGTCTGGTACGGCGTGAGCACCCTGCTCACCGCGGCGCTCATCCTCGCGTGCGCGGTGTTCCCGGAGCCCGGGCAGCACCTGGGCCTCTTCACGCTGCTGCTTACCGCGCTCCAGGCGGCGGCGACAACGGCGCACGCGGCCCTCAACGGGCTGATGGCCACGACGTCCAAGCCGTCCGACAAGGGGCGCACGGGCGGCTGGCAGATGGCGGGCAACGTGGGCTCCACCGCGCTCATGGGCGCGCTGGCCATCTTCCTCGCCAGCCGGTTCTCCCGGCAGGTGGCGGGCATCGTGCTCTCCACGCTGGTGCTGGCGAGCGGCGCGGGCATCTTCTGGATCACCGAGCGGCACGACCCGTCCACCGTCCCCACCGGGCCGTTGTTCAAGGCGGCGGTGGACCGGGTGAAGAGCATCGTGGTGGACCTGGCGAAGACGGCGTTCAGCCGCGACGGGCTCATCATGCTGATCCTCTGCCTGGCGCCGGTGAGCTGCGGCGCGCTCACCAACCTCTTCAGCGCGATGGCGGGCGCGTACCAGGTGCCGGAGCACACGGTGGAGCTGGTGAGCGGCCTGGGCATGGGCATCACCGGCGCGGTGGGCTCGCTGGTGGGCGGTTGGATTTCGGACCGGATGAACCGCAAGCTCGCGTACGCGCTGATGGGCGGCGCCACGGCGCTGTGCGCCTTCGCCATGGCGGCGGGGCCGATGACGACGAGCACGTACATTTGGGGCTCGCTCGCGTACAGCCTGGCCAACGGCGCGGGCTTCGCGGCCTTCGCCGGCATGGTGCTGGAGATGGTGAGCGACGGCGCGGCGGTGACGACGAAGTACTCGCTCTTCGTCGCGGCCTCCAACTTCGCCATCAGCTACACCACGGCGCTGGATGGGCACGCGTCGGAGTTCCGGAACATCGGCACGCGCGCCACCATCGCGGCGGACGGCCTCATCACGCTGGTGGGCATCACCATCGTGGCGCTCATCTTCGCGCTCTTCCTGCGCAAGAAGCCCGCCGCGGCCACCGCCACCGCGTGAGCGCCATGGACTCCTCCTCCGTCGAGGTCGTCCCCTACCGGCCGGAGCTGCGCGCGCACTTCGAGCGGCTCAACCGGCAGTGGATTGAAAAGGACTTCCGCATCGAGGGCTCGGACGAGGCCTCGTTCGCGGATCCCCACGGTGTCTTCGTGGCGCCGGGGGGCGAGGTGTTCTTCGCGCTCGTGGACGGACAGGTGCTGGGCACGTGCGCGCTGAGGCGCGAGGACGCGGAGACCTTCGAGCTGTGCAAGATGGCGGTGGCCCCGGAGGCGCGGGGCCGCGACCTGGGCGACGCGCTGATGCGGGCCGCGCTGACCACGGCCCGTGAGCGCGGCGCGAAGCGGATGGTCCTGGTGACGAACAGCGCGCTGGGGCCGGCGCTGGGCCTGTACCGCAAGCACGGCTTCGTCGTGACGCGCAGCGGCGCGGAGATTGCCCGGGAAACGGGGTACTCCCGCGCGGACGTGGAGATGGCCGTCACGCTCTGACGCTGGGATGGGCCACGCCAGACTCCGGCCCACCATCCGGCCACCTTCCCCCGACACGTCTTCAACTGGTCCAACTGTCGGACCAGTTCACGTGGGCCGGCGCTGACGGAGGGGGCCTCTCGCCACGGGCGGTTGTCCAACTGGTCCGACCAGTTCGGGCGGCTCGGCTGGAACGGCTCCCCTTGGCCTCAGGCAGTGGTCCCAACTGGTCCGACAGTCGGACCAGTTCGCGTGGCTCGGTTGGAGCGGGCGTCCCCCTTGCCACGGGCGGTGGTCCCAACTGGTCCGACAGTCGGACCAGTTCGCGTGGGCCGGCCCTGATGGGGAGGCGTGCCCGGCTCTCATCTTCTCATCCACGTTGATGGGAGGCATGGCCGAGGTCCTGGCCCACTGTTGGAAGCAGGACCTCGCGGCCCGCCGCCATCACGGAATGAAAAAGCGCCGCGTCCCTGGGGGAGCGCGGCGCTGGGGTATAGAGCTTGGGGCTTCCGGCTACTTCGTGTGCACCGTCACGTCGGCGGAGAGGCCGGCGCGCAGGGCCAGGCCTTCGGGCGGGTGCACCCAGGTGATGCGCACGGGCACGCGCTGCACCACCTTCACGAAGTTGCCGGACGCGTTGTCGGGCGGCAGCAGGGAGAAGCGGGCGCCGGTGCCACCGGACAGGCTCTCCACCTTGCCCTCCAGCTTCTCACCGGAGAAGGCATCCAGCTCCACCTCCACGCGCTGGCCGGGCTGCATGTGGCCCACCTGCGTCTCCTTGAAGTTGGCCACCACGTAGGTCGTCGTGGGAACCAGCTCCGCCACGGCCTGGCCGGGGGTGAGCAGCTGGCCCGCGTGCACGGACAGCTTGGACACCTGGCCGTCCGCCGGGGCGACGATGCGCGTGTCCTCCAGCTGGAGCTTCGCCTGCTCCAGCGCGGCCTCCGCGCCCTTCACCCGGGCGTGCGCCAGCGACGCGTTGGCCTGGGCGGCGGCGATCTTCTCGTCGATGGGGGCGCTCACGTCGAGCTGGCCCCTCGCCTCCGCGACCTTGCTCTCCGCGGTGCGCCGGCCCTCTTCCGCCAGCGCGAGCTGCGCGCGGGCGCCCTCGAGCGCGGCCTGCGCCGTCTCGTTGGCCGTCAGTGCGTCATCCAGCGCGCTCTGCGCCACCACGTTCTGCTTGCGCAGGCTCTGCGCCCGCTCCAGGTCCAGCGTGGCCTTGCGGGCCTGGGCCTCCGCGCGCGTCACGGCCGCGCGGGCCGCCGCCACCTGCGCCTGGGCGCTGCTCACCGCGGACGTGCTCGTGGACACGAGCGCCTTCGCGCTGGACAGGCCGCCCTTCGCGCCGGCCTCCGCCACCGTGGCCTGCGCGTCCGCCGCGGCCGCCTGGGCGCGCGCGGACTCCAGCTCCGCCTCCGCCTGCTTCACGCGCGCCTCGTACGGACGCGGGTCGATCTGCAGGAGCACGTCGCCCTGGTGCACGGTGGCGTTGTCCTTCACGGCCACCTTCACCACGGGGCCGGACACGCGCGCGGCCAGGGGAACCACGTCCGCCTCCACCTGCGCGTCGTCGGTGGTCTCCTGCCCGGCGGTGACGACCTTGAAGCCGCCGATGGCCAGCACGAGGGCGGCCACGACACCGCCGAGGATGAGGAAGCCCCGCTTGCCGCGCTTCGCCTGCGCCGCGGCGGCGGGCGACGGTGCCGCTTCCGGGACGAGTTGAGGAGCTGTCGTTGTCGTTGCCATGTCTTAAATCTCCACATCGATGTGGGGTTTCTCGTGGGAGCCCCCGACACTCGGGGGGTCCTTGAGGAAGTAGACGAGCGGCAGCACCACCACGAACATCATCGCCGCCAATACGAAGAGCTTGTCGAACGCGAGCACCATGGCCTGCCGCGACACGTTGCCCACCATCATCTGGAGGCTGGCCATGCTGGCGCTCGCGGCGTCCAGGCCGTGCTGCATGAGCCCCTTCTGGGTCGCGGCCATGCGGCTGGCCACCTCCCACCGCTCCGGGTTCAGGTGTGACGCGATGGAGGCCTTGGACAGCACGCTGTAGCGCGACAGCAGCGTGGTGAAGATGGCCAGGCCCACGGAGCCGCCAATCTGGCGCAGGAGCGAGTTGAGGCCCGTCGCGTCCGCCATCCGCTCGCGCGGGATGCTGCCGAGCGCCGTGGCGCTGAGCGGCACGAACATCATGCTGAAGCCCACGCCCTGCAGCGCGATGGCCGCGATGATGTTGCTGGAGCCCGTGGCGAGCGAGAAGTGGCTCATCTCGAAGGCGCCGAAGCCCGCGAACACGATGCCGATCCCCACCAGCACCCGCGCCGGCACCTTGCCGTACAGCCGCCCGACGATGGGCATCATCAACATCATCACCAGCGTGCGCGGCATCAGGGAGAAGCCGGACTGGGTCGCGGTGAAGCCCAGCAGCTCCTGCATGAACACCGGCAGGAGGAACATGCTGGCCATGAGCACCGCGAACACCAGCGCGCCCAGGAGCGTGCCGGACGCGAACACCGGATCCTTGAACAGGCGCAGGTTCACCGCGGGCGCCACCGCCGTCAGCTCGCGGATGACGAAGGCGATGAGGCACGTGGCGGAGATGATCGCGCAGATGACGATGACGGGGGACTCGAACCAGTCATCCGCCTGTCCCTCCTCCAGGAAGTACTGGAGCGTGGCCAGGCCCATGCAGAGCAGCGTGATGCCCGCCCAGTCCATGTGTTTGCGCTGCTGCTCGGCTTCCCGGCGCGCGGTGGCGCGCAGCTGGTCGTCCTCCTGGACGAAGCGGGCCACCATGAAGAAGCCCAGGATGCCCACCGGCACGTTGATGAAGAAGATCCAGGACCAGTGCCAGTTGTCCACGATGTAGCCGCCCAGCGTGGGGCCAATGGCCGGGCCCACCATCACGGCCATGCCGAAGATGGCCATCGCGGTGCCCTGCTCCTTCGGCGGGAACGTCTGCCGGAGGATGGCCTGCTCGGTGGGTTGGAGCGCGCCCGCGCCCAGCCCCTGGAGGAAGCGGAAGAGCACCAGCGTGGGCAGGTTCCACGCGAGCCCGCACAGGAACGAGCCCGCGACGAAGAGCACCAGGCACGCCAGGTACACGCGCTTCTGGCCGAACATGCGGCCCAGGAAGCCCGTGAGCGGCATCACCATCACCGTGGCGATGACGAAGCCGGTGGTGGCCCAGGTGATCTCCTGCACCGTGGCGCCCACGGCGCCGCGGATCTGCGGCAGCGCCACGTTCACGATGGACGAGTCGATGGCGCCCATCAGCGTGCCGAACGTCACCGACAGCGTGACGAGCCATTTGTTGACGGGGGCCTTGGGCACCGCTGGCGCCAGGACCTCCGGTGTCGCGACGGCTGTCGCCATGTCAGTGGACCTCGATGCCCTTCAAGAAGACGCGGAGGATCTCCTCCGCCCAGGCGGCTGCCGGAAGGTTCGCGGCGTCGTCCTCGCGCAGGCGGTCCAGTGCGCCGCGCACCATTCCCATCAAGAGGGCCGGGTAGAACGCGCGGCCCTCCGCGCGGACGTCTCCGGCCTGGATGCCCCGGTCGATGATGACCGTCAGGCGCCGGTTGAGCTCCGCCACCATGCGGCTCTTGCGAGCGGGGTCCTCCGGCAGCTGCATCAGCACCCGGACGAACGCGTCCTGCTCCGCCGCGTGGGCGAACACCGCCGTCACGAAGGCGCGCAGCTGCTCGCGCGCGGGCCGCTCCGCCACGGGCGCCAGGGCCTTGTCCAGCCGGTCCAGCATCACCTGCCGCCGCTTCACGCGCAGCGCGTCCAGCAGGGCCGCGCGGTCGGTGAAGTGGTTGTAGAGCGTCCCCACCGACACGCCTGCCTGCTCGGCGATGGACTCCATCTTCGCCGCGTGCAGGCCGTCGCGGGCGAACACCCCCGCGGCCGCCGACAGGATGGCGTCGGCGGTGGCTTCCTTCATGCGCGAGCGCAGCCGTTTGACGGGTGCCTCAGATTTTGAATCTCGATTCATTTCCTGAAGAGAGATTTAACCCTCTCCGCGCCGGAGTCAAATCGACCAGGGTTCTCAGAGGGAAAACGGCAGGCGGGCGCAAGAAGGGCCGGCGGGAGTGCTCCCCGCCGGCCCTTCCTTGAGGCTTCAGGATTTCAGGGCCCGCGCCTCAGGGCGTGAGCATGCCCAGCTTGGGAGCAGGCAGGTCCACGGACAGCTCCTGGGTGAGACCGTCGGCGGCGTGGAAGCCCTTGCCGCTCACCTCGCCCGCGCGGAACAGGGCCCAGCTCTGGAGGCCGCGCTGGAAGGAGCGCGTCATGTGCCACAGCTCCAGGCCGCTGTTGGCGACGAAGAGGTACAGCGTCCTCTTCGGGTTCCAGGGGTTGGGCAGCGCCATGGCCAGGCCGTCATCCGCGCGGCCGTACGTCTTGCCCTGCCACCGGAAGTAGCGCCGGCCCAGCTCCACCGGCAGCTTCTTCTCCGCCGCCAGCCGCGCCAGGAGCCCGTTGTCCTCCAGGCCGCCGAAGACGACGAGGTCGCGGTCCGCCAGCTCCGCGTCCGTCACCTCCGCGTCCGGCTTGAGCGGGGCCAGCCTCTCCGGGGACGCGTCCGCCAGCTGCTCGCGGTAGTTCGTCGCCAGCGTGCGCATGGACTCCACCTGGTGCGCGGAGCCGTAGACGAAGAGGAGCTTCTCCCAGTCGTCCAGCGTGTTGGCCAGGGTCTGGTAGCGCTCGCGGGCCACGGGGATGTCGTTGCCCACGTTGAACACCACGCGCACCGGCCGGTCCGGGACCTTCACGGTGAAGGTGTCACTCGCGCCCTTCACCTCCACGCGCTCCAGCACGGCGCCCTTGTCCGTCTGCACCTCCACCAGCGTAGCGAAGCGCCAGGGCGTCCCGGACTGGTCCACCTTCAGCGTGACCTCGTAGCCCTCCTTCGCCTTCTGGGCGCGCGTGGTGAGGCGCGGCGCGGGCAGGCCCCCGCGCTCCACCCACTGCTTCACGAGCGGGCCCACGTCCTGGCCCGCGGCCTCCGAGGCCGTGCGGATGAAGTCCTGCGTGGTGAGCTTCTTGTTGGCGAACTTGCCGTGCACCGCGTCCATCACCTTGGCGAACTTCGCGTTGCCCAGGGTCAACCGCAGCTGGTGCAGGAGGTACGTGCCCTTGATGCGCGGCACCGCGTACTGGCCATAGCGGCCGTAGTCCGTGCGCGCGGCGGTGGGCACCACGTCGCCCTCGCGGGCCGTGACGTACAGGTAGCGAGCATTGAGTTCCGCGAGCGCGTCGCGCTGCGTGTCGAAGGCCTTGGAGAGATCATCCCCCTCCGGCAGGTCCTTGAGCTGGGTCCAGTACGCGGCGGACCCGCTGCCGAACCAGTTGTCCGCGTCCGTCGCGGGGAACACCGTGTTGGCCCAGAGCTTCTTCTCGTCGAAGCGGAGCGCGTCCTTCACGCGGGCGAAGTCGCGCTTGGGCTGGGTGTCCGCCTTGGGCTCCGGCTTCTGCTTCGCCTTCGCGGCCTTGAGCTGGTCCGCCACGTAGATGGGGCTGAAGGCGGTGTAGCCCAGGGACAGGTGCGGCGTGGCGCCGGGCAGGTCCGGAATCCAGCGGCTGCCCACCATCTTCTCGCGCAGCGTCGTCTTGCCGTAGTGCGCGAGGAACATCAGCTTCTCGGTCATCTCCGACGTGGTGATCTTCCCGTCACACGCGTGGGGGCGGTTGATGGGGCTGGAGGCCATCATCCGCGTGGCGCTGTCCACGTCGAAGCCGCCCTTGCCGTACTTCGCGTAGAACTCCTGGAAGGCGATGTCGCGGTTCCAGGTGTTGAAGGCCAGGTCCACGGGGGCGTTGCTCGCGTTGGGGACGGACTCCTTGCGCACCTCCGGGTCGCGGTTGTTGTTGTTGGCCCAGATGAAGTCCTTGAGGTTTCCGGGCGTGTCGGAGGGCTTGCCCTTGCTGCCGGTGCGCCATAGGCGCGTCTTCGCGGTGCCCAGCAGCAGGCACGCGCCCTCGTCCGTCTTGGTGTCCGCGAGCGTCCAGTCGTTGGTGTAGAGGCCGTTGTTGCGATCCTTGAGGATGCGCTCCACGTCGTCGATGGAGTTCGCGTACTGCACGGCCTTGCGGATGCGGTTGCTCTGCGGCGTGCCGTCGATGTTGAAGGGCGTCTGGCCCACCGTCGTCTCACCGATGACGATGCCCGCGTCGTTGAGCATCCAGTCGGCGCCGCTGTGGATGCCGCCCGGGAAGGTCTGCATCACGAAGCGGTGGCCCTTGGTGGGCTGCACGTCCAGCACCACGTCCCAGTGGACGCCGGTGTAGCCGTTCCACATGAAGATCTGGCCCATGACGACGCGGCCGTCCTTCGTCGCGGACTTCGTGGCCACGAACGACGAGCAGTGGTCGCCCTCCCCCGCCCGGCCGTTCTCGTCCTCGCCCTTGAGGAAGGTGCGGCCGGAGAGCGGGGACGCCGTCACGCGGTTGGCGTCCTCCAGTTGGCCCAGGTCCACGGCGGAGTTGATGGCGACGACGTCCAGCACGTCCAGGTCGCGCTCCTTGCCGTCCGGGCCCTTGAACTTCGCGCCGCCCACGTTGGCGCCGTCGGCGATGCCCTTCATCTCCTCCAGGTACTCGGGATCGAAGCGGCGCAGGAACAGCGAGTCCGCGAGCAGACGCACCTGCGCCCAGCCCTTCGCGGCGTCCGCCTTGTCCTTCTGGATGCCCAGCTTCTCGATGTAGCGGACGATCTCCTGCGACACGAGCTCGCCGTACTGCCGGCCGCGCTCGTAGGGCTCGCCCTCGATGTGCACGTACACCCAGCCGCCGTCGTCGTAGCGGAAGCCCTTGCCGGCCCAGCGCACGCTCTCCATGGGGACGTACGCGGTGATGTCGTCCACCTCCTCCAGCTTCACGTCGTCGAACCACGCGGTGCCGGTGGCCTTGCCGTTGTGGCCCAGGTGCGCGCGCACGCGGTCCGTGGACGAGGTGGCGAAGAACAGCACCTGCACGCGGCCGCTCTGGTCCGCGCCCTGCGGCGGCGAGCAGTTGGTGAACGGGAAGCTCCGCATGGACAGACATGCGCCCAGCGCCGTGGGGTAGCGGGCCTGCGCGTCCGCCTGCACGCCCTTCGTGCGCACCCAGGCGGAGAGCCGGTAGAGGCGGCCCACCTGGAGCTTCACGGGCTCGGAGGTGACGGTGGTCTCCGCGCCGCCCTGGGGGCTTTCAATGACAAGGCTTCGGCTGCCCTCCGCCTTCGCGTCGCCGCGAGCGGACACCTTGCCCTGCCCGGAAGCGGTCCAGCCCTGGGGCAGGCCGGTGGCGGCGGCGGTTTCGAAGCCGGCGTTGGGGACGGCGATGGGCGCGGGTGCGGCCCAGGCGGGAACCGCGGCGCAGGCGGCCAGCGTGGGCCAGAGCAGACGGGAGCGCTTCCACATCAGACGCAGGTGGGACATGGCTTGCTCATGGGAAGGAGGAACTGGGGTGCGGCATCCTGTCACGTCATACGCGGGCGTGCTGCCACGCATTGCTCGCACCCGCCCGGCTGGCGTGTTAGGGAGCACGGGTCGCACGCCACCTGACGTCTCCGATGGCGGTCCCCCCTCTTCCCGAGGCCGGACCGTAGGACGTCTCGGGTGGCGCTTGTTGTCGGCCCAGGGCCTCCCGACCTCCATCCAAGGCCGTCGGGGTACACCCGCCGTGAACGACACTGCCAGCAAGACCGGGCTGCTTCGCGCTCCCATCCAGCACATCGACATCAAGACCCTGGACGTGCGGCCTCTCGTGGAGGCCATGGGTCACATGGCCTTCCAGGCGCGCAACCTGAGCCGCGCCGCGGGGCTCTATGACGCCATGCTCCGTGACGAGCGGTGCGGCGTCATCCTCTGCCTCGCCGGCAGCCTGTTCTCCGCCGGCCTGAAGCAGGTGGTGGTGGACATGGTGCGTCACCGGATGGTGGACGCCATCGTCTCCACCGGGGCGCTCATCGTGGACCAGGACTTCTTCGAGGCCCTGGGCTTCCGCCACTACAAGGGCCGCGCGGACGCGGACGACAACGCGCTGCGCGAGCTGCACATCGACCGCATCTACGACACGTACATCGACGAGGACGAGCTGCGCGAGTGCGACGCCACCATCGCGCGCATCGCGGCGGAGCTGGAGCCGCGTCCGTATTCATCGCGCGAGTTCATCGGGGAGATGGGCCGCTACCTGGTGAAGCACGGCAAGACGCGCGACAGCGTGGTGCTGGCGGCGCATGAGTTGGGTGTGCCCATCTTCGTCCCGGCGTTCAGCGACTGCTCGGCGGGGTTCGGGCTGGTGCACCACCAATGGCACCGGGCGGGGAAGCCGCAGGTGTCCATCGACAGCGCGAGGGACTTCCTGGAGCTGACGAAGTGCCGGCTGCGGATGGAGGACTCGGGGCTGTTCATGGTGGGCGGAGGCGTGCCGAAGAACTTCGCCCAGGACATCGTGGTGGCGGCGGACTTCGTGGAGCAGCCGGTGGCCATGCACAAGTACGCGGTGCAGCTCACGGTGGCGGACGAGCGTGACGGCGCGCTGTCCGGCTCGACGCTGCGCGAGGCCAGCAGCTGGGGCAAGGTGTCCACCGTGCACGAGCAGATGGTGTACGGAGAAGCCACGGTGACGATGCCGCTGGTGGTGGGCGCCGCCTTCCACGGGCGCGGCTGGGAGCAGCGGCCGGAGCGCAGGCTCGTGGACGCCTGCGGGTAGTCTTTGTCTTCTTCCCGCGCCCCGGGGTGATTCCGGGGCGCGGGTCCGAATTCGACCGCAAGGCGCGGAGTGCTGGCCTGGACGCCGGGGGTTAGGTTTTCCATCGTGGTCATGGGGACCGCTCTCGAAGGGAGGCAGTGCATGGCGACGAAGACGGAGGCCCTGGCGGCGGCGACGTTGGGCGACCCGCGCTGGGCGGCGGTCGTCGCTCGGGACGCGGCGGCGGATGGGCGCTTCTTCTATTCCGTGCGGACGACGGGCGTGTTCTGCCGTCCGTCGTGTGGCGCGAGGACGCCCCGGCCGGAAAACGTGGGGTTCCACGCGTCGGTGGCGGCGGCGGAGCAGGCGGGGTTTCGCGCGTGCATGCGCTGCAAGCCGGGGGAGCCCTCGCTCGCCGTGAAGCACGCGGACCGGGTGGCCGAGCTGTGCCGCTTCATCCAGGCTTCGGAGGAGATGCCGAGCCTGGAGCAGCTGGCGGAGCGCGCGGGGTTGTCGCCGTATCACCTGCACCGCGTGTTCAAGGCCGTCACCGGGCTGACGCCCAAGGGCTACGCGGCGGCGCAGCGGGCGGAGCGGATCCGCACGGGCCTGACGAAGCGCGGCTCGGTGACCGAGGCCATCTACGACGCCGGGTTCAACTCCAGCGGCCGCTTCTATGAAACCTCCAGCCAGGTCCTGGGCATGACGCCGACGAACTTCCGCGCCGGGGGCGCGAACACGGAGATCCGCTTCGCCATCGCGGAGTGCTCGCTGGGGCCCATCCTCGTGGCCACGAGCGACCGGGGCGTGTGCGCCATCCTGATGGGGGATGATCCGGACGCGCTGGCGAAGGACCTCCAGGACCGCTTCCCGCAGGCGACCCTGGTGGGAGGGGACGCGACGTTCGAGCAGTTGGTGGCGAAGGTCGTGGGCTTCGTGGAGGCGCCGGGCGTGGGGCTGGACCTGCCCCTGGACGTGCGGGGCACGGCGTTCCAGCAGCGCGTGTGGCAGGCACTGCGAGAGATTCCGGCGGGGAAGACGGCGAGCTACACGGAAATCGCGGAGCGGATTGGAGCACCGAAGTCGGTGCGTGCCGTGGCGCAGGCCTGTGGCGCGAACGCGCTGGCGGTGGTGATTCCGTGTCACCGGGTGGTGCGCAACGACGGTGCACTGTCTGGCTATCGCTGGGGCGTGGAGCGCAAGCGAGCGCTACTGGATCGCGAGGCGGAGCCCTCCAAACGGCGCGAGGCCCAGCGATGAGCGCACGGCGTGGAGGTGCGCTCGCAATCCGTTCCGTGGCGGGAGTCCCGGCGCGGGTGCGCGCGGTGGGCTGGGAGGGAACGGGCCGGGAGCTGGACGCGCGTGGCTGCGCGATCCTGGAGCAACTGCTGACTCGCGAGGAGTGCGAGGCATTGGCGCTGCTCTACGACGTGGAAGACGCCTTTCGCAGCCGAGTGGTGATGGCCCGGCATGGCTTCGGCCGGGGTGAATACAAATACTTCGACCATCCGCTGCCGGAGGTCGTGACGGAGCTGCGCACGGCGCTGTACCCGTGCCTCGCGCCCATCGCGAACCGCTGGAACACGGCCATGGGTATCGACGTGCGATATCCGGACGCGCACGCGGACTTCCTCGCGCGCTGCCACGAAGCCGGCCAGGTGCGGCCCACGCCCCTGCTCCTGCGCTACGGCGTGGACGACTACAACTGCCTGCACCAGGACCTGTACGGCGAGCACGTCTTCCCGCTCCAGGTGGCCGTCCTCCTCTCCGAACCCGGACGCGACTTCACGGGTGGCGAGTTCGTGCTGACGGAGCAGCGTCCGCGAATGCAATCCCGCGCGGAGGTCGTCTCCCTGCGTCAGGGAGACGCAGTCGTCTTCGCGGTGCACCACCGCCCTATGCAGGGCACGCGGGGCACGTACCGCGTCAACCTCCGGCACGGTGTCAGCCGCGTGCGCTCCGGACAGAGGCACACGGCGGGGATCATCTTCCACGACGCGGCGTAGACCTCAAACATCAGCATGCAAACGGCCAAAAAAAACATCCGACATCATGCACAGCAAACACCCACAAAACCAGACTTCCAAGCAACTGACCCAAACATCAACCCACTCTCATATCACCTAGCGGCACCCCCAAGGGCCAATAAACAACATGTGCTCCCACTGACTGAAACACCGCCGCATCACCATCTTGAGAGACAATAAAGGCCACGCCGTCAGGATGCTGCTCTGCAAAGCTGGCCGCCGCAGCGTGCCGAGTGCCGCGAATTTCAAGCGGCCATCTACCCCCTGGTGTTCCATCTGAACCAATTTGAACAACATCTGGGAGCACAGGCGGAACAGGCAGTTTTACCCCGAATCCGAGAACCTGCAGTGAGTGACTCAATAGGACCGCCCCATCCACAGCCGTAAACCCAACGATCTGCCGACGCATCCAGCCAAGCTTCTCTACCAACGCACCGTTCTTAAACTTCTCCCAATCTCCGCCTCTAACCCAATCACTCTCCGCCCTCAACTGGTCGCGCACAACTGCCCCATACTCCATAGGCAACTCCAAGGCGCGCGACCTTGCCAGCAGCACTTGGGCATCATCGTTTGGACCAAGGATGGCAACAATCCCACCATGTCGGAGCCGACTCATCTCGGAGACAACATGGAGGATCTGATTAAACACGAGTTGTCCCTGGAGATACGCCTTTATAGCGGCGCTGCGGCCGTCCTGAGAGTCTGGCGCGAGAGTGCCAAGCGAAGCTGCGATGGAAAGCAACTGCCGTTGTTCCTGACCGTCCCTATGTCCCCAGTAATATGGAGGCTGGTCAAGAATCTGACCTCTCACATATCGAGCGACTTCGCGTGCGCCGCGCCCCAGAACCAGGACACTTGGATCTGGTGCCAACACACGAATCAAATCGTCTTTTCGAAATAGACTTTGCCCACCCGGAGATGCGACGCCCACAATAGACAATCCCTGGTCGCCGGGCATGACAGCCAAAAGAGACCTGGGGAAATCAGGGACTGCGGCGAGCTTGGCAATCTCTCCTACGGCAAACACCCGCGGCTCGCTGAATGCGATAAAACTCCAGTGTGAACTCTCAAATTCCTCGCGTCTTTCCGCGAATACGACACCGACCGGTTGGACATGGCCCTCTTCCACTGCCATGGACGCAAAAAACATAATTTCCACAATCAACTCTAGAGCTGATTGATCTATGGGTGGGGGAGAATCGATCTTCTCACCAATCCTAAGTCCGGTTATCCCCCAAATTGCGCGCGACAAGGCCTCTCTCTTGAGAAAGGCTGAAACCAAATCCTTCGGATACTTTGAAGAGCCACGCACATCGTCCTCCATCCTTGCGCCATACCCAACAGCAGGTACGACCAGCATTCACCGCTCACACCGTCAAGTTGAAGTTCAGACTAGACTGCGCAGCATGTCCGGGGAACCCGCTTGAAGTCGCGCTTACGCTTTTGCACGTCGAAATCGCCGCCAATTCGTGTCGGCCTCGTGCGCTCCGGACAGAGGCACACTGCGGGGATCATCTTCCACGACGCGGCTTAGGCGCTCCGAGCCTGCACGTCCTGTGACGACTGGGCCGTCCGGGTGATGAGCTTCCCGGTGACGCCCTTGGGCAGCACCACGCCGAAGAAGAAGCCCTCCTCGAAGGGCTCCGTCGAATCGAGCTGGACCTTCACGCGGGAGGCAATCGTCGTCAGCGCCGTCTTCAGGAACACCATCGCGAAGTCCGCGCCCACGCACGCGCGCGGCCCCCGGCCGAACGGGAAGAAGTAGCCGCTCCCCAGCGGGTCTCGCGCCGCGCCCCCGTCCAGCCAGCGCTCCGGCTTGAACGTCTCAGGGTCCTCCCAGTGCTTCGGGTCGCGGTGCAGGTGCTGGTTGGAGATCATGATCATCGACCCCGCCGGCAACGTGACGCCCGCCAGCTGCGCGTCCTTCGATGGCGTGCGTGTCATCACCCGGACCGCCGGCAGGATGCGCAGCGCCTCGTAGGCCACGGCCTCTGCCCACTTCGCGCCCTCCAGCTTCCCGGACGTCAGCGGGCCGTCCGCCACCAGCGAGGCCGCCTCGGCCGCGAGTCGCGCTTCGGCCTGGGGGTACTTGTTGAGCTGATGGAACGCGCCCACCAGCGTGACGCTGGAGGAGAACGCCCCGCCGAAGTACGTGCCCCCGAGCATGTGCGCCAGCACCTGGTCATCGATGCCCGGCGTCTCCCGCAGGTAGCGCGACATGAGGTCCACGGCACGCGGGTCCTGGCGCTTGCGGGCCTCGCGGATGCGGTCCACGAAGTGCCCGTAGAAGCGCGCCTTCGTCGCCTCGAAGTCCTTGGGCGGCTTCACGAACTTCAGCGGCAGCTTCGATTGGATGCGCGCATCCGCCGCCTTCGCCAGCAGCATGAAGTCCTCGAACACCTGGTCCGGCAGCTTCTCCCCCACCTGAGCCACCGAGAATGCGTCGAAGGTGAGCCGGCGCAGCACGGACGCGAGATCATCAATGCGCTCCTGCTTCAGCAGCGCATCCACGGACTCGGAGATGGACGCCTGCATCGGGCCCACCAGGTCCGCCAGCGCCTCCGGGGCCCACGACTGCGCGGAGGGCTCCAGCTGGCGCTTCTGGACCCAGTCCCCGCGCAGCTCCGCCGTGAACGCCGTGTCGTCCGTCGTGGAGGGGCGGATCTGTTCGCTGATGTTCCCCTTCTCGAACTCCATCCGGCGGGGGGACTCGTAGACCTCCGCGATGAGCGCTGGATCGTTGAGCACCAGCCCGGGGTTGGGTCCCATCCAGATGAGCGTGACACCGCCGTACTCACGGCCGTAGCGCGCGCAGACGTCCCAGGGCGAAGCCCCCAGGAAGTCCCCGGCGGTGCCGAGGATCCCCGGCTGGGGACCGGGCAGGGACGCGAACGGCTTGCGCTTCGCGCCGAAGAACAGGTTGAAGATGCCGCGAGAAAGGGCGTTGGGCACGGTGTCTCCTGACGGCGCTAGACGGTGATGCCGCAGGGGATGCGGTCGGGCTGCAGGACGGTGTAGGGCACCGCGCTCTTGGCGTTGCGCGCCTTCACGGCCTCGCTCTGCGCGCGCAGGCGGGAGTGGAAGCGGTCCCGGATGGCGAGCAGCTCCGGCTCCTGGAAGTAGTCCTCGCGCCAGCCGCCGTCGTGGAGGAGGTACTCCTCGTCTTCCCCGAAGCTGGACAGCGCGCGGCCCACGGCCACCTGCCAGAGCATCTGCGTCTTGGAAGGAATCATCGCGTCGATGTCCTTCTCCCCCAGGACGCCCTTCTTCCGCGGCGGCGCCTGACGCATGCACAGCGGCGCGTTGGGCACGAAGGCGTAGTGCTCGTACTGGAGGTAGTTCACCGCCGCGTGCTGGACGCTGACCGTGAAGAGCACGGTGGTGAGGATGTCGGTGAGGTCGGAGACGCGCTTCAGCTCCGCGCAGGGCAGCTTCTCCACGGGCATGCCGTGCTCGGTGAGGTCCTTCCACCAGCGCTGCATATCGGTGTCGCGCATCAGGTCCTCGTCCGACTTGTAGAAGTGCCCGAGCACCCCGCCGACGTACTCCTCCAGCGCCTCCCACAGGGGCAGCGAGTCGTCGCGGTACGGGTAGTGCGGGAGCACCGCCGGGTCGAGCACGCCACGGCGCTCGATGTCCGGGCGCGGCTTGTTGTCCGCGAGCGTCCAGGCCTTGTACCCCTTCTTGCCCAGGAACACGTGTCCCTGGTCCGGGCCACCGGTGGCGATGAGGTCGTCGAACACGCCGCCCGCGGCGAGCAGGCCCTTCCGGGCGCCGTCGTTGATGGCGAGCGTGTAGCGGAAGTGGCGGCGCAGGAGCTTGTAGACGGGGTGCGGATCCGGAAGGTTGCGCATCGTCGCCATGACGAACGGCTCGGCGATGAAGTGGGTCCTGAGCGCGTGGCCCACCATCTGGTGCGTGTTGCCCTCGCTGCACCGGACGTAGATCTTCGCGGCCAGCCAGTCGTGTGGACTGTCATTGGGCGTGAACACCGGATCCAGCTCCGGGTCGCGGCCGAGCTGGATGGCGATGGGCCGCAATTGCCGCGTGTCATCCAAATACAGAAGGCAGCGGGACGCGGGCGCCCACCGGCGCTCCTCGACGCCCTCCTTGTCGGTCTTCTTGAACATGGGCACGTCGCCCAGGATCTCGAAGTCGAGCAGGAAGACGCGCTTGCCGGCCAGCGCCTGCTGGAGCGTCGTGCCCGGAGACAGCAGCCCGCGCAGCTCGCTGTCCTGCAGCGGCATGCCCTCCGGCAGCGCGGTGATGGACTGGATGTGGACGGGGCTGATGCCTTGCACGGCCTGCCGGGCGAACTCCGCGTCGTCCTGCCAGCGCTTCGCGAGCGTGGGCAGCTCCAGGCTCTTGAAGAAGTCGAAGATGTCCACGAGGCCGTTCCACGCCTTGCTCAGCACCGGCATGTGCAGCTTGATGGCCGCGAGCGTCTTCGCGATGACGACCTCGTAGCTGCCGTCCACGAGGCCCCGGTAGAGCTCGTCCTTCGGCAGCGGCCGCGCCTCGGAGATGTCGAGCGCGCCGGGCAGCCCGGCGGTCGCCTCCGCGGGGCGCCAGGGATACATGCGCTGGCGGGCCAGCAGCAGGTCGTTGCGGGCCACCTGCTCCCGCTCGTGCCGGACCTGCTGGGGCAGCCGCGCGGTGCCCTCGAGGACCTCGGCGGAGGACTTGCCCAGGACCCAGCGGTAGTACGGGAAGAACCAGTGCTTCCCCGTCGTGGTGACCGTCACCGAATCCAGCAGCCAGTCGCCTCCGACGCCGCCACCCGCATTGGAGAACCGGAGGAGGAGCAGGTCGCCCAGGTCCTCAGCGGCCTTGACGGTGTAGGCATCCACCGCGCCGGCCTCGAAGTCGTTGTGGAAGCGCTTGTCCAGCAGGTACGACTGGCTCTCGCCCTTCGTGCCCACCAGGACCACGGAGATGGCCGAGTTGGTCCCCGCGCCGAGCTTCGAGCTCGTGCGAATCGTCAGCGTGTAATCGGTACTCATGGAATCTCCCACTAGCACGTGGCGCGCGAGGTGCGGAGGCGCCACGGCTCACGCGGAGCAGGTGACTTGAGCGGGCTGCCGTGGATCCGATAGGCGCCTGCCCTCGGGGGCGAGGGCGCGAGTATGGGATTACCGCAGGCATGGTACCCTCCCGCGCGATGAAGCCTGCTGCCCGTCGTTCCCGTGCTGGAGGTGGTTCCCGCGGTACCTATCGGGGGTCGTCTCCGACCACGGCTGGGATTGAGGCGCGGAGCTGATGCCTACCGTGTGGCGCCGCCTGCTGACCTCGCTGGGGTTCTCATCCAAGACCGCTGAGCCGCCGCTCCTGGAGGCGGAGGAGTTGGCCCGGTGGTATGCGGGGCTGGGATTGAAGGAACGGCTGGCGGTCAGCCGCAACCTGGTCAAGCAGGTGCGAGCGCCGCGAGCGGTGAGGGACACCTCCACCCTGTCCGCGCGGGCCCGGGGCCGGCTCGTGTTCGAACAGGACGGACCGCAGGGCCCCATCCCCTTGCATCACATCAAGGTGGAGCTGTGGGACCGGGACTTCGGCACGCCGGACGACTTCCTGGGCGAGACCTTCACGGGCCCGGATGGCGCGTTCGAGATCCGCTACGACCCGGAGGACGCGGGTGAAGGGGACCTGCCGGACCTGGAGCTGCGTTTCTTCGAACCGCAGCACACGTTCCGTCAGGACGGCCGCGTGGTGGAGACGTGGAAGCGCATCGGTTCGGAGCACGGGCCGGACGACCACGGCGGGCGGGAGTACGACTTCGGGACCCTCCGGCTGCCGTACTGGGAATACGACCCGTCGACGCCGCTGGCCCGGCTGCTCGTGGTGGAGGAAGGCACTCCGCCCACGGCCTACGCGCCGGGACGCGCGCTGGCGATGCTCAAGGCCGTCGCGCCCATCGAGCTGGTGAAGCGGCAACACCAGCTGCAGATCCGCATGGGACAGGCGCCGAGCCTCGCGAAGATCCAGGCGGACTACCCGGAGACGATGACGGTCCGGATGGAGCGGGAGTCGCCGGGCTCCTCGCGGAGTGACGCCTGGTTCGGGGAGCGGCTGCTCAATGGGATGTTCTCCAGCATCCTGGACCGGGACCCGGAGGATGCGCAGGCCTTCCGGCTGTACCTGCCCTGGAATGCGTATGAGCAGGACGGCGTGCACTGTCTGCCCGACGTGGACCTCCGGCTGCGGTTGGTGGACGGCAAGCTGATGCCCCAGCGGATCATCCTGGGGATGCGGGAGCCCGGAGCGACGGCGGCCGGCTCACCGGTGACGCGCCGGACGTTCACGCCCGCGGATGGCGCGGATTGGGAAGCGGCGAAGCGGATGGCGCGGGTGAGCGCGACGCTGGACGTGGAACTGGGCAACCACCTGGGGCAGTGCCACTTCAACGTGGAGCAGTACGCCATCGCCGCGCACCGCAACCTGCGGCGCAATCCCTTGCGCTGGCTGCTGATGCCGCACCTGCGGGAGGTGGTGTTGATCAACCACGCCGCCAACGGGTTTCTGGTGGGGCCCACGGGGTACATCAAGCGGGCCAGCGCGTTGACGGAAGCGGGCATCAACCAGCGGCTGGAGCACCTGCTGGGCAGCTACGACTGGAAGGGCTTCGCTCCCGCGCCGCCGGTCTGCGAGGGGCACCGCTACGCGAAGGCGGGGCAGCTGTTCTGGAAGCTGCTCGGGGAGCACATCGACGCGTTCTTCGCGGAGCACGGCGCGGAGATTGAAGCGCAATGGCAGGAGGTGCACCGGTTCTCGGACGACCTGGTCGCGCATTCAACGCCCGCGTTCGTCTGTCGTTATCTGCGGGCGCGGGTGCCGGGCAAGGAAGCGCCGTGGTTCGTGCGCTCGGAGCGCATGGACCTGGGTGCGAAGGTCGCGGAGCCGGCAGCCAGGGCCGTGAGCGCGGTGACTCGGACGGATGCGCCGCACGCCGGTGAGATGGAGGCGCTGAAGAGTCTCTGTCGCTACGTCATCTTCTTCGCGACGTTCCGGCACGCCTGGGCGAACAACCTCCAGTGGGAGGACGCGGGCGAGGTGCTGTACTCGTGTCTGGGATTGCGCTGGGGGAAGAACGGCGCGCTGTCCACGGAGGCGGACCTGGACGTCGCGCCCACGCCGGACGTGGCAACGGAGATGCTGTGGATCTCCTGGATGCTGTCCAAGACGAATTACGGCTTCATCCTGTCCAACGAAGAAGAAGACGTGCATCCCCGGCTGCTGGAGTTGCTCCGCGCCCACGCCGCGCAGTTCGCGGCCCTCGGATTGGACGTCCGGACAGTCAGCTCCCGCATCAACATTTGAGCCAGCTCAGGGCGCCATTTCGTCGGGAAGTGGCGTGCGAAGAAACATCAGCCCGCCGCCCTCCCTGCGAGGGATGACCCGGAAGCCCTTTCC
>NZ_RAVW01000015.1 GCF_003611585.1 Corallococcus exercitus | reverse complement strand
TCCCTCTCGCTGCGCTTTTCAGCGCTGCTCTCAAGGTGAAGATGCCCTCAAAAAATTGACTGCGGGTTTCCGCAATCCATTACTGCTTGGGCTTGCTATTTGGTTTTCAAAGACCGAGCCGCTTGTCCTGCTTCGCGACTTTTGCTACCGTACTTCTTGCTGGTTTCGCTTCAACCAGCGGGGTTGCAGCTTCTATTTCAGTTCGCAGTCAGCGTCAACTTCGCTTTTGCGTCCTGCGGGCTGCTTCGAAGTTCGTCGGCGCCGTCCAGTGACTTTCGCCGCTTCTTTTCGAAGGGGAGCGGCTTCTACTTCAGCGCCGCGTTCCCTGTCAACCTGCTTGCTGTCAGCTTCCTTCACCGCTTGCCGTCCGTGTGTTGCCTGCCGGACTGCTTACTCTTCGGTGGGGCGCGGCTTCTATCTCTTCGCCGCGTTCGCTGTCAACCCGCTCGTTGACTGCCCTATTTCCTTGTCGGTGCTGCGCTCTCCCCGAAGTGCCTTCCACGCCAGTGCGTGGGCTTCGAGGTGAGGGGCGCGGCTTCTACCACCGCCGCATCCGCGATCAACCGTTTTCGTGGCGACCGTTTGCTGCTGTCCGCCCTGCGTTCCGAGCTGCTTCGTTCGGATCCGTTCGAGCGGGGCGCGGCTTCTACCTCTTCGCCGCGTTCGGGATCAACAACCTTCGTCGATCCTTTTCGTCCCCATGCTGGCGTCCCGAGGGCCCTGGGGCCGTCGGCTCGCTGCGCGGAGGTCCAGTGTCTAACGCTTCGGTTCGGCGACGTCAAACCCTTGTTGATCCGGGCCTGATCATTCGTCCCCAACCGCCGGGGATATGGGTACGCCGCTCCAAGGTGTGAACCCCCGGCTCCGGCTTTCTTCTTTCCCCGTCACCTCCCCTGCTCCTCATCCAGCGGGGCGCGCCAGCGTGTCCCGAAGAGCCCGTCACCGAGGGGAAAGGTGATGTTGAAGTTGTGGCGTCCCATCTTGCTCGGCTCGTGGTGCACCTCGTGGTGCCGGCGCAGGAACGAGATGCCGGGCAGGCGGGCGCTCCAATGGTTGTCCGGCAGGTGCGTGGCGAAGTGAACCCACTCGTACGCGAGGTAGTAGCCGAGCGCCGTGGCGATGAAGAGCCAGCCCGCATTGGGGGAAATCAGCAGGAAGCAGAGCGCTCCCAGCGGCGCGGCGATGGCTCCCAGGAAGAAGAGGAGCAGGACCGGCGGGAAGAGCACCATCTTGAAGTCCCGGGGGGACTCGTAGGTCATCGCCTCGTGGGTGAAGAAGCGGTGGTGCTGGGCGGTGTGCCGTTCGAAGATGAGCCCCAGTCCCCTGGTGCGGTGGTGCATCGGGCCCCGGTGGCCGAGGAACTCGACCGTGTTCGCGAGGGCGATGACCACGGGGACCCCGAGCAGCTCCCAGAGGCGGGGCGCATGCACCCGGCTTAGCGCCAGGGCGATTCCCCCCAGGCAGACGAGGCTGGTGAAGGCGAAGTGGGCCTGGCCCCGGTAGCCCGGCCCGATGCTCCGGGCCCGGTACTCCTCACGGAAGACCTGGACCTGACGGGGAATGGGGCGCGGTTCCATGCGCTCGAGCGTAGCGCGCCCCCCATCCCCACCGTCAGCTAGGAGCGCTTCGGCCCCTTGCCTTCCGAGGGCTCTTCCTTCCGGCGCGCGAGCGACTTCTGCAGCTTCTTCATGCGGTCCAGAATGAGGGTCCGCTTCAGGCTGGAGAGGTGGTCCACGAAGACGTGGCCGTCCAGGTGGTCGATTTCGTGCTGGAGCACGTGCGCGAGCCGCCCTTCCGCCTCCAGCTCGTGCCACTGGGCCGTCTTGTCCTGGTAGCGGACCTTCACGCGCTCGACGCGGGGGCACTTCTCCCACACGTCCGGCACGGAGAGGCAGCCCTCCTCCAGCTTCACGCTCCCCTCCTTCGACAGCAGCTGGGGGTTCACGATCTCGAACTGGGTGCCGTCCTCCCGGCCGACGATGGCCACGCGCAGGGGGACTCCCACCTGGTTGGCCGCGATGCCGATGCCCTTGGCTTCCGCCATGGCCTCCGACATCTCCTGGAGGAGCGTTTCGAGCGCCGGTCCGAAGTCGGTCACGGGCTGGGTGGACGTGGTGAGAACCTTGTGGGGCCAGATGACGATGTCGCGAGCCATGCGCGCGACTCTGCCACGCGGTTTCCTCCATTGCTCGGCACTTTCCGCCCGCCGGCACACCGTCCCGGGGGCCCCGAGCACGAGGCCGGACGGGTCTGATAGACCGGCGACATGCACCCGCACTCCCAGCTCATCACCGACTTCTATTCGGCCTTCCAGCGGCGCGACGCGGACGGCATGGCCGCCTGCTACCACCCGGACGTGGAGTTCAACGACGCCGTGTTCCAGGGCCTGCGCTACGCGGGCGTCACCTCCATGTGGCGCATGCTCCTGGAGCGCGGCAAGGACCTGGAGGTCGTCTTCAGCCAGGTCCAGGCCGATGACCGCACCGGCAGCGCCCACTGGGATGCGCGCTACACCTTCAGCCAGACGGGCCGGAAGGTGCTCAATCGCATCGACGCGACCTTCGAGTTCAAGGATGGGAAGATCGTCCGCCACACGGACCGGTTCCCCTTCTGGACGTGGTCGCGACAGGCGCTGGGGCCCGTGGGTTGGGCGCTCGGGTGGACGCCGCTCTTGCACAACAAGGTGCGCGCCCAGGGCGCCGCGGGCCTGCGCAAGTACATGAAGGAGCGTGGCATCGAAGGAGCTTGAGGGCCCCTGGCTCACTCCCTCACGTCGAGCGTCTTCAGCGTCACGGGCCCCCTGGGGCCCTGGCGTGACAGGGTCGCCTCGCAGCGCACCTGCCCCATCCAGTCCGTGAAGCGCAGCGATGCCGTGCCGTCCGCGTTCAGCCAGAGCGTCGCGTGGCCGTGGTTGCCCCGGTCCTGGCGCACGCCCGTCCACTCCGGAAAGCGCGGCCGGGATTCGAAGAAGCGGACCGGTGCCGCCGGGTATTCAGGCGCATCCCTTCGTTCGGAGGGGAAGCCTCCGTGGCCCAGGCTCGCGCCGAGGAAGGGCAGGCCGGGTGCCCGGTCATACAGCGCTCCGGCCTGGGCGCCTCCCCAGCACCAGAGGTCCACCCATTCGCGCTCCACGACCAGGGCCCGCAGGTCCTCCGTCACCAGGGGGGCGAGCTGTTTCGCGTCCGGCCCGTAGGGCGCGGAGTGGCTCAGCAGGATGTTCATGGCTCCGCGCCGGCGTCCTTCCGACAGGCGCTGCTCCAGCCACTGCAGCAGCGCGGGCTCGCGATGGCGGCCCGCTTCGAACCAGGCGGTGTCCAGGCCGATGAGCTGGAAGCGCTCCGCGGCGAGGCAGAAGTAGCTGCCCTCCTGTGGGTGACGAGGGCCCGCGCCTCGCCGCTCGTCGAGATAGCGGAAGTAGGCGCCCGCGCCCGAGCGCATCTCCGGCGGCGCGTTCAGCGTCAGCAGCGCCGTGGTCCCGAGCAGCGGCTCCAGCGGCTCCGCCACGTGCGCGTCGAACTCGCCCTGGCGGCCCGCGTAGAAGACGCCGCCCAGGTGTACCGCGCAGTCCAGGCGCTCGCCGCGCATCACCAACTGCCGGGCGATGTACCGCGAGGCGTATTCGCCCGTGCCGAAGTCCGCGAAGAGCGCGACCTCCACCGGGTGCCCCGGCTCCGGCTCGCGCATGGGGTAGACGAAGCGGCTCTTCGCTCCGAAGTGCCAGCGGAACGGGGCCTGCCGCGCCGCTGCGCCCTGCTCCAGCCAGACCGGGCCGCTGAACAGCAGCCAGCCGCGCAGGTCCGACTGGGGCTCGAAGCGCGTGCGCGTGGGGTCGATGGGGATCTCCTCCGTCCTCAGCGGGAAGGTGAAGTCCGCGGGCAGCCCTCCCGTCCCCTGCCGGGCGTGGCGCTCCGTCGCGTCCAGGCGCTCCTGGAACTGGCCGGGGTCCGTGAAGAGCAGCTCGAGCTCGCGCAGCACCTCCACGAACGCGCCCACCGTGACCCTCGCGCCCAGGCCGCTCTCCGTCCAGCGCAGCACGTCCTCCGGTTCGCGCAGGAAGGCGGACTTGAGCGCCTCCAGCTCCTCCGGGCCCAGGAGGGGCAGGTCCGTGTCCTCCGGCGGCGGGGACTCCGGCGCGGCCCTGCCTGTCGCGGGCGGCCGGTAGCCGAGCGATTCGTAGAGCGGATTCCACCTGCTTTCCATGCGTCCCCCTCGTGATGGCATCGGATGCCCAGGGACGTATTCTCCCAGGCATCCCCGACATTCCTGTTCACCTGGGCGTGCCGGGAGAGGGGCCGCGCGCAGGGTCTTCCGCTCAGGGGCTGGAGGCGCCCGGGCCTTCCTTCCGGAAGGCGTAGAGCGTGTAGTACGAGCCGGTGGCGAAGCCGGGCAGCTTGAGCGGGTTGAACACGCTGAGGTTGGACAGCATGCCTCCCGCGAAGCCCGCCGGAACCTCCACCAGCTTCAGCGCGCCTCCCGCGAGCACCACCCCCGCCTGGGGCTGGTCGTTGCTCACGAGCGTGCACTCCCCCGCCGCGGCGAAGGCCCCCACCGGCAGGAGGAAGCGCGCGTAGAACGGCACCTGCGTGCCCGGGGTGAAGGCCCGGTCCGTCAGCCGGAAGCAGGCCGTCGCGGAGCCGACCCGTTCGTAGGTGCCATCGCCCGCGGGCACGTAGAGGCCCGCGCCCAGCTTCACGGTGGGCGTGAAGGGCGCCGCCGCGCACACCGCTTCATCCGGCGGCGTGGCGGCGTCCTCCTGCGAGCGAAAGGCATACACCCACTCGGTGCCGGACTGCAGCCGCACCGTTGCTCCCGCCTGTCCTTGAGACATGTTCAAACCCATCCTTCAGGACCGCGGGGTGGGTGCTCCGGTCACTGCCAGGACAGCGCGTACTCCGTATCCACCGGGCCCGTCTGCCGGCCCTTCACCTGCACGCCCCGGGCGCCCAGCGCCTCGATGACGGCCTGGAGCACGCCTTCATGGTACGCGGGCGGCATGAAGTCCCGCTTCATGATGAGCTTGCCCGCGCGGTCGCCGGACCACTCCACGCTGCGGTCGCCGTAGCTCACCGCCGCGCGGTAGCCCGTGGGCAGGTTCGTGACCAGCCGCTTGGGGCTGTCTCCCGCCAGGAGCAGCAGCGTCTTGCCCGCCGCCGACGACAGGAAGTCCGTGGTGGCCTGCGTGCCCATCTTGCGCAACATCGCGTCGAAGCCGCCCAGCTGCGGCCCCATCAGCTGCGCTCCCGTGAAGGACAGCTTCAGGAAGCCCGACACCGGGTAGTTGAAGAAGTCCACGAACTTCTTCTCCGGCACCACCGCCAGACACTTCTCCACCGCGGCGTCGCCGCCGAGGATGCGCACCGCGTTCAACGCGCCGTTGAAGAACATGCCTCGGGCCGTGTCGTCGGGGGTCGACAAGGCCAGGCGTTTCTCCAGGTCCTGGGCGATGGCCGGATCCAGTCCGGTGACTTCCTTGCGCTGCTCACTCATAGAGGGGGGAATCTCCGGGGGGGAGGAGATGAACACCCGTGCGCGCTACAGCCGCACGAGCTGGGCCCCATAATGGACGTTGGCGCCGACGGCCGCCACCACCACCAGGTCCCCACTGCCGAGTGCCACACGACCCTGCTCCAGGTCCTCCGCCAGGAGAATCAGCATTCCGGCCGCGGACGTGTTGCCAATCCGGTCCACGTTGCAGGCCACGGCCTCCTTCGGCAGGCCCGCGCGGCTCACGAACGCGTCCATCACCCGCTTGTTGGGCTGGTGGAAGTAGTAGCGCTTCACCTGCTCGCGCACGGCGGGGGTGAGCACCGCGTCCAGGCACTTCTGCATGTACTCGGGATAGCTGCGCGCGACCTTGAAGCCGTCCACCACGAAGGCCATCTCCGACGGACGCGTGCGGCCCGGCTGGTAGGGCAGCTTCAGCATGCCGCCGCCCCGGCGCGCCACCAGCTCCGCGTACGCGTTGCCGGAGAACGAGGAGAGGATGCCCGGGCCGTCCTCTTCACCCTGCTGCGTGCGCAGCACCACCGCGCCCGCCCCGTCCCCGAAGACATACATGGACAGGTAGGCATTGAGCGCCTTGGGGCGGCCCGGCGTGGGCGGCAGCTCGTCCGTGTAGACCTCCCGGTTGACCAGCGGCGAGGTGAACGCCGAGGCCACCACCGCCACCGTGCGGAAGCGGCCGCCCTCCATCATCTTGCGCACCAGGTCCAGCACGTAGGGCGTGCCGCCGCAGCCGTCGTCCACCACCAGCGCGAAGGCGTCCTCGCGCAGGCCCAGCCGCTCGTGCAACGCCATGGCGTCATGGTTGAAGTGCGGCGCGTCCGGGGTGCACGTCACCACGAACAGCGCGTCCAGCTCCTTCGGATCCACGCCGCCGCGCGACAGGGCCTGGCGCAGGGACACCTCGCACATGTCCGTGTTCGTCGCCGGGTAGAAGCGCCCCATCACGTCGTCCGGCGGGGGGATGGCGCGGCCCGTCTCGTCGTCGAAGTCCCAGAGGAAGCGGCGCTCCTTGATGCCAATCTTCTCTTCGATGCGGGCGGCCGACCAACCCGGGATGGCCTTGGCGATCCGCTCGTTGGAGATGGTCCGCGTAGGGACGAAGGAACCGGCGCCCACGACACACACCCGTTCGGTCATTTCCATGGCCTCGCGATTTCACAGCCTCGCCGGACGGGATGGATTCCCTGGCACGTGTGCATAGAGCACGTTCCAGGCCACTCCCTAAACCCTTGGAAAGACGGAGTTCCTTCCTTTGGGTGCGTCATCCGTGAAGTACACGCGATGACAGAAGGGCCGCCGAAACGAGGGAAATCCGTGGGATGCGGAACGATTCAAAAGTGAAGCAGCCGAAGCGGAATGAACCACACGCGGCGTGTCAATTCACTTTCAGCAAACACCGGAAACGCTCACGGTGTCTGTCATCTGTTCCAGAATGTCAACGCCGGTGGGGCCGCACCGCGCGCCACCTGTATTGCGTAAACCGGGACCGATTGGATCCCCGCGGCCGTCGATTGCCGCGGGGCCCGGGGTTCCCCTCAGAACGGGATGTTGTCGTCGTCGCCGGGGGGCGGGATGTCGCCGTCATCCGGCGGGTTGCCGCCGTAGCCGCCGTAGCCACCGCCCCGGCCTCCACCGCCGCCACGCGCGGGCGGTTCGCCGCCGCCCTCACCGCGCTGCCGGGCGATCTCTGCCTCGATGGCGGTCAGGAGCTGCTTCTCCTTGTCGTGCCAGCGCGACTTGCTGGGGTCCGCCAGGGAGCGGCGCGCGCCGTTGGCGTAGAACTCCAGGTCCTGGAGACTGGCGCCGTACACGGGGGCGCCCTTGCTGCGGCCGTAGTTGGGCAGGAGCATGCCGTCGCCGCCCCCTCCCCCACCACCGGACGGGGCGCCCGAGGCCGCGGGGCGGCGGTAGGCCGCCGGGGCCGACGCCGCGACGGGCGTGGCGCTCATGGACAGCTCACCCAACTGCAGCGTGAAGCCGTCGCCGTTCTTGTACGCCGTGCCCACCCGGACCTGCTCCACCTGACCGTCGGGACGGCGGACCGCGACGGTGACTGGATATTGCTCGCTCATGGAGCCGGGATTCACACCTCCACGGCCCGCATGTCAATGGAAGGAAGCAGCGCGTGTCGGACCCGAGGCACGCACGGCGGGCCGCTCGGGGCGACCCGCCACGCGGGGAGGCGCGCGGACGACGTCCTCCGTCAGGTCAGCGACACCATGCCGCCGCTGGAGCCCTTCTTGCGCACCCAGGCCTTGGGCTTGGGCGGAACGGCGGGCGCGACCGGCTTCGCGGCTTCCTTCAGCGCCTGGCTGCCCGCGCGACCGCGAGGCAGCGTGACGTCCGGGACCGACTGCGGCCGGGCGCCATCCACCCACGCGTCCGGACGGCGGTCGGTGCGGATGAGCAGGCGCAGCTTCTGGTAGTGCGCCGAGCAGTAGCCCTTGGAGCGGCTCTGGCGCTTGCAACCGATGACGGCGCAGGCCTGGTTGTCTTCCGCGGCGGCGGCCTTCGGCGGGCGGCCCGGGGACTTCGCGGCGGGCGCGGCGGCCGTCTTCACGGGTGCGGCCTTCACGGGCGCGGCCTTCGCGGCCGGCGTCTTCGCGGCGGGCGCGGACTTCGCGGCCGGAGCGGACTTCGCGGCGGCGGACTTCGGCGGACGGCCTGGACCGCGGCGGACCGCCGGCTCCGGCGCCAGCGTGGGCGTGCGCACGCCGGCCACGGCCCCCAGGCGACTGGACAGCGGCGCCAGGCGGTCGGTCACCGCGCGCAGTGCGTCCAGCGCATCCAGCCCCTTGGCCATACGGGCCACGGCCTTCTGAACGGGAGCCAGTTGCAGTTGCAACTCGCGACGGACCATGTCGCGGAGTTCGGTCTCAAGTGAAAGTGGGGCCATGTGGGGCAGGATATACACCCATCCGCCGGTGAGGGGATGGAAACATTCCCCAGGATGTTAAAGGAACCAACCATGACTCCGGTTCCCACTCCTGTTCGCTTCCGCGGCACCGACTCCTACCTCACGAGCGAGGGCCTGCAGGCCGCCGTCAATTGCGCCCTCACGCTCCAGCGTCCCCTGCTGGTCAAGGGCGAGCCCGGCACCGGCAAAACGCTCCTGGCGGAAGCGATTGCCCAGGGACTGGGATTGAAGTTGCTCACCTGGCACGTGAAGAGCACCACGCGCGCGCAGGACGGCTTGTATGTCTACGACACCGTGCAGCGGCTGTATGACTCGCGCTTCGGCGACGGGGACGTGCGAGACATCCGGCGATACATCCGCCTGGGGCCGCTGGGCGAGGCCTTCGCGTCCCCGGAGCGGGTGGTGTTGCTCATTGACGAGGTGGACAAGGCGGACCTGGAGTTCCCCAACGACCTGCTCCACGAGCTGGACCGGATGCGCTTCCGCATCTCCGAGACGAACGACGAGGTCGTGGCGAAGAACCGCCCCGTCGTGCTCATCACCAGCAACAACGAGAAGGAATTGCCCGACGCGTTCCTGCGCCGGTGCGTGTTCCACTTCATCGACTTCCCGGAGCGCGAGCTCATGCAGCGCATCGTGGACGTGCACCACCCGGGGCTGGACCCGGCGCTGGCGGACCAGGCGCTCAAGGTCTTCTACGAGCTGCGCGCGATGACGCGGCTGCGCAAGCGGCCCTCCACCAGCGAGCTGGTCGACTGGATCTCCGTGCTCAAGGCCAACGGCGTGATGGAGCTGAAGCTGGAGGAGCAGCTGCCGTTCCTGGGCGCGCTGCTCAAGAAGGAGCAGGACCTGGTGGCGGTGGCCGAGGCGTTCGGGCGCGGCCGGCGGACGCGCGCTTAAGCGGCAAGGGGCCACGCCATGTTCCTGCCGTTCTTCTACGAGCTGCGAAAGCGCGGGGTGAAGGTGGGCGCGCAGGAGGCGCTCGCCCTGGCCGGGGCGCTGAAGGCCGGGCTGCATGACAGCAGCCTGGATGGGTTCTACCACGTGGCACGCGCGCTCCTGGTGCACTCGGAGACGCAGCTGGATGCCTTTGATCAGGCGTTCCTGTTCCACTTCCAGGGCGTCGCGTCCGAAGCGCTGAAGCTCACCGAGGAGCTCCTGTCCTGGCTGGAGGAGGCCAGGGAGCGCACGGACCTGAGCCCGGAGGAGCTGGCGCTCCTGGAGCAGTGGGACCCGGAGGAGCTGCGCCGGCAGCTGGAGCAGCGGCTGAAGGAGCAGACCGAGCGCCACGACGGTGGCACGCGCTGGGTGGGCACGGGCGGCGCGTCTGCCTTTGGCAACAACGGCATGGCCCGGCAGGGGGTGCGCATTGGCGGCACGGGTGGGCGGCAGGGCCAGGCACTGTGGCAGGCCGGCGCGCGCAAGTACGCGGGCTACCGCGACGACGTGGTGCTGGACACGCGGCAGATGGCGGTGGCGCTGCGCAAGCTGCGGGCCTTCGCGCGCGAGGGCGCGGCGGAGGAGCTGGACGTGGAGGAGAGCATCGCCGCCACCGCGAAGAACGCGGGCGAGCTGGAGGTGGTGACGCGTCCGCCGCGACGGCCCAACACGCGCGTGGTGCTGTGCATGGACGTGGGCGGTTCCATGGACCCGTACGCGCACCTGGTGAGCCGGCTGTTCAGCGTCGCCAGCCAGGCCTCGCACTTCAAGGAGCTGCGAACCTACTACTTCCACAACTGCGTCTACGGGAAGCTGTACGCCACGCCGCAGCTGACGGGCGGCATCACCGTGCCGGAGCTCACCGCGCAGGTGGGAAGGCATCACAAGCTGGTGATGGTGGGGGACGCGTCCATGGCTCCGTATGAGCTGGGCATCCGCACGGATGCGAATGGCCAGTACCGTCAGGAGGGGCTGGAGGGGCTCACGTGGCTGATGCAGCTGGCGCAGCACTTCGACCGCAACGTGTGGCTCAACCCGGAGCCTCGCGGGTCGTGGCGCACGGGCAGCATCGCGATCATCGCCAACGTGTTCCCCATGTTCGCCCTCACCGTGGAGGGATTGGGTGAGGCGGTGAACCACCTGACGCGAGGCAAGACACCCCGGGGCGCGGCGGCCCGGCGGTAGTACCTTCCTCCCATGTTCCCGCCCATCAGCGTCCTGGATGCACCTTCCAACCTGGGCCTGCGGCCCGCGTCACCCGGTGCCATTCCAGGCGTGTATCAACTGCCCCGGGTCCTGCGCGCGCAGGGCATCGTGGCGCGGTTGGGCGCGGAGGACGCGGGGGTCGTGACGCCGCCTCCGTACTCACCGGAGGCGGAGCCGGACATCGGCTTTCGCAATGGCGCGGCGCTGGGGCGCTACAGCGTGGCGCTCGCGGACCGCCTGGGCGCGCTGCGGGCCCTTGGACGGTTCGTGCTGCTATTGGGCGGGGATTGCAGCGTGCTCGTGGGCTCGGCGCTCGCGCTGCGGCGGGCCGGGGCGCATGGGCTGGCGTTCATCGACGCGCATGACGATTTCTCCTACGTGAAGGACCGCGACCGCGTGGCGGGCTGGTTCACCGCGGCGGGGCTGGACCTGGCGCTGGCCACCGGACATGGGCCGGATGCCCTTTGCGACCTGGACGGCCTCAAGCCCTACCTGCGCGAAGAGGACGTAGTGCACCTGGGCCTGTCCCGCACCGCCGAGGACACCGCCGAGTCCGCGGTGCAGGAGTTCGACACCTCCCGCATCCCTTCCCTGCCGCTCACCGACATCCGGGCGCGCGGCGCGAAGGCCGTGGGCGACGAGGCCCGGGCCCGGCTGGAGGCTCGGGGGCTTTCGGGGTTCTGGATCCACGTGGACGCGGACGTGCTGGACCTGAGCGTCATGCCCGCCGTGGATTCGCCCAACCCGGACGGGCTGCGCCTGGAGGAGTTGACCGCGCTGCTGACGTCGCTGCTCGCGAGCCCCCAGGCCGTGGGCCTGGAGCTCACCATCCTGGACCCCGACCTGGACCCGGAAGGCCATTGCGCCCGGGCCTTCACCGACGCCGTGGTCGCGGCGTTCGTCCAGAGCGGCCGCGTTCCGTAGCGCATTCCCGGAAAAACGCCCCCCGGTCCCCTGCCCGACCGTCGGTGTGCCTGCCGACGGACGGGCGCGTTTGGTGCGGCGCGGCGGCCCCGGTTACGGCATGGTGCGCCCGCGACGCAGGCTCAGCGCGGGAGGCCGCATGACGACCGAGAAGATCGATACCCAGGCAATCAACACCATCCGCACGCTGTCCATGGACGCGGTGGAGAAGGCCCACTCGGGCCACCCGGGCGCGCCCATGGCGCTGGCTCCCGTGGCCTACCAGCTGTGGCAGCAGGAGTTGCGCTACGACCCGGCCACGCCGAACTGGCCGGACCGCGACCGCTTCATCCTGTCCAACGGACATGCGTCCATGCTGCTCTACAGCCTGCTGCACCTGGCCGGCGTGAAGCGCGTGAAGGACGCGAAGGTCACGGACGTGCCGGCCGTGTCGCTGGACGACATCCGCAACTTCCGCCAGCTGGACTCCGCCACCCCGGGCCACCCGGAGTACCACTGGACCACCGGCGTGGAGACCACCACCGGCCCCCTGGGCGCGGGCGTCTCCAACAGCGTGGGCATGGCCATCGCCAGCAAGTGGCTGGCCGGCCACTTCAACAAGCCGGGCTTCGACCTGTTCACCCATGACGTCTACGCGCTCTGCGGCGACGGCGACATGATGGAGGGCGTGGCGTCCGAGGCCGCGTCGCTCGCGGGCCACCTGAAGCTGCCCAACCTCTGCTGGATCTACGACAGCAACCACATCTCCATCGACGGCAGCACCGAGCTGGCCTTCACGGAGGACGTGGGCCGCCGCTTCGAGGGCTACGGCTGGCGCGTGCTCAAGGTCACCGACGCCAACGACCTGGACGCGCTGTCCAAGGCCTACAAGTCCTTCAAGGACGAGCGCGGCAAGCCCACGCTCATCATCGTCAACTCGTTCATCGGCTACGGGTCGCCCAAGAAGCAGGGCTCCGCCAGCGCCCACGGCGAGCCCCTGGGCGCCGACGAAATCAAGGCCACCAAGAAGGCCTACGGCTGGCCCGAGGACGCGCAGTTCCTGGTGCCCGACGGCGTGCGCGAGCGCTTCCAGGAGCGCCTGGGCGCGCGCGGCAAGGCGCTGCACGACGCGTGGGAGAAGTCCTTCGCGGACTACCGCAAGCAGCACCCGGAGCTGGCCCGCGAGCTGGACGCGCTGCTCAAGCGCGAGCTGCCGGAGGGCTGGGACAAGGAGCTGCCCGTGTTCCCCGCGGACGCGAAGGGCATGGCCACCCGTGAGTCCGGCGGCAAGGTGCTCAACGCGCTGGCGAAGAACTACCCGTGGCTCGTCGGCGGCTCCGCGGACCTGAACCCGTCCACGAAGACGTACATCTCCGCCTCCACGTCCATGAAGCCGGGCGAGTACTCGGGCCGCAACATCCACTTCGGCGTGCGCGAGCACGTGATGGGCTCCATCGTCAACGGCCTCAACCTGAGCCACGTGCGCGGCTACGGCGCCACGTTCCTCATCTTCAGTGACTACGAGCGCCCCGCCATGCGCCTGTCGTCGCTGATGGAGATTCCGTCCATCCACATCTTCACGCACGACTCCATTGGCCTGGGCGAGGACGGCCCCACGCACCAGCCGGTGGAGCAGCTGATGTCCCTGCGCGCGGTGCCGGGCAACATCGTGCTGCGCCCCGGTGACGCCAACGAGGTGACGGAGGCGTGGCGCTACATCGCGCAGCAGAAGCACCACCCGGTGGTGCTGGTGCTGTCGCGTCAGCCGGTGCCCACGCTGGACCGCGCGAAGTTCGCGCCCGCGTCCGGCGTGGCCAAGGGCGCGTACACGCTGCTGGAGGCGGAGGGCGGAAAGCCGGACGTCATCCTCATCGGCACGGGCACGGAGGTGGCGCTGGTGGTGGAGGCCGCGGAGAAGCTCAAGGCCGAGGGCGTCAAGGCGCGCGTGGTGAGCATGCCGTCGTGGGAGCTGTTCGAGCAGCAGCCCCAGGAGTACCAGGACAGCGTGCTGCCCCCGGACGTGAAGGCTCGCGTCTCCGTGGAGAAGGGCGCGGCGTTCGGCTGGGAGCGCTGGGTGGGGCACACGGGCAGCGTCATCGGCATGCGCAGCTTCGGTGCTTCCGCGCCCATCAAGGCGCTGCAGCAGAAGTTCGGCTTCACCGTGGAGAACGTGGTGAAGGAAGCGCACGCCACCATCGCCAAGGCGAAGAAGCACTGATTTCCGCCTTCACGCTGGCCCGCAAATGAAAGGGCCCCGGACCCTCCCCCGAAGGTCCGGGGCACCTCTGGGTTCACCGCCGGGCGACCGGCGGGAACAACCTGGGATGCGTGTGGCTTTTTCCCCCTCGCTTCAAATCCCCCCCAACTTCAAATCCCCCCCACTGCACATCAGGCCGCGAAGAACACGGGGCGCGTGGGGCGCGGGTTGCTGATGAACTTCATCTCGTTGATCATCTTCTTGAAGTCCTTCTGGTCGATGCCCGTGGAGCCCTGGGCCTGCGAGCGGGTGGCGTACTTCTCGTAGGTGTCCACGACCTTCTTCGCCTCCGGCGTGAGGCGGTCGTAGTTCTGGCGCGCCCACTTCATCGTGTCGGTGAACTCGGTGCCCGCCGCCTGGCCGTCCAGGTCCCCCGCGCCCTTCTCGATGGCGGCCGTGAGGTCGCTGCCGGAGATCTTGCCCTTCTTGGCGTCCAGGCCCTCCAGCGCGTCGTGCATGGAGCTGTCGTGGAAGGTCTTGAAGCCGTCCATCTTCTTGAACATGGCGTCGGCCTCCTTCTGCGTCATGCCCTCCGGGCCGGCCTTCTTCGCGGCCTGTTGGTAGGTCTTCAGGACCTCCTTGGCCTCGGGCGTGAGGCGGCTCTCGTTCTTGGCGGCCCACTTCTCGAACTCCTTCAGCTCGGAGGTGGAGGAGTGGCCGTCCGTGTCGGAGATGCCGTCCTTGATGGCCTTGGTGAGGTCCTCGCCGGAGATGGGGCCGCTCTGCTTGTCGAGCGCCTCCGTGGCCTTGCGGGCGCTCACGTCACCGGCGCCGACCTTGCGCATTTCCTTGTTGAGGGCGGCGGTCTCCTTGTCGGTGAGGCCGGAGCGGCCTTCGGCCTGCGCGGTCTTGGCGGCCTTGCGGTAGACGTCCAGGACCTCCTTGGCCTCCGGGGACAGGCGGCTCTCGTTCTTGGAGGCCCACTTCTCGAACTCCTTCAGCTCCGCGCCGGCGGCCTGGCCGTCGTGGTCCGCGGTGCCCGTCTGGATGGCGCGGGCCATGTCCTGGCCGGACACCGTGCCGCCGTGGGTCTTGCTGTCCAGGTTCGCGAGCGCCTTCTTCGCGCTGGCGTCACCCACGTCGCGCATCTCCGAGAGCATCTTCTTGAAGTCGCCCTGGGGGATGCCGGACTCGCCGCGCGCCTGGGAGAGCGCCGCGTACTTGCTGTAGATGTCCATCACCTGGCGGGCTTCCGGGGTAAGGCGCTCGCGGTTGTTGGCGGCCCAGTCCGCGACGGCGCGGTACTCACCGGAGGCGGCCTGGCCGTCCAGGTCCCCGACGGCGGCCTCGATGCTGTCCGCGAACTTCTCCGCGCTGATGGGGCCGGAGGTCTGGTTCAGCTTGTTCATCTCCACCATGGCGCCCAGGTCCTTGGGCTGCCAGTTGTCGGTGGGGGTGCCCCAGCAGCCGTGGCCGCCCGTGGTGAACTGGTCACCGCCCTGCTTCAACTTGAGCTCCGCGAGCTGCGACTTCAGGCCCTCGACCTGAGCCTTCATGTTGTTCAGCGTGGCCTTCATCTCCGCCGTCTGCTTCGCCGTGGAGGAAGTCCCCTTCAGGAAGGCGACCTCCTGCTTGCCGAGCGCCGCGCTGCTGTTCAGGGAGGTGGTGACGGTGGACTTGATCGAGGACATGTTTGATCTCCGGGAGGAGCGGCTTCCTTTGCGGAAGCAGTCATGCCGGGACCTATTGCGCGCGTCGTGCCAGCCCTGCCCACCCGCGCACCCTGAATGATTCCATGGAGTTACGCGGCGACGGCGCGAGCGCCGGGGTGGTGACAACAGTCACCAGCGGTGATGACAGTCACCATCCCCCCGCCCCCGGGGTGGTGACCGGAAGCATCACTTCCGGCGCGCGGGCCTGAGCGCCTTGCGCACGCGCTGCTTGCCGGCGGGGCGGTCCGCGACGTGGACGTAGCCCCGCTTGAGGAAGAACGGGAGCGTGCCCGTGTAGGCCATGGCGTTGCTGATACGCGCTTCACCCCGGGGCGGTTTCACTGGATAGCCTTCGAGGGTGTGCGGGCCTTCACGACGCACCGCGGTTTCCACGGCGGCGAGCAGCGCGGTGGCCACGCCCTGGTTGCGCCAGTTCCGATGGATGAAGAAGCAGGGCACGGAGGAGACGGCGTCCGCGTCGTCGCACTTGAAGCTGGGGGCGCGGTCCAGGCGCGGGAAGTCGCGGCGAGGGCCGAAGGTGGCCCAGCCCACCGGTTCGCCGTCCGCGTAGGCGAGGACGCCCTTCGCCGCTCCGCTCGAGACCAGGGCCTTGAAGCGGCGCTTCGCCTCGGGGCCTCGCACGTCGTCGTAGCGCTCGCCTTCCGGGATGCGCCAGTACATGCACCAGCAGCCGCCGCAGGCGCCGTTGGGGCCGAAGAGCTTCTCGAGGTCGGGCCAGAGCTCCGGAGTGAGCTCGACGGTCTTCAGGTCGGGAGGGGCCATGGGGCGCCCGTTCTAGACGCCGCCGCGCAGCTCTGTCTCGGGGGTGAGCACGCCGTCCTCGAGCGTGAGCAGGAAGGTCAACTTCCCCTGGTGGAAGCCTCGCACCGGACCCGGTGGCTCCGGGTAGCCCGGCGGGAGGCGCCAGTCCGGGGGCTGGAGCGGCGCGAGGGGAATGGGCTGGCCACTGCGCAGGGCTCCCACGTCCTGATCCGTGAGGACGCGTGAGTGTGTCCAGGGGAGCAGGTCGCGGCCGTGCAGCTCGATGCGATGGCCGGGGCCGGGGTCCTTCCATGGACCGATGGCCGTGCGCTTCAGCGCGGAGAGGTGCGCGCCGCAGCCGAGTGCCCTTCCCAGGTCCCTTGCCAGGGAACGGACGTAGTAGCCGCCCCGGCAGGTGAGCTCCAACATGCTGGCGCGGGGCAGGTCGTGTGACAGCCAGCGCGCGGCGTGCAGGTACACGCGCGACGGGGGCAGGTCCACGGCCTCGCCCCGGTGGGCCTTGCGGTAGGCGGGCTCGCCTCCGAGCTTCTTCGCGCTGGTGGCGGGCGGGACCTGCTCCGTCCAGCCGAGGAACGGACGGAGTACTTCATCAAGGCGCTCGGACGTGAGCGCGGAGGCGTCCCCCTGGTGCACGGGGCGGCCATGCAGGTCGCCGGTGTCCATCTCCGTGCCCCACTCCACGCGGGCCTCGTAGACCTTGGGCGCGGCGTGCAGGTGTTCGAAGAGGTGCGTGGCCGGACCCACCAGCATCAACAGCAGCCCTTCCGCGAATGGATCCAACGTGCCGCCGTGGACCAGCGCCGTGCGGCGGCCGGGCCGCGTCGCCTGGGCCTCCTCCTGGAAGGCCCGGACCGTGGCGAAGCTGGTGGCGCCCACGGGCTTGTGCGTGAGGTAGAGGCCGGGCGTCATTCGTCGCTCCCGTCCCGCTTCACCGTCGTCGCACCCTGCTGCTTCTCCAGGTGCACGGGCGAGGTGCCGGTGCGGTCCGCGATGACGCTCGCGAGCACCTCCGCGTGCGTCGTCACCCAGACCTGGCTGTACTCCGATGCTCGCACGATGAGCCGGCCCAGGGGCTCCAGCAGGTCCGGGTGCAGGCTGGTCTCCGGTTCGTTCAGCGCGAGGAACGGCGGCGGCCTGGGACTGAGCAGCGCCGCCAGCAGGCACAGGTAGCGCAGCGTCCCGTCCGACAGCTCCGCCGCCGCCATGGGCCGGGACAGGCCGGGCATGTGCAGGAAGAGGCTGAAGCGGCCGTCCTCGGCTCGCACCTCCAGCCGCGCTCCGGGGAAGGCGTCGTCGATGCCCTGCTCCAGGGCGCGCTCGTCGCCGATCTCCCAGATTGTCTGGAGCGCCGCCGCGAGGTCGCGCCCGTCGGACGCGAGCACCGGCGTGCGCACTCCGACCTGCGGGTGCCGGGGCAGCGCGTCCGGGTCCGTGCGGAAGTGGTGGTAGAAGCGCCACGCGCTCAACGTGCGCTGGACCTCCGACAGCCGGGGGAAGCGGTGCGGTTCGGAGAGCTGATCCATCACCGACTCCGCGCCCCACAGCTCCGTGGGGAACGTGATGCGCTTGCCGTCCGCGTCCCGGATGAAGGCCGTGCGGTCCTTGCGCTCCATCAACACCACCCGCCGGCCTCCGGCGTGCGCCCAGAGGTGCTCCTCCTTCACCTCCGGATCCAACGTGAACATCGTCGGTCGCGGCTCCCCGGGTGCGCTGGGCACCACGCCGCATTGCAGCTCGTAGGTGAGGTCGTCCAGGTCCACCGTCACGCGCACGCGCGCCGGTTTCTTCGGGTCGCGCGGGCCGGCCCACATCACGCTCGGGGCGCCGCCCTCCTCCGCCAGCGTGCGCGCGAGCCGCCCTTCCGCCGCCGCCGCGAGCAGATAGAGCGCTCGATACAGGTTCGTCTTGCCGCTGCCATTGGGCCCCACCACCACGGTCACCGGCCCCAGCTCCAGGTGGAGCTGACGCACGGAGCGGTAGCCTGCGATGTCCAGACGGGTGATGGGCATGACGTGCGCGCGAGCCTATCCGGCTCCGATGCTCCTACGGAGGGGGCCGCACCTTCGAACGGCCACTGCCCACTTCCCGGCACAGGGCCCAGCCGTCGTTGAAGACCTTGTTGGACGGCACGGGCTCCAGCCAGCGCCGCTCCTCCTCATCGGCCGAGGAGTCCTTCAGGCGCAGGCGCGCACGGACCTCTCCGCCGACGGCCAGCGAGCCATCCGAGCCGGACGGCCTCAGCAGATCCGCTTCCAGGTCCCCGGTCACGAGGTGATCCGCGCCCGCGGACAGCGCGCGCACCCGTTCGTTGCCAATGACCACGAGCCCCGAGTCCGCCGGGTCCCCATCCACCAGGGCGCCATGGACGATGAGGTCTCCCAGCACGACCACGGTCCCCGACAGGTGGACGTGGCCGTGGAGCTCCAGGGGCCCCTGGTAGATGACCAGTTCGTCATAGTCCGCGCCGAGCGTGATGAACGTCTCCCCGTCGCGTTGCCGGGTCTCCGAGAAGTGAGGGTAGGACGCCACCGGCCCGCCGTGACGCGCCAGCGCGTGGGCGAGGATGAACTCCCAGTCCGGTGGGCTCCGCGCTTCGGGGATGGTGATGGGCTCGAAGTCCTTTCGCGTCAGCGCCGCCTCCAACGCCTCCGCCAGGCTGTCGAGCCATGCGTCCCGCAGGCGCTGCTGCTCGGGCGTGGGCCAGTGGGGCTCCGCGCCCCAGTGGTCGACAAGCTTCCCCCCGGGCACGCGGGTGCGCAGGTCGGTGAGCGCGGCGTCGATGTCCGGGCGGCGTGGGTGCATGCCGGGCTTCTAGCGTCACACGGGGGGCTCGCGCATCCGCTTCGGGCCGTGGGCTAGACTCCCAGGGCCTTCGCGCGTCGGCCGTGGACCGCGAAGCCCCGAACTGGAGTCAGTCACCCATGACGTCTTCCCTTCGCCTTCTGGGCACCGGCCTGTTCGCCTGCGCCCTGTCCCTGTCCGGTTGTAGCGACAACGACCCTGCCGTGCCGGATGCTGGCACGCCGGATCTAACGCCGCCCGTCGAGCTCACCGACTACGTGGACGTGGTGCCCACCGAGCCCTGCATGGACGCGAGCTACGCGGAGCCGCGCGCGAACTGCGACGACCCGGCGAGCTTCCGCCTCACGGGCTGTGACCTGGCGGCGGTGGGCGCCCTGGAGCCCTCCGGCGTCTACCAGGCCATCTTCCGCTACAACGCCACGAGCAGTTTCGGCACGGGCTTCCGCCTGGACACCAAGCCCTCCTTCCTGGGCAATCCCCTCGTGCGCAACGAGGTGGGCCCCCAGGGGTTCTTCATCACCGGGGAGATCGTCAGCTCCCAGTTCAGCACGCAGCGGTACGCGCTCGCGGGCTGCCGCGTGCCGGAGCCCGGCCACCTCACCGGCTGCTTCGTGCGCTGCACCGACGGCGTGCCGGACTACTCCGGCACCTTCCATGCCCAGCGGATGAACCTGTCCCGGGAGCAGCCCACCGGCGCCAAGCCCATGCGCCTCGTCTCCGAGACCGCCGTCCCGGTAGGCGAGTCCGTGGACGTCTACATCACCAAGGGCCACGCCTACGTGGTGTCCGTGCCCCGAGGCACCCAGCAGCCCGGCGGCCTCAGCGTCTTCAACGTGAGCGACCCGGCCCACCCTGCGTTCGTCACCAGCGTGAGCCTGCCCAACGACAACTACTGGAACGGCGTCTGGGCCAAGGGCGACGCGCTCTACGTCGCCAGCGCCAACTCCGGCGTCATCGTCTACGACATCACCGACCCGGCGAAGCCCCAGTACGTGCGCGCGCTGCCCGGCGGCGCCATCGACGTGCACACCGTGTTCGTGGACGGCGACCGGCTCTACGCCATGTCCCCATCCCCCAACGGGGAGACGCTCCTGTTCAACGTGGCCTCGCCGCTGGAGCCCCAGCTGCTCAGCCGCATCACCGTGCCGCGTGAGGAGGGAGTCAGAAGCTATCCGCACGACGCGTTCGCCTACCAGGACCGGCTCTACGTCAACCACACGCGCACCGGCTACGTCGTCGTGGACGTGAAGCGCCCGGACGTGACGCCCGTGCTGGGCACGTATTCCTTCAATGGCCAGTACAGCCACGCGAACGCGGTGGGCACCATTGGCGGGCGCACCATCGCCTTCGAGGGCGGCGAGCGCTTTGGCGCGCACCTGCGCGTGCTGGACGTCACCGACCCCGCGAACATCAAGCTCATTGGCGAGGTGAAGAAGCGCCCGCAGACGTCCATCCACAACATGGTGCTGAAGGGCACGCGGCTCTACGTGGCCTGGTACCACGAGGGCGTGCGCGTCTTCGACGTGGCCACCCCCGAGCGCCCGAAGGAGATCGCCTCCTTCGACTCCTTCCAGGAAGCGCACCCGCTCAGCACCGACAGCCTCTACCAGGGAGCCATCGGCATCCGCGTGCCGGGCGACGGGTACGTGTACGTCGTGGACCTGTCGCGCGGCCTGTTGGTGCTCGCGGAGCCGTGACGCGCGGGCGTCACTCCGTCTCGATGCGGTTGCGGCCGTTCTCCTTCGCCCGGTAGAGCCGGGCGTCGGCGACGCGCAGCAGCTCGTCCAGGGTGGTGCCGTCCCTCGGCGCCACCGCGAGCCCCGCGCTGAAGGTGACGTGGAAGGTCTTGCCCGCGTCGCTCTCGAAGGACATCCCCGCCAGCTCCTCCGCCGTGCGGGAGAGGATCTCCTTCGCGCTCTCCAGTGACTCCCCCAGGAGCGCGACGACGAACTCCTCGCCGCCCCAGCGGGCGCGCAGGTCCTCGCGGCGGAAGCGCGCGCCCAGCAGCCGTCCCAGCCGCATCAGCACGCGGTCCCCCGCGAGGTGGCCGTGCTGGTCGTTCACCTTCTTGAAGTGGTCCACGTCCAGGAAGCACAGCGCCAGCGGCTTGTCGCTCCGGCGCGCCTCCGACAGCCGCGTGGCCACCGCCTCCACGAAGGGACGGCGCAGCATGAGGCCGGTGAGCGCGTCGCGCTCCGTGCGCTCGCGCGACAGCCGCGCCCGCTCCAGCCGCGCGTGCACGCGGGCGCGCAGCTCCTCCCTCAGCACGGGCTTGGCCAGGTAGTCATCCGCGCCGGCCTGGAACGCGGCCAGCCGGAACTCCAGCCCCACCTGCGTGGTGATGAGCAGGATGGGCAGGTCCTGCCACTCCGGCGTCAGGCGCAGGATGCGGCACAGGTCGAACCCGCTGGGCCCGGGCATCTGCACGTCCAGCAGCAGCAGGTCCGGGCGGTGCTGCGCGAGCGCGTCCAGGAGGCCATAGGCGTTCTCCAGCCCCACCACCTCCACCGCGTCGCTCACCAGCGCCTGGGAGAGGGCACGCACCGCCTCCGGGTCGTCATCCACCACCATCACCTTCGCGCGCTCCTGCCTTCGCGCCGTCACCAGCCGCTCCGCCGCGGTGGCGAAGTCCTGCTGGGTGAAGGGCCGGGGCAGGAACAGCGACGCGCCCGCGTGCGCCGCGTGCACGCGCTCCTGGAGGCCCGCGCCCGTGCTGGAGAAGGCCAGCGGCAGGGACTGGTGCCCTTCCATCGCCCGGAGCGCGCTCGCGGTGGCGAGCCCCTCCGCGCCCATGTGCAGGAGCGCCCCGTCCACCCACTGCTTCTCCACCGCGGCGCAGGCCTCCTGGGCCGAGCGGGCCGTCACCACCCGCACGCCCTCCCGGTCGCCCATCTGCTTCGCGTCCGCGAGGAGGGCCGCGTCCTCGTCCACCACCAGCAGCGTGCCCATGGCGGCGACGACCGCCTCCTCCGGCTCCGGCTCCGGGGCGAGCACCGGCAGCGACACCCGGTCCTCCAGCGCGCGGAAGCCCGCGTCCACCGCCGCCCAGTCCAGCGTCCCTCCGGTCTTCACCGGACGGAGCACGTCCTCCAGCGCGCCCGCCGTGAGGCTCACGTCGCGGAAGCCGTAGCTGCCCGCGGTGCCGTGCAGCTTGTGCACGACGCTGTAGGCCTCCTCCATGGCCGCCGCGTCGCCGTGGCGCCCCTTGCCGAGCAGCGCCTGGAGCGTGGCCAGCCGCTCCGGCAGCTTCGCGCCGTACTCCGCGCTCAGGAGGGCGAGGCTCGCCGCGAAGTCGTCCACGGGTTCCTCGTCCTCCTCTTCCTCCACGGACTCCGGAGGCGGGGGCGGAGGCTGGGCCACCGCGAAGAGCTGCTCCAGCCACACCACCAGCTCCTCCGGCCGGTAGGGCTTGTGCACCACGCGCGCCACGCCCAATTGGCGCGTGAGCAGTTCGTGGCTCTTCAGGTCCTTCCAGAAGGCGGACGCGAAGAGCACCGGCAGGTCGGGCTTCGTCTGGCGCAGCTCGCGGATGAAGTCCGCGCCCGTCATGCCCGGCAGCAGGCCGTCCACGATGGCGGCGTCCACCGGCCTGGACTGGAGCACCTCGCGCGCCTCCGCGGCGGTGCGCGCGGGGGTCACCTGGTAGCCCCGCTCCCGCAGGAAGGCGCAGACCAGCGCCTGCAGGTCGCGGTCGTCTTCCAGGAAGAGCAGCGTCTTGTCATTGCGCGCGGTGCTCATGGCATCGCCTTTCGGGGCTCGGCCGCGGGGTCGCGGAGGGCCAGCAGTCCGTTGAGCAGCTCCCGCACGGAGGCCAGCAGCTCCTCCTCGGAAGCGCGGGCCTTCGTCAGGTGCCGGGTGATGCCCAGCGTGAGCTGGCGCTGGTCGGTGCGCGACAGCTCGCGGCCGGTGAAGACGATGAGCGGCGTGGCGCGGCCCTTGCCCTGGCGCAGGATGTCCACCACCTCGAAGCCGTCCAGCCGGGGCAGCCCCACGTCCAGGACGATGAGGTCCGGGGGCGTGTCCCGCGCGAGCGCCACCGCGCTCTCCCCATCCGCCGCCTCGATGCACAGCGCGCCCAGCCGTTCGAACTGCGCGCACAGCACCCGGCGCGTGGTGGCGTCGTCGTCCACCACCAGCACGCGCGCCTGGCCCGGCTGGCGCATGGCGTAACGCAGTGTCTTCAGCAACCGCGTTTCCTCCACCGGCGTGGGCAGCCAGTCCACCAGCAGCGCCGTGCCCGCGTCCTTCGTCCCCGCCTGGGAACGCCCGGACAGGGCCACCACGGGCAGGTCGTGCGTGCGCGGCTGTTCCCGCAGGCGGCGCACCCAGTCCAGCACGGGCTCGTCCGGCATCTGCGTGTCCACCACCAGCGCGTCCGGCAGCGCGTGCTCCACCGCCCGCGCGGCCTCCGTGAGCGTGGCGGCGCGCACCACCCGGTAGCCTTCATGCGACAGCAGGCCCCGCAGCAGCGCGGACAGCTCCGCGTCCGCGGTGACGATGAGCACGTTGTGGCGGGACTCGTCCGCGGGCAGCGCCGTGCCAGCGGCCGGCGCGGGGACGCGCAGGGCCTCCAGGGTGAAGTGGAAGGTGGCGCCCTGGCCGGGAGGGCTGCTCACGTCGATGCGGCCGCCGTGCTGCTCCACGATGGCCTGCGAGATGGCCAGCCCCAGGCCGGTGCCGCCCTTGCTGCGGGTGTCGGAGGCGTCCAGCTGCTGGAAGCGGCCGAAGAGGCGGGGGAGCTTCTCCTCCGGGATGCCGGAGCCCTGGTCCGTGACGCTGAAGCGCACGCGGCCGTCCACCGTGAGGCCGGCGGCCACCACCACGGAGGCGCCCTGCGGGGAGAACTTGATGGCGTTGGAGACCAGGTTGGTGAGCACCTGGATGAGCCGGTCGCGGTCGCCCTTCACCTGCGGCGCGCCCTCCACGTCCGAGCGCAGCGTGACGTGCGCGGCCTCCGCCACGCCCTGCACGCCCGCGAGCGTGGCCTCCACCAGGTCCTGCGCCGTCTGCGGCTGGAGCTTCAGCTCCAGCATCCCCGACTCCATCTTCTCCAGGTCGAGGATGTCGTTGATGAGCCGGATGAGCCGTTCGGTGTTGGTGCGCGCGATGCGCACCATGTCCAGCGCCTGCGGAGGCAGCTCCCCCACGATGCCGTTCTCCAGCAGCCCCAGCGAGCCGCGGATGGAGGTGAGCGGCGTGCGCAGTTCGTGGCTCACGGTGGAGACGAACTCGTTCTTCATCCGCTCCACGGCCTTGCGCTCCGTGAGGTCGCGCACGAAGACGGTGGTGCGCGGGGGGCCGTCCGCGTGCACGCGCGCGAAGGTGAGCTCCGCGGGGAACACGTCACCGTCCGCGCGCAGGCACGGCGTCTCCACGCGCGCCGCGCCGCTGCCCTGGAGGAGCGCGGCGTGCACGGCCTCGCGCTGCGCCGCCGGCAGCGTCGCGGGCAGCGCCAGCGACAGGAAGTCCGCGCCCACCGCCCGCGCGGACGGCAGGTGGAAGTGGGCGGCCGCGGCGGGGTTGAACTCCGCGACGCGGGCGGACTCGTCCAGCACCACGATGCCGTCCGGCGACGCCTCCAGGATGGCGGCCTTGCGCGCGTCGCTGGCCCGCGCCTCCGCGCTCGCGGCGGACAGGGCCTGGGTGCGCTCCGCCACGCGCGCCTCCAGCCCCTGGTTGAGCTCCGCCAGCGCCGCGGACGCCTGGGCCAGCCGCACCAGCACGACGATGACGTAGCCCACGAGCAGCAGCGACACGCCGAAGAGGACGATGCGCGTGCGCTCCGCGCGGGACTGGGACTGCTCCTGGAGCTGGAGGTACGTGGTGATGAGGCGCTCGGCCTCCGCGGTGGCGCCGTGGTCCAGGAGCGCCTGGAAGGACGCGTCCGCGGAGCGCTGGAGCGCCAGCAATTCGCGCGCGCGGGCCTCCAGCCCCTCCAGCATGGCGCGGGCGGGAGCGGGCAGCGGCTGCCCCTCGAGCGCCCGGGTCAGGAGCGCGAGCGAGGCCTCCACGTGAGCGCCAGGGGCCTCCCCCGGCGCGCGAGAGGCGAGGAGCACGTCCACGCCCAGCGCCTCCACCTGTTCGCGCGTCGCGCCCGGGGGCAGCAGGGCGGCGGTGGCGGCGACCTGCCGGGGGAAGGCCTGGCGAAGTGCCGCGAGCTGGACGTCCTTCTCGCGGGCCGCCGCCACCAGGCCGCGCGAGCCCTCCAGCACGCGCAGGTACGTGTCCAGGGACGCGTTGAGCGCCCGCATGCCCTCATCCGGGAGGAAGCCGGGCGTCGTGCGCAGCAGGCGGGCGCGGGCGGCCAGCGCTTCGAAGTCCCGGTCGGACGCGCCGCGCGGCGCCGCCATGCCCACGTGCTCACGCAGCACGCTCTGCTCCAGCTCCGCCGTGGCCACGCGCAGCTGCCGCATCTGCTTGCGGTAGTTGTCGTGGTCGGCGGTGGAGCCCGTGCGGCCCAGGATGAACAGGGCGCACAGGAGCACCATGGCGCCCGCGGCCAGCGCGGCGGAGCGTTTGGACAGGCGGGGTTCCATCAAGGCACCAGGCGGCGGATTTCCTGCGGCAGCGTCATGGGGTCGAACGGCTTGCCGATGACGCCCACCGCGCCCAGCTCCAGGTAGCGCGCCACCTCCTGCTTCTGGACCTTGGCGGTCATGAAGATGATGGGCGTGTTCGCGGTGGCGGGCTGGGCGCGCAGCCGGCCGAACGTGGTGGGCCCGTCCATGCCGGGCATCATCACGTCCAGGAGGATGAGGTCCGGGCCCTCCTGGCCCGCCTTCTCCAGCGCCTCCGCGCCGGAGGACGCGAGCACCGTCTTCCATCCGCCCACACGGCTCAGGCTCAGCTGCCCGATGGTGCGGATGTCGTCCTCGTCGTCCACGAGCAGGACCTTCTCGATTTTCGCCATGGGAGGGAGTGCTCCGGGAAAGAGGGATTGGATCGGGGGTTACGGGCGCGGAGCGGGAGTGGATCCCTCAGGCCGCTTCCGGCCCGGGTTCGCACTCCGGCAGGTCGAAGGAGAAGCGGGTGCCCGCCCCGGGGGTGGTGGTGAAGCGCAGGGTGCCGCCCATGCGGGCGACCAGCCCCTGGGCGATGCTCAGCCCCAGACCGGTGCCGGGGCGCCTGCGGGTGTCGGAGGAGTCCGCCTGGGCGAACTTCTGGAAGACGCGGGCCTGGAAGGCCTCCGGGATGCCGGGGCCGTAATCCTGCACGTCCACGCGAAGGGCGCCGGCCTCGCGGGTGAGCGACAGGGTGACGCGCTCGCCCTGGGGGGAGAACTTGATGGCGTTGGACAGGAGGTTGGCCAGCACCTGGATGAAGCGGTCCTCGTCCACGCGGGCGCGGGCGTGGGGCGTGTCCACCACGGCCTCCAGGCGCACGCCGTATTCGTCCGCGTAGCCCTGGTGGGCCTGGAGGGCCTGGGCCAGCAGCGGCGCCACCTCCGTGGGGGCCAGGTGCAGGTCCAGCCGGCCGGACTCCATCTTCTCCAGGTCCAGGATGTCGTTGATGAGGCGCAGCAGCCGTTCGCTGTTCTTGTGGGCGATGCCCACCATCTGCGCCACCTGGGAGTCCAGCGGGCCGGCCACGCCGCCGCACAGGAGGCCCAGCGAGCCGCGGATGGAGGTGAGCGGCGTGCGCAGCTCATGGCTCACGGTGGAGATGAACTCGTTCTTCATCCGCTCCACGCGCTGGCGCTCCTCGTCCAGGAGGCGGGCCTGGGTGACGTCGCGGGCGACGGCGTAGAGCAGCCCCTCCTCCGGGTCCGCCACGGCGTTCCACTGGAGCCAGCGCCAGGAGCCGTCATGGCAGCGGGCGCGGTGCTCGAACTGGAGGACGGGGGCGCCCTCGCGCGCGCGGGCCAGGTGCCGCGAGGTGGCGGCGCGGTCCTCCTCCAGGGCCAGGTCCACCAGGGACGTGCTGTAGAGCTCCGCGTCGGAGAAGCCGAGCGTGCGGCTCCAGGCCCGGGACAGGCGCAGGAACGTGCCGTCCATGGCGGCGATGCAGAGCATGTCCATGGAGACTTCGAAGAAGCGCTCCTGCTGCGCCAGCGCGATGCGCGCCTCGCGTTCGTGCAGGGCGTTGAGCTCCACCTCCGCCCAGCCGGCCAGGTCCGCGAGCGCGCCCAGGTCCGCGGCGGAGAAGTCCCGGGGCTCGTGGTCGATGAGGCACAGCGTGCCCACGCGGCTGCCGTCCGCGGCGCGCAGGGGGTGGCCCGCGTAGAAGCGGACGAAGGGGGCGCCCAGCACCAGCGGGTTGTCGTGAAAGCGCGGGTCCTTCAGCGCGTCCGGCACCACGAAGGTGGCGGAGGAGAGGATGGCGTGGCCGCAGAAGGACACGTCGCGCGGCGTCTGGGGGGCGTCCAGCCCCTGGCGCGCCTTGAACCACTGGCGGTCCTCGTCGATGAGCGAGACGAGCGCGATGGGCACGCGGAACAGGTGCGACGCGGCGCGCACGATGCGGTCGAAGCGTTCGTGCGCGGGCGTGTCCAGCAGACACAGCGAACGCAGTGCCTGGAGGCGCCGCGGCTCGTCCGCGGGCGTCGGGGGAGGAAGCATGGCGTACGCCCGGTGCTACCCCACCTGTCTGCCATTGGTAAGAGGGGCGCTCACGAAGGCCCGGCCCCCGGGTCAGGAGGGCGGGCGGGCAGCCAGCGGATTGCAGTCCGGCGGGATTTGTCTGTCCTTGGCGCGTGCTAGCCGGCGCGGCGCTTCCGGGCCGGGGCCAGCCGCTTCTTGCGCGACGGCGGCGGGGACCCGGAGGCCGCCTTGGGGGGCATGACGGACACCACGGTGCGCACCACGCGCGCCACGGCCTTGAGCTGCCGGGGCTCCAGCTCGCGCAGCGTGCGCACCAGGCGCCGCAGCTCCAGCGAGTCCTCCTGGCGCGGCGTGGCCCGGGGCGACACCGGGGAGGGGCCGGGCCCCACGCCCAGCAGCGTGTCCGCGGACACGGACAGCACGTCGCACAGCCGGCGCAGGTTCTGCGCCCGGGGCAGCATGCGGCCGCGCTCCATGCGGCTGTAGACCTCCATGGCGATGCCCACGCGCTCCGCCACGTCCGCCTGCGTGAGTCCCAACCGCAGGCGCGCGTCGCGAGCGGCGGCTCCAAACACCATGTTCAGGTCTTCATTCACCGGGGCGGGCACCCCCAAAACCTTGCACCTCTCCCCTGGCACGCAAGTTTTCGGGGAGCCGGGAGCATCGGATTGTTCTAATTATTCTAACTATTCAAGAATATTGGCATGCTCCCCATGCGGCCAGCGTCGACCCGCGACTCGCTGGCTCGCTCGAGCAGCAACGCTGCCGTGGACGGACGGGGGACGGTGCGTCGTCCGTGAGGCGTCCCAGCCTTGGCCCGTGCTGGTGGAGAAGTGCTATCGGACCCTCGACCATGACCGGCTCGAGTTCCACGACACCACGGGAAGATGCACTGTGGCCTCGGCGGATGCCGCGGCCGTGGGACTCGGGTTCTGCGTGCTGGCGGCTCCTGAGATTGCCGTGGGAGCCGTGCTCGTGCTTGGCGTGGTGGTGGTCGGCGTCGCCATTGAGGAGGCGTTGGACGCGTATGAGCTGCGGCATGGCTACCCCGAGGAAGCTGGGAGCTCACGAGGAGCGAAGGTGTCCTCCCGGAACGCAGAAGCGCAACGCAAGCCCGAGCCGAAGCCCGAGCCAGCCGGGCAGGACTGGCAGCCCCCGGTGCCACCTGTGCCCGTGGACCGGACGGGACGCGCCAGCTGCGAACCTGTTCCCGTGCCCCACGCGGGCGAGGATGTCCCGCATAACGAGTGCGCCGACCAGTTCCCACCCAACCGCTTTCCCGGGATGGACGTGCTCGTGGGCGGTGTGCGCTTCGATGCGTTGCAGGTCGGCGTGCGCAAGCTGTGGGAGATCAAGACCCATCAATTCGACACGTACAATGCCTATATTCAGGGTCAGGAGATTGAAAAGGAACTCAAGCAGTTGCGCAAGGAGCGTGCTGCGGCGCGGGCCTGTGGATATGACTTCGTTGTTGGCGTGAGCACCGACGCGCACAGACTCGCGCTACTCAAGCAGGAGCCCACCTTCAAGATCGTCGTAACGAGGTGCAAAAGATGACCTCTCGAAGCCCCCTCATCATCAACGTCTATGCGCCTGCACTCGTGGGTAACGACAACCGCACACTCGCTGCCGTCCATCGCTTGGAACGAGCGCTGCCCGGTTTGCGTCTGGAGTGGAGAGTGACCGAGAGGCGCCGGCTTGCCGCGTTGCCACAGCGCGATGCCTGGTTGGCTGAGGAGGCCACGCGCGGCGAGTTTCCGATGGTGTGTAACAACGATGAACGTTACCCCGTAATGATTTCCGGGATGCAACGCTCCGCGTATGAAGGTGCGGGCGGCCTGCCACAACTCCAAGTCCATGCGAAGTTGCCTCTAGATGCGGCGGTTATCGCGGCAGTGGCGGACGTGCTTGAAGCGGTGGCAGAGGGCGCACACGCGTTCTGGGGGCAGGCGACGCCGGACGGCGCTTCGGGGGACATCGCGGAGCAGATAGCTCCCACGCTGGAAGGGCCGCCGTCCCCTCCCCGGGGCCTGCCAGCCCTCAAGCTCTTCGAGCACATCCGCTCGCCCGAGATTCCCTATTACCTCGGGTGGCTGAACTACTGGTCCGCCGCCGCCGCGCAGGCCATCGGGTTTCCAGACCCGGCCCGCGACTCCGAGTTGCTATCGAGGGCGCGGCGCACGGCATCGGGCGGCTGGGTCGTGCAGCTCACCGACGCGCCGCTCGACCTGGACAACCCCGCCCACCTGGACGCGCTCCTGCGGGCCTATGAGCGCTTCCCGGAGATCGGCGGACGCGCAGCGCCTTGACCTCAATCAAGGGGCCCGGGACGCGGCTCCGGCCGAGGGAAAGAGCCCCACTGCGCGGGCATCCGCGATGGTAGCCTTCCCATCCGGGAGGTCATGCACCCTTGCTCCAACCTTTCAGATTGGCCCTCGCGCTCGTGCTTGTCTCGGGAGCTGCCGCGGGGGCTGAGCCGGCACCGGGTGCACGCGTCAGGCGGGAACGTTCCGTCGCCATCGCCAGCACGGCCGCCGAACCGCTGCCCGTCGTCCGCGTTTCGCAGGACACCCTGACGCTGCTGTTCTTTCCCTCGCCGATCCAGAAGAAGACGCTGACCTTCGATGAGTCGCGGATCCGCGTCCTGGACGCGGGCGAGCGTTCCGTCATCGTTCAGCCCCTGGCCAATCTCGGTGCGGGCGAGCGGCAGGAACTCGGGGTCTTCTTCTCTGACAACCGAGCGCCGACACGGGCCGTGTTCGTGCTCGTGACCGACCCGGCCGAAGTGGACGCTCGGATCGACGTGCAACGCCCTGAGCCGCCGGACGCGGCCTGCCAGCCCACGGCCCAAGCCCCGGCGCCGAAGCCGGAAGACTTCGTGCTGCTCGGCTACGTGGACGAGAAGGGGGTCACGACGTCCAGCAGCAAAGGCACGCTCGATGCCGTGCAGGGGTTTGGTTTGGACAGGCTCGTCGCCTTTCGAGGCGCGGGCTGGATTCTGGCGGACGTGACGATCGTGAACCGCCCTGACCACCCCGCCTGGACACCCCGGGAAGCGATGTTCGTGGGGCGAGTCGGCATGCCCCTGCGGGCGCGGCTCGTAGCCAAGAAGCCAGGGGCAATCCTTCCGGGGGGATATGGGCGTTTGCTCGCGGTCGTGGAAGTGCCCGAGACGAAAGCCGACCTCGTCTTCACCCTGGAGGTACGTGGGGATGAGGGGCGTCGGCTCACGATTCCAGACGTGCGCTTCCTGAAGCCCGCCACGGAGGACTCCCAATGAGCGGGACGCTGCCCCGCGTTCCGCCCGGTTCGTTGATTGACGGGTGGAAGGTTTCCAAACCACTCGGTGACGGAGGCTTCGCGTTCGTCTTCCTGGGCGAAAAGAACGGCAGCCACCGGGCCATCAAGGTGGCCCAGCATCGGGAGTCCAGCGGCGACCCCAAGCAGACCCATGCCCGGACGCTGCGGGAGTTGACGGCGCTGCTCATGCTGGACCATCCCCACATCGTCCGGCCGCAGGGATACGGCCTGGCGGAGAGTGGGAACCTGTACCTCGCGCTCGACTACGTGGACGGCTGGACGCTCGCGGAGTGGGCGGAGCGCAAGCACCCGACCGTTCGCGAAATCCTCGGGGTCTTCGAGAAGATTGCCGGTGCGCTGGCCTACATGCATCGCCGGGGCATCCTGCATCGGGACCTGAAGCTGTCCAACGTGCTCATCCGCAAGAGCGACGGCGAGCCCGTCATCATCGACTTCAGTTGCGCGACCTACACCCTCGCCGAAGACCTGACGGATGGGGGGTTGCCTCCAGGGACAGACCGCTATCGCGCGCCCGAGCAGTTCAAGTTCCTGCGCGAGCACAAGGACAAGCACCGGGCCCGCTACGCCTTCCAGGTGGCCGACGAAATCTTCGCGGTCGGCGTCATGCTCCATGAACTGCTGACCGACCCGCGCCCGACGGAGTTTCGTCCGCGCTTCGACTTGAACAGTCCTGCCCTCCCCCCGCCGTCACCCCGCCTGGCGAATGCGCGGGTGCCAGCGGAGCTGAGCGACCTCGTCGAGAACATCCTGGCTCGAGACCCCCGAAGGCGCCCGGTCGATACCGAGGCGCTGCGCCGCGAGCTGGCGGATCTCCGCGCCGAGCGCTCCGCCGAGTATGACGTGCCGGTCCATCCGCCCGCTGAACAACGTCACGGAGGGCCAACACCCGCGGCACTGGCGATGCCCTCCGCGCCGCAATCCCTCAAGCGGCATGTGGCCATGCTGGAGCGACCGCTTCGCGTGGGAAGGTGGCTCGCAGGCGTCGTTTGTATCGTCGCGCTCGTCATGGTCGCGGCCCTCTGGCGCTCATCAGGGGGCGTCCCCGGCGGGCCTGCCGGGCCGCGCGACGCAGCGGCCCCACGCCCTCCTCCTGCCACCGCCCATTCCGCGCCGCCCAGGACAACCCCTCCTGCTATGACACCCGCTGGCCCTTCGCCCGTGACAGTCCCGGGGCCAGCCATCGCCGCTGCCCCGAAGGAAGGATCCGCCTTGAAGACCCCAGCACTCGAAGCCCCGCCCCCAGGACGTGCGCCTCGCTCGCCGAAGAAGTCCGTTGCCGCCGTCAAGTGCGCGTCGCTGTCGCTCGTCGCGGCGCTGGCGGCGGGCTGTCCGGGGGCACAGATCCGGCCAGAGGCGTTCACCTGCCCGGCTGGGGCGGAAGAAGCCATGCGGGATCAACTTCACTGGAGGGACAGAGACCATTTCTCCCTCATCCTCGACGACCGCCAAGCGAACTTTGACAATGTGTGGTTCACCGCTGGCTCGGAGGTGGTGGGGGTGGTCCCCAAAGGCATCACCGATGACCGGCAGCTTGCGGTTGCCCCCGTGGGGACACGCTTCTACGGGAAGGCCTACTACCTCTCCGACAAGATGGGGCGTGCGGATGGGCCGGCACTCGTCGTCCGGTACGACCGCGTGAAGCTCCCGGGGCAGGAGGAGTATCCCATTTGCGTCGTGGTGGAGAACGAAGCAGTGGCGTTCAAGGACGGCAGGGTGAAGGGATTCAATCGGGGTTCCGGGACCGTGGTGGACCGCTGGCCCTGAGCGGGCCCGGGGCGACGTGGTGGGTAGGAGCTTGAGTTCGCGCCCGGCCTCCTCGAACTCAAGAGGACCTCCAGGGTCGTCCCACGACGGCCCATCCCCCGGGTGACGCCGGTCACGACGCGTGGGCCTCGGAGGCCTGCGCGAAGCGCTTGAACGACTGGCGCTCCCACGGCGCGAGGGCGCCCGGGGTCAGCGCTCCCGCAGCGCGAGCGCGCCCTGGATGATGAGCCCCATGGCCTTCAGGGCCTCCTCATCCAGGGGCCTGAGCGCGCGCACCAGCCGGCGCAGGGTGGGGGGATCCTCCTCGCGGTCCGCGAGCGCCAGCGTGCGCGCCTCTTCCGGAGGCGTGGGCCCGTCCAGGCCCAGGAGCGTGTCCGCGCGGATGCGCAGCACCATGCACAGCCTGCGCAGGGTGGTGGAGCTGGGCAGCACCCGCCCGCGCTCCATCCGGCTGTAGACCTCCATGGCGATGCCCACCTGGCTGGCGACGTCGCCCTGGGTCAGGCCCTGCCGCTCGCGGGCCTCGCGCGCCGCGGTGCCCACCGTGATGGCCAGCTCCTCGTTCATTGCCGCTTCCCCACTCCTGGCCGGACCGTGTCTCCCATGAAGTCAGGTGTCCAGCATCCTACCTGACACGGCACCAACACTACCCCAGGGGGCATCCGTCATGCTATGGACCTCAGAGGTCCAATCAGGCCTTTCCCACATGCATCCTTCCAGCCACGTTCTCCCTCTCCGATTGAACCCCCCACATCCTGAAGAAGCCCGGCTTCCCTCGGGCGAAGGAGGCTTCCCGCAATGAACCTGGAGGGAGGACATCCGCTGCTCCTTCAGCCGCAGGAGGTGGTGGGCAGCTTCAGACTCTTGAAGCGCCTGGCCACCGGCGGCTACGGCACCGTGTTCCTGGCGGAGACCGGAGGCTTCCATGTGGCGCTGAAGTTCGCGCTCCAGGGGCCACAGGACTCCGAGGAGGGCTCACAGGTGGACGCGCGCACACTCAAGGAGGTGAGCGTGCTGCACCGCATGACGCATCCCAACGTGGTGGCGCTGCGCGGCTACCACCGCTGGCCGCACCCGCGCACGGGCTACCTGTTCCTGGTCATGGACTACGTGGAGGGTCCCACGCTGTCGGACTGGGCGGTGGGCGCGAAGCCGTCCGCGCGGCAGGTGGCGCGGCTGTTCGCGGAGCTGGCGCTGACCCTGGACTTCATCCACCGCGCGGGCGTGCGCCACCGCGACATCAAGGGCAGCAACATCATCGTGCGCGCGTCGGACGAGCGGCCGGTGCTGGTGGACTTCGGCTCCAGCGACCACGCCTGCGCTCCGGCCATCACGGACGGCCGGCCCCCTCCGGGCACGCCCAGCTACCGCAGCCCGGAGCTGTTGCGCTACTGGCTGAACAACCCCAAGGGCATGGCCCGCTACATCTACCAGCCCACGGACGACCTCTATTCGCTGGGGCTCACGCTCTTCCAGGTGCTCACCGGGGACTTCCCCTATCCCCCGGACCTGCCGGCCGCGGCGCTGCTGGGCGGAATCCAGACCATCAAGGGGAGGTCCGCGCGGTCGCTCAACCCGCGCGTGCCCCGCGCCCTCAATGACATCTGCGAGCGGCTGCTGCGCCAGGACGCCAGCCAGCGCTACCAGATGGGCGCGGACCTCTACACCGACCTGAGCGCCGCGCTGGAGCGCGCCCCGGACAGCTGGGACCGGCCGCTGTTCAACGCGCCGCCGCCCCACGAGGCCGTCACGGAGGAATCCGACAAGTACTTCGACGGCAACGAGGAGGCCCGCGAGCTGCGCCGCTGGGCCCGCTCCTACGAGCGGCGCGTCCCGGGCGCCCCGCCGCACTCCAGCGCGCCCACGCCTCCCGTGCCGGCGCCGCCCGGACCGTCGGCGGGGCTGGCCGCGCCCCTGCCCCCACCGATGCCCTGGTGGCTGGCCCGGCGGCGGGCGTGGCGGCGGCGGTGGGAGCAGTGGCTGCGGCGTCTGGGATTGCGCCGGGGTGAATGAACCCCCCGAGTCCTGCGTTCTTCGCACAACCCTGGAGGTTTTCCCCGCGACAGGGTTTGTGCTACCTGCGGGGTCGAGCGATTCCCGCTCGACCTGACAGGTTGAAAGGCAGGACATGAAGACGCCCGATACGACGACGGAGGAGATTCCCGGCGTGCCCCGCCGGCCGCGTGTGCTGTTCACGGTGGGAGGCACGGCCTTCGAGTTCGTGCGCAAGCTGGAGGTGCGCGCCACCGGGGAGCTGCTGATGCTGGCGCGGCGGCGCTACCGGGGCGGGATGGGCGGCCCGGTGGTCATCAAGCGGCTGCGCAACCCGTCCGGCTTCGTGGAGCGCCGCAGGCTGGTGGAGGAGGTGGAGCTGACGTTCCGGCTCAACCACCCGGGCATCGCGAAGGTCTACCACCTGAAGGCGTACCGGGGCGTCCCGCACGTGGTGATGGAGTACGTGGAGGGCCGGTCGCTGGACACGGTGCTCAACCTGGTGGCCATGCGGCGCAAGCCCATGTCACCGGCCTTCGGCGCGTGGGTCGTCTCCGAGGTGGCGGAGGCGCTGCACCACGCGCACACGCTGCGGGACGAGTGGAACCGGCCGCTGGGCATCGTGCACCGGGACGTGAGCCCCCGGAACCTGCGCCTGGGCGTGCATGGCGAGGTGAAGCTCACCAACTTCACCGCCGCCTTCTCCACGCTGCCGGGCCGGGAGATCACCAGCCGCCCGCTGGTGAAGGGGGACGTGGCGTACGCCTCGCCGGAGGCCTTGCGGCGCGAGCCCGTGGACGCGAGGAGCGACCTGTTCTCGCTGGGGCTGGTGCTGCTGGAGGTGCTGACGGGGACGCACCCGCTGGCGCAGGAGGGGGACGTGGCGCTCCCGCCGCCTCCGGACCTGCCGCTGGTGCAGGCGCAGGGGCCCACGTGGATGCCCCTGACGGAGGTGGCGGCGCGCATGGCGCTGGTGGGGCCCCGGGAGGTGGAGCACCTGGCGCGCGATGTGCCGGAGGGGCTGCGCGCGGTGCTGGTCCGGGCGCTGCGGCAGTCCCCGGCGGACCGCTTCGGCACGGCGGCGGAGCTGGCGGCGGCGCTGCGGGAGTGGCTGCGCGACCACGCGCCCGCGTACGGACGGCAGGCCGCGGCGGAGGAGGTGGAGGCGGCGGCGAGGGAGGCCACCGGCCGGCGCAACCAGGCGGAGCTGCTGGAGGGTGGGCTGCACCCGGCGGAGCTGACCGCCGAGGAGGCCGCGATGGCGTCCGAGGGCTCCTCGGAGCGCCCGCCGCCGTTCCTCGGGGGCGACGACGTGACGCCGGACCTGAACGACGAGCCCCTGCCCCTCCAGGACCTGGACCTGGTCGAGAACCTGGACGAGCTGTCCGGGCCGGATGAAGAGGCACCGGGAGACGACTTCGAGGACGACGACGACGGCCACCAGCCCGTGTGAAACCGCGCCGGCACCGGCACCCTGGGATCCCCGCCACCCGAGTCTTCCGGGACCAACGGGGTGCCACGACCGGTCAATGGCTGTCACTCCCGGAGGCCGTGCGGGCCAGGGAGCATTGGGGTGTTTAACAAAGCTTCCGTGACTTGCTTGTTTCCTCTCACTCATCAACCCGGTGCGTCACCCCGCGGTCCACTTCCGCCGGGTCGAGCGCCGAGAGGGATGACAATTCCTGTCACCGCGCGGGTCCGCCGCGACTGACACGCATTCCACCCGCCAGTCAGCGCAAACCCAGACATTGACACGCTTTCACAGAAGCCAATAAAAGGCGTGACAGCATTTCAACCCGCTGGCACTGTCATTTGCGTTTCCAGCTGTAGCCCAGACATACGCCGAGGGCCGGGAGGTCCCCCCGGGTCGGCGTAAGCCTGTCCTTTCCCTCTGTCATCCGTGACGTCCCCCGACCGTGCTCGCTCCGAGCGCGGCACGGGAAACGTGTCTCCGGGCTCCGGCCCGGGCACGTGAGGCCGGCGTGTGCCCGCTGTGAGTCATTGGCCTTTTCCTGTCTGTCTCCCCAAGGAGTGTCGAATGAGAACGTCCCCCCGTTGGTTCCGGTCGCGCGGCATGTTGGGCGCGCTGTTGCTGTCGCTGTCGTCTCCGTGGGTGGTCGCCTGTAGCGCTGGCACGGAGGCCCCCCCGCCCGCCGTGGAGGAGCAGACCCAGTCCCAGGTCACCGTCTCCATCGGCGCGCAGGATGTCTTCGCCGAGGCCGTGAAGGGCCGCGTCTCCGCCCTCGCCTTCAAGTACCAGGACGTCGCCGGCATCCGCATCGACGTCTCCGAGGCCGCCGGCAACATCCCCCTCTTCAAGAACTTCGACCTCTACACCTCCGGCGGCGCCTGGACCGGCAAGCTGCCCTTCCTCCCCAAGTCCAAGGCCCTCGTCTTCGAGGCCCGCGCCTACAACGCCGCCGGGACCCTGCTCTTCTCCGGCTCCCTCAACGCCACCCTCGTCACAGACAACCAGACCGTCACCATCCCCCTGGCTCCGTCCACCAACGGCGCTCAAATCACCCTGCCCCGAATCAAGAGGATCAGCATTCCCAGCGCGTTCGCCTCCTCACAGTCGGGCAACGTCACCTTCTTCGTCGAGGCCAACAACGGCGAAGCGCTCACCTACTCCATTACCTCCTCGGCCACCGGCAGCGGCGCCTTCGCGCCGACCAGTGGCAGCATCACCCTGCTGAACACCGCGGGCGCCTTCGTCTCCCAGTACACCCCGCCCACCGTCTCCGCCGAGACCGTCTTCAGCCACACCGTCACGGTGACCAACAGCGCCGGACACTCCATCAGCACCACCTTCACCACCAAGGTGATGCCTCCGGAGACCACCAGCGGCGTCATCGACACCTCCGTCGCCGTCCTCTTCAACCCCGTCATCAACGGCCTCAACGGCCAGCGCACCGGCACCGACGTGAAGTTCACCGCCGCCGTCGCGGACGACACGCCCGAGGAAGCCCTCACCTACGCCTGGACCTTCACCCCGTCCGCCGGCACCACGCCCACGCCCGCTCCGGCGTTCACCACCCAGACCAACCCCACCACCCTTCAGAACTACGCCACCAGCCTGCAGGGCGTGCTGAAGCTCTCCGTCACCGACACCAACAACGGCACCACCACCCTCACCTACCAGCTCACCCCGAACCAGTTCCCGGACGAGCCCGTCGCCCAGGGGCCCATCGACGGCATCAACACCCTCCGCGGCGGCAACGAGCACACCTGCGCGATGCTCAATGACGGCACCGTGCGCTGCTGGGGTTATGGCCAGTTCGGACAGCTGGGCTACGAGAGCACCAACCCGGTGGGCGACGCCCCGACCCGGCTGCCGTACACGGCGGGCGCGGTGAAGCTGCTGGGCAAGGCCACCAAGCTGGCCACGGGCGCCAACCACTCCTGCGCCCTGCTGGACTCGGGCCTGGTGCGCTGCTGGGGTCAGAACAACTACGGCCAGCTGGGCTACAACAGCACCAACCCGGTGGGCGACGGCGAGCCCGTGGCCAGCTACGGCTACGTGAACCTGGGCGGTCCCGCCATCCGCATCGCCGCGGGCGACAACCACACCTGCGCGGTGATGGACACGGGCGGCGTGCGCTGCTGGGGCCTCAACCAGTACGGCCAGCTGGGCCTCAAGCGCCCGGACAACGTCGGTGACAACGAGCAGCCCTGGCAGGCGGGTGAGGTGGACATGGGCGGCGCCAAGGCCACGGACATCGCCGCGGGCTCCGCGCACACCTGCGCGCTGCTCACCACCGGGAAGCTGCTGTGCTGGGGCCGCAACCAGTTCGGTCAGCTTGGCTACGCGCACACCAACGACGTGGGCACGACCAACTCCCCGAGCAGCCAGACCGCGTTCGAGCCCACCGGCCCCGTGGCACAGGTCAGCGCCGGCCGGTACTCCACCTGCGCGCTGCTGAAGACCGGCTCCGTTGTCTGCTGGGGCAGTAACTTCAACGGGCAGCTCGGCTCTGGCACGGGGGGGGAGGCCATCAACTTCTGCAACGAGTACGGCGGCGCCACGTACTGCTACTACAAGCGCCTCGCCAGCGCGTCGTCGGTCAACCTGGACGGCGTCACCGCGATCCAGGTGTCCGTGGGCAGTGAGCACGCCTGCGCGCTGCTCTCCACGGGCAGCATCCGCTGCTGGGGCGCCAGCAACGTGGGCCAGCTCGGCGCCACGGGGACCGCGCCGCGCGCCACCCCCGGCCCCGTGGTGGACCTGGACGGTTCGACGGCCTACCAGGTCAACGCCTCGGTCGGCTCGCACACCTGCGCGCTGCTCTCCACGGGCAAGGCGCGCTGCTGGGGCAACAACTCGCGCGGCCAGCTGGGCTACGGCAACACGAGCAACATCGTGACGCCCACGGCGGACATCCAGCTCCTGCCCCCGACGCCGTAATCGCTGGACCTCCGCGGGCGCCCGCTCCACCGGGGCGCCCGCTCCTTCTTCGCACTGGCCAGCCTGGCCATGACGACACCCGCAGCGTGACGACACCCCCCACCGACGTCCCGCTAGCGCCGCCGAATCACCGCCAGGCTTCATCACGCGCTCTGACGTGTCCATGATCCAGCCAGACACCCGCTCGTCCCTGCCGGCACACCACGAACGTCGTCGCGTGGCGGTGTCTTGCTTCGCCCTGCTCCTATGCCTCCTATCCGCGTGCACCGCGCCAGGTGACAGCGGGAGCACACCGGCCCCGGAGCCCACGTCCTCCGTTTCGTTCACGGTGTCCGCGGACACCGCCGGCGCTGAATCCCAGGCACGGCGCGCGCTGGCGGGCTCCTCCTTCGCGGACGTAGCGCGGATCCGTGTCGACGTGGAGGACGCGGTCAGCCACAGCGCGATGTTCACGAACTTCGACCTCGTGCCCTCCCCCTCCGGATGGTCCGGCACGATGCCGTCCCTGCCGCGCCACCGTTCACTCACGTTCATCGCGCGGGCCTACAGCGGCGGCGACGTCCTCCTCTTCCAGGGCAGCACCACGCAGACACTCATCGCGGACCGGGAGGCCGTAGCCATCACGCTCGCTCCCTCCAACGAGGGCGCGCCCATCACGCTGCCGCGCATCCCCCGCATCCAGCTTCCCGGAGAGCTCGTCTTCGGCCAGCCCGCCACCGTCACCTTCTTCGTCGAGGCCTCCTCCGGCGAGGCCCTCACGTTCACGCTCACCGCCGCGAACAACGGCGGCTCCTTCGTCCCCTCCAGCGGCACGTTCACGCTCACCGGCACCTCCGGCGCCTTCGTCGCCCGCTACCTGCCGCCCTTCGGCATCCCCAGCCCCACCGACTACACGCACTCGCTCACCGTCACGAACCCGGCGGGGCACTCGGTCAGCACCACGTTCGTAACGCGCGTCCTTCCGGCGGACCGGTCCACGGACTCGCTGGGCACCACCGTGCGCATCCTCTTCGCGCCCGTCATCCAGGGGCTGTCCGCGTCCCGCCTCGCGGGCACCTCCGACGTCGCGTGGTCCGCCACCGTGTCGGATGATCAGCCCGCACGCACGCTCGACTACGCATGGAGCTTCAGCCCGGACGCGCCCGTGACGCCGGCTCCGGACTTCACCACGCAGACCAACCCCACCGTCCTCCAGCACTACGCCCCCTCGCTCCAGGGCCGGCTCTCCCTCCAGGTCACTGACGCAGCCGGAGCCCGCACCACCGCCACCTACCGCCTGGGCGCGCAGCAGTTCCCCGACGCACCCGTCCAGACCGGTGGCCCCACCGACGTCGCCCAGCTCCGCGCCGGAGACAGTCACACCTGCGCCCTGCTCAACGACGGCTCCGTGCGCTGCTTCGGCAGCGGAGCCCAGGGCCGGCTCGGCTACACCGGCACCGCCAACGTCGGCGATGACGAGACCCCCGCGTCCAAAGGCCCCGTGCCCCTCGCTCCGGGCGAGAAGGCCGTGCAGCTCGCCACCGGCCTGGGCCATACCTGCGCCCTGCTCTCCACTGGCCGCGTGCGCTGCTGGGGCGCCAATGCCTCCGGTCAGCTCGGCCTGGGCCACACGCGCGCCATCGGCGACGACGAGCCCATCGCCAGCGTGGGCACCGTCGACCTGGGCGGCGCCCGCGCCCTTCGCATCACCGCGGGCGACCGCCACACCTGCGCCCTGCTCACCTCCGGCCACGTGCGCTGCTGGGGCGACAACGCCCACGGCCAGCTCGGCCTGGGCCACACCGACACGCTGGGCGACGACGAACCACCGCCCTCCACCGACGTCCCCGTCGGCGCCCCCGTGCAGGACCTGGTCGCGGGCGGCGACCACACCTGCGCCCTCCTCTTCTCCGGCCGCCCGCGCTGCTGGGGCGACAACACCTACGGACAACTGGGTTACAACCGTGGCGACGATGTCGGTGACACCGAGTTGCCGTCGTCCGCGGGGGACGTGGACGTGGGCGGCACCGCCGTGCAGCTCGCCCTGGGCGCGCAGCACACCTGCGCCCTGCTGGACACCGGCGCCCTGCGCTGCTGGGGCGCCAATGCCTACGGCCAAGTGGGCAACGGCAACCCGGACTACGCCACGCCCCTCACCGCCGTGGTGCTCGGCTCAGGCCTTCGCGCCGTCCAGGTCGCCGCCGGGGCCCAGCACACCTGCGCCCTGCTCGAATCCGGCCAGCTCCAGTGCTGGGGCAACGGCGCCCGGGGACGGCTGGGCTACGCCAACACGCGCTCCCTGTCCGCGCCCAGCACCGCCTTCATCGACGTGGGCGGCGCCCCCGCCACGTCCATCACCGCGGGCGGCCAGCACACGTGCGCCGTGCTCTCCTCTGGCCGCGCGCTGTGCTGGGGCTTCAACACCTCCGGGCAGCTTGGCCAAGGCCACGTGCGCACCCTTGGCGATGACGAGGCACCCGCGCTCGCCGGGGGCATCCTCCTCGTGTCGCCCTGACACCGCGCACGGGAGGGCCTTGATGCCTGGCAGCCTGCCCTCCAGGCCCGTGCGGGTGCTCCGGGAGCAGGTTGCCGGACGCGGGGGTGGATGAAGAACCTCCTCCGACGGAGGGAACTCTTCATGGCCGACAACGACAAGCGTCCCGCAGCCCCCCAGCCCGCCGAGGACTTCTACGGGCGTCCCATCCATCCGCGGCAAGGCGGCGAAACCCTCCACGAGCAGCCCGAGCGCTCCGGCTCCGCCGAAGAGGAAGACGAGCGCAAGCGCCGCCGCGAGAGGACCGAGGCCGATGAGAAGGGCGTGCACCTGCGCACCGAGGAGGACGAGGACGACGTCGACGACCGCGACCTCAGCCTCCACGACGCCAGCGGCCTGCACCCGTATGACCCGCGCGAGCGCGCGCCGGGGTCGTCGCTCGACGACATGCCGGACGGCGACGGCCCCCGCAGCGACGCGGGCACCAACCCGGTGTCCGACGTCTACCGCTACGGCCACCCGGACCGCGTCCTGCCGGACCTCGAGCGCTGAACGTCCCCGCCGCGCACCGGTTGCACCTGAAAACACCGAGGGCCAGGACCCGGGCTTGCCGCCCCATCCTGGCCCTTCGTCACGTCCGGACTCCGGAGGCGTTCAGCCCACGCGGCGCGGGGCGTGATCCGCGCGGTGCGCGTCCACCCACGCGTCGGCCTGCGCCATCGTGTCCACGAACACCGTGTCGAAGCTGGCCGCGTGGCCGGTGAGCAGCATGGCCACGGACATGGCCTTGCCCACCACCCGCTGCGACAGGTCCGAGCCCACGTACACCACCGAGCGCATCCACTCCGCGCGCACGTTGTTGGCCAGGTACTTGCGCGACTCGGCGGGCAGCTCCGACCCCGGCACCTCGGCCACCAGGTAGAACGGCCCGTTCGCCGCCATCTCCTCGTAGACCCGCAGCGCCCACTTCGCGTCCTGCAACCCCACGACGCCCGTGTACTTCGTGTGCAACACGTCCGGCGCCGTCATCCGGATCCGGTGCGCGCCACACGTCCACTCGCGTATCTGATGCTCCATGCGGTCCTCCCCCCGGCTGCTGGGACGAACCCTACGCCGGACCCCGCCACCCCAGGGAAGTGACCCGGCGAGAACCTGCCCTTTGGGGCCAGTTCCGGCTGTCCATTGGATGTCAGACCCCCTCTGTACTGTGTACCCATTCCGACAAGCCTTCCAGAGGGGGAACTCATGACGGAAACCCGTGAACTGCCTCGTGTTTCGGTGAACAAGCTGGGCGAGTACCTGGTCGCCACGCCCGCCCGCCGCAAGCGCATCATCCACGACCAGAAGCACCCGCCGGAGCCCCAGTACCTGCGCTATCCGGAGGCGTCCCAGGCCATCACGGACTTCCTCTGCCGGGGTCTGGATTTGAACGTGCTGCGGGAGGCCCAGCGCCGGTTCGCCTGCGCGGTGCCGCAGACGGAGTTCGAGGCGCAGCGCATGCAGCTGTGCTCCGAGGCGCTGGAGCGCTTCGCGGACCTGGTGCCCTGGCTGGATTTGGACGACGCCATCATCAGCGCGGTGGGCGCGGAGCCGCCGGTGCTGGAGATGGCCGGTGTCACCATCAGCGTGCGCCCGGAGGTGGTGGTGCAGCGGCTGGACAAGCAGGGCAACCCGCGCGTGGGGCTGATGAAGCTCTACTTCTCCAAGACGCACCCCTTGGACGAGCGGAGCGGCCAGTACATCGGCACGCTGCTCCAGCGCTTCGCGGAGCAGCACCTGTGCCGGCTGGGCCCGGCGGACCACCGGCTGATGACCGTGGTGGACGTGTTCGCGGGCTCGCTGTTCGTCGCGCCGCGCGCGCACATCCGCCGGCTGGGGGACGTGGTGCTCGCGTGCGAGGAGATCGCCGAGCGCTGGGCCGTCCACTGAAGCGTCAGCCCGGCGGGGCCCCGTCCTGACGGCGCCGGTGGGCCTCCAGCCACGCGCGGGCCTGGGCCTCCGAGTCCACGAACTCCGCCTCCAGCTTCGCGTCGCCGGTGAAGTTGAGCGCCACCACGAGCGCGCGCAGCACCTCGCGGTGCGTGCGCTTGGCGCCGAAGAAGACGACGCCGCGGAACCACGTGGGGCGCACGTGTTCCGCCAGGTACTTGCGCGGCGCGACCGACAGCCCCTCGGAGCTGCTCAGGTCCACGACGAGGTACAGGGGCTTGTCCGGGCCCGCCCCCAGCTCGTGGAACACCTCCACGAGCTCTCGCACGTCCGTTTCGGAAAACGAGCCTCGGACCTTCGTCCAGAGGATGTCGGAGGACTCCAGCGAGACACGCTGTGTCCCGAAGACCCACTCCCGCAGCACCGCCATGCCCTCTCCCACGCAGAGGGCCAGAGGGTACCCAAAACCCGGGGGGCGTCACCAGTCCGTGACCCCTCTTTCCAGAGGGTATCCCCCCGTACAACCCTCCGGGTTCCCCGCTCGGGAGCGACCCACGTGTCCTCCCGGGCCGGGTCATTCCTCGCACGTCGCGTCATGACGGCCGGCGCGGGCGGTGCGGCCCCCGGGGGCGCGGCCTTCTGTCACGCCCGGGTCAGCGCGGCGCGGGGGGCCGCCGGGGAGTGAACGGAAAGCCGCTATGCTCGCCAGCGGGCGGCCAGGCGGACGGCCGCTCCTGGGCGCATCTCCGGCCGGTTGTCGGGACGCGCTTCCTTGCTCACTGTGAAGGGTCGCGCCGCTGGCGCGGAGGATGGGAGCGTGGTGCTGGAGTCCTTGTGGAGCAGACGCGCCGTGCTCGTGTCGGGCAAGGGCGGCGTGGGCAAGACGACGCTCTCCGCGGCGCTGGCGGTGGCGGCGGCACGCGCGGGCCGACCGGTGCTCCTGGCGGAGCTGTCCCCGGACGAGGGCGGCCCGTCCACGCTCGCGGGGCTCCTGGGCGTGAAGGAGGCCGGGCCCCGCGTGGTGACGGCGGGGGCGAACCTGTCCTTCGTGCGCCTGTCGGCCCCGGAGGGGCACCGGCTGTTCCTGGAGGAGACCCTGCCCGTGAAGTGGCTGGCGGAGGCCGCGCTGCGCTCGCGGGCCCTGCGGCGCTTCCTGGAGGCGGGGCCCGCGCTCAAGGAGATGGGGCTGATGTTCCAGCTGCTGTCGCTCTTGCGCCGCACGCACCCCGACGGCCGCATGGTGCACCCGCTCACGGTGGTGGACCTGCCCGCCACCGGCCACGCGCTGGCGCTGGCCACGCTGCCCCGGAGCATCCTGTCGCTGATGCCGGGCGGGCCCGTGGGCAGGGCGGTGCGCGAGGGGCTGGACCTGCTCCAGGACCCCGCGCGCACGGGCGTGGTGGTCACCACGCTGCCGGAGCCCCTGCCGGTGAGCGAGACGCTGGCGCTGGTGGGAGAGCTGAAGGACGTGGGCCTGCCCCTGTCCGCGGCGGTGCTCAACCGCATGCCGGAGGACCCCTTCACGCCGGAGTCGCGCGCGGCGCTGGAGCGGCTGCTGGAGACGCACGGGCCGCACCGGGGGCAGCGCGCGCTGGAGCGACTGGAGCGCGCGCGGGAGGCACGGCAGCGGCTGGCGGAAGGCCTGAGCGTGCCCCACTGGGGCATGCCGGAGCTGGCGCTGACGGGCATGGCGCTGGTGGAGCGGCTGGCGGAGCTGCTGGGGTCCACACTCGAAGGGGCCGCGTCTCACGGCGGCCAGGAGGCCACGCCATGAACCTGGACGGACTGCTGCGCGACAAGCGGATCATCGTGTTGTGCGGCGCGGGCGGCGTGGGCAAGACGACGACGGCGGCGGCGCTGGGCGTGGCCGCGGCCCGCGCGGGGCGCCACGTGCTGGTGCTCACCATCGACCCGGCGCGGCGGCTGGCGGAGGCCATGGGGCTGAAGGAGAACGGCGCGGAGCCCACCTCCGTGCCCCCGGAGCGCCTATACGCGGACGGCCCGCGCGGCACGGGCCGGCTGGACGTGTGGATGCTGGAGCCGCGCATCGTCTTCGAGCGCATGGTGCGCCGGCTGTCCGCCACGGAGAGCGCCGCGCGCGCCGTCCTGGAGCACCGGCTGTACCGCTTCCTGTCGGAGCTGGTCGCGGGCGTGCAGGAGTACGCCGCCGCGGAGGCGCTGGACGGCTTCCTCGCGGAGGGCCACTACGACCTCATCCTCCTGGACACCCCGCCCAGCCGCCACGCGCTGGACTTCCTGGAGGCCCCGGGCCGGCTGTCGCGCTTCCTGGACGACCGGGTCATCTCCCTCTTCGGCCCCGACTCGGGCCGCACCGGCAGGCTGTGGCAGGGCGCGCAGGCGCTGGTGGGCCGCGTGCTGGACGGCATCTTCGGCGGCGGCTTCGCGCAGGAGATGCGCTCCTTCGTCGCCGCCTTCGGAGGGCTGTTCGCGGGCATCCGCCTGCACTCGGACCGGCTGCGGGAGCACCTGTCGTCGAAGGACGCGGCGTTCCTGCTCGTCACGTCTCCGGAGGCCGCCGCGCTGCGCGAGGCCACCTTCTTCCAGGAGACGCTCCAGGCGAAGGGGCTGCCCTTCGCGGGCTACGTGCTCAACCGCAGCTGGGCGCGCGAGGACAGCCTGGCCCCCGCCGCCAACCTGAAGCCGCACGCCAGCAATGCCGCGGACACGGACGCCGTCATCGGGCTGGAGCACCTGGCGGGCCTGGAGGACGCACGCGCGAAGGCCCACCGCTCGCTGCTGGCCCGGCTGGCCGAAGGGCTGCCCCGGGGCGCGCTGGCCATCGCCGCGCCGGACGCGGGCGCGGACCTGGAGGACTTCCGGGGACTGGTGCACCTGGGCGACGCGCTCACCGTCGCCTGACGCCCGGGGGGCTCGGAGGTTTCGGAGGCCTTGGGGGGCTAGAGCGGACGGGCGAGCGGCGCCGCACCTGCACGGCTGGAGCTTTGCGCGTTCGGGCCCGCTTCCCATGTTCGCAAGTCGAGGAGGCTTGCGACGCACATGGGCACCAAGGACTACAGCAACGGAAACGGCAGGCATGACCTGGGGCGCGCGGACATCTCCACGCCTCCCACCGACGCGATGGCCACGCACCGCTCACCGGACGTGGCACCGCCGGGCTCACGCGAGCGCTCGGAGTCGGACGTGAGCGGCTGGAGTCCCGGGCGCGACGAGCCACCCTCCGACCGCCAGGGACGCTTCCACCGCGCCGCCGCGTGGCGCCTGGCCCGGGTGCGCACCGACATGGACGACACCGGCACGTGGCGCGCGGACCGTGAAGGCGAGCGCGACGGTGGCACCTCCGGGCCCTACGGCCGCGATGACCGGGACCCGCGCTACGCCAACGGCGCCGGCCCCGTGCGCACCCAGGGCGAGGGCACCGTCCAGGAGATGCCCCCGGAGCGCGCCAGCTACCGCGAGTGGGACCGCACCGGCTACGGCGGCCCGGAGCCCCTGCTGCGCGACCGGCAGGGCCGCGGCTCATCGGCATCGCGTGAGGACCTGCGCCTGCGCGACCGGCTGGCCCCCCGGCGCGAGGAGTCCTTCCCGTTGGATCCGCGCCTGCGGGAGTCCCGCGACGCGTCCACCGCGTCCGGTTCCTCCCGAGGCCGCTGGCGCCGCGAGCCGCTCACCGCGCGCGACATCATGACCCGCCAGGTGCGCACCGCCCGCCGCGACAGCACGTTGCGCGAGGTGGCGCAGTTGATGCGCGACGAGGACTGCGGCGTGGTGCCCATCGTGGACGCGGAAGGGCGGCTGCTGGGCCTGGTCACGGACCGCGACCTCGCGCTGCGCGCCTTCTCCGGACAGCGCGCCGTGGACGGCCTGCGCGCGGCGGACGTGATGACGGAGGAGGTGGAGGCGGTGCTGCCGGAGGAGGACCTGCACGGCGTCATCGAGCTGATGGGCCGCAAGCAGGTGCGTCGCGTCCCCGTGGTGGAGCCGGACGACCGGCTGGTGGGCATCATCGCGCTGGGGGACGTCGCCAGCCGCGCGGATCAGGACGAGGAGCTGCAGGAGGCGCTGGAGCGCATCTCCTCGCGGCGGTCGTTCTGGAGCCGGCTGCGCTGAAAGAGGCAGTGGGGACGGGAGGCGCGCAGGGCCTCCCGTCGTCCCAGCTCAGGCGATGGTGACGACCACGCCGGACGCGTCCGCCGTCGCGGTGAACTTCTTCAGGTTGCTGGTGGCGGGGCCCTGCGTGACGGTGCCCGTCTTGGTGAACGTGGACGCGTGGCAGGGGCAGAGGAGTCCTTCAATGCTGGACTCGAAACCCACCTCGCATTGCGCATGCGGGCAGATGGAGTCCACCGCCGAATAGGTCCCGTCCTCCAGTTTGAAGACGAAGATGCGCTTGCCATAGCCCCTGGGCCGGCCGCTCACCATGCCCCCTGTGTTCTGGAGGTCCGGGAACTCCTCGAAGGTCAGCGCCAACTTGCCGCCCACCACTGCGGGGAAGTTGGGATCACCGGCCAAGATGTTGATGCTCAGCACCTGCGTGCCCGCGTTGTACGTGCACACGTACGTCTTGAGCGCCACCGTGGCGGGCTCCTGCTTCACCTCGCCCGTGGTGGCGTTGAACTTCGACAGGTGGCAGGGGCACACGGCATCCGTGCCGTCGAAGCCCATGGGGCAGCCCACGTGGGTGCACGTGGCGGACAGCACCGAGTAGATGTCCGCGGACGGGTGCACCACCAGCAGGTTCTCCTGCCCGGAGCCGCCCGGAAAGCGCAGCGTCACCGCGCCGCCCGTGCGGGACAGGTCCGGGTAGCGCTGCACCACCAGCGACACGATGCCGTCGGCCCCCGGCATCTGCACGTCCAGCACCGGCGCGGGGTCGATGTCCGGCGCGCACGCCGGCAGCCCCGCCACCACGGCGCCCGTTCCCAGGACCTTTTTGAAGAAGTCGCGGCGCGACGAGCTCACGTGCCCTCCGCGAAGACGAGGTGCGGCTCCAGCACCAGCTCGTCTTCCACCTTCACGAGCAGCAGCGTGGGCCGTTCGATGTTGAAGCCCTCCAGGCTGATCTTGAAGGACCCGTCCGCCGTCACCTGGGTGGCGGAGTCGAACTTCACCGTCATGGGGATCTCCACGTCCTTCGTCACGCCGTGGAAGGTGAGCTTGCCCTTGAGGGTCACCGGCACGGAGGCCGGGAAGGTGGCGGGCGTCTTCACGCCGGTGCCCACGGCCTTGACCTCCACCAGCGGGAACTTGGAGGCCTCCGTCACCTCCAGCATGTGCGTGTCGCGGTTGGAGTTCTGCGAGTCGAAGTCCTTCACCTGCGCGCGCACGGCCACCTGGAGGGTGCCGTCCGGCTTCAGCACGGCCTTGCCCTCGCTGGGGGGCGCCTTGCCGGACACGGTGTGCATCTTGTGGATGAGCTTGTAGGTGAGGGAGCTGGCGTCCTTCTTCACCGAGTACATCTTCGCGTTCTGCGCGGCGGCGGGCAGCGCGAGCAGCAGGGCAGCGGACAGAACGAGTCGTCGAGCAATCACGGCGGCCTCCAGAGGGGATACGGCTTGCCTCCGCACAACGGCCGGCGCGCGGAGACATTCACGACAGGGGGATGAGGGTCAGAAGGTGAGCGTGACGATGCCCGCGGCGACGCAGCCCAACGTGGCATAGCCCACCACCTGGTGCGCGGTAGCGTACTTCGGCTCCGTGATTTCGCCGTAGCTGTGGGTGGCCAGGATGCCCAGCACGGCCTGGGTGATCATCCCGGCGGTGGCCAGGCTCATGAAGATTTTATGGAACGTCACCGTGTCCCACTGGAACGGGCGCTCCACCGGATCCGGCGCCAGCAGCCCCAGCGTGCCCACGGTGGCGAACAGCACCGACGTGCCGATGACGACGCCCCGGTGCCAGGCCAGCAGCGACCGGTTATCCCCGCCGCCCCGGAAGGACTCGTTGAACTGGAGCTGCCCCAGCACCGTGGCCGCGGTGAGGCCGCCCGCCATGGCCAGGCCCAGGCCCTGGTGCAGCTTGAGCATGGTGCGGCGCGTCTCCAGGTCCTTCTGCAGGTTCGGATCCAGCAGGCCCTTGGAGGCCTCCGCCTCCGGCGTGAGCAGGTCGAAGTCCAGGCTGGGCTCCGACGTGGAGCCCTGGGTGGCCGTGGAGTCCGTGGACCCCGTGGAGCCTGCGGAGCCGGGCTCCTGCGTGGCGGACACGGGCGGCGTCACGTCCGGCGTCACCGGGGGCGAGGCCGCGGGGGTGGCG
>NZ_RAVW01000159.1 GCF_003611585.1 Corallococcus exercitus | reverse complement strand
CCACCGCTGCGCTCCACGAGGCGGCGTCTTCGAGGAGAGCTTCGGGTCGTAAGAGGGATTGACCCACTGCTGGCGGCCTGTCGGTCGCGCCGGTGTCGCGAAGGCGGCAGGGGCAGGCCCTCACGTCTGTCCGCACCGGGGCCACTTCCCGCTACCCTCCCGGCCCATGACCTCCGCTCGCGTCCCCGGCTCCCCGTTGCGGGTGGGCCTCCTTGGTTATGGCCTGTCCGGCTCACGCTTCCATGGGCCCCTCATCGCCGCGGAGCCCGCGTTCAGCCTGGCCGCCGTGGCTTCGAGCCGCGCGGAGGCCGTGGCTCGCGAATGGCCGGGCGTGCGCACCGGCACCGTGGAGTCGCTGCTGACGGATCCGGACCTGGAGGTGCTCGTCGTGTGCACTCCCAATGACGTGCACGCGTCGCTCGCGGAACAGGCGCTGCGCGCAGGGAAGCACGTGGTGGTGGAGAAGCCCTTCGCGTTGGACGCGGAGGAAGCGCTGCGGCTGGACGCGCTCGCGAAGGAGCGGGGCCTGTGCCTCACCGTGTTCCACAACCGGCGCTGGGACGGTGACTTCCTCACCGTGCGTCAACTGCTGGAGCAGGGACGGCTGGGGACGCTCTACAGCGTGGAGAGCCACTTCGATCGCTTCCGGCCCCAGGTGAAGGCGCGCTGGAAGGAGCAGGACGTGCCCGGCGGCGGCACGCTGTGGGATCTGGGCTCGCATCTCGTCGACCAGGCCGTGCAGCTCTTCGGCCTGCCGGAATCCGTGGCCGCGGACCTGGGCCGGCAGCGTCCGGGCGCGCAGGGCACGGACTGGTTCCACCTGGTGCTGCGCTACGGCACGCTGCGCGTGGTGCTGCACTCCGGCTCCGTGGTGCACGACCCGTGGCCACGCTTCGTGTTGCAGGGGGACCGGGATGCGTACGTGAAGTCCGCGCTGGATCCGCAGGAAGGACAGCTCGAAGCGGGCCTGCGTCCCGGCCATCCGGACTTCGGCCGCGAGCCCGCGGAGCGCCATGGTCGGTTGCTGGCCTCGGGAGAAACCGTCACCACCGTGCCCGGTGACTACGGCCAGTTCTACCGGCGGCTCGGCGCCGCGATCCTGCACGGCGCGCCGGTGCCCGTGACGGCCCTGAGCGCGAGCGAAACCGTGCGCGTCCTCCAGGCTGCGCTCCAGAGCGACCGGGAAGGCCGCCGCATCACCCTGCCCCCTCGGGACTGAGTCAGAGCACCTTCTCCAGCACGAGGAACGTGGGCGACGTGTAGCCCGCGTGCGTGCCGTGGGAATGGAAGCCGTAGCCCTGGCGCGCATACCACGCATGGTGCGACGTGAGCGCGAGCCGGACCGACAGGCGCACACGCGTCTGGCCCAGCTCGCGCGCTCTGGATTCCACCGCCTGCATGAGGCGCAGCGACACGCCCTGTCCCCGGTACGACGGCAGCACCGCGAGCCGGTCCAGGTAAAGGTGATCCGCCTTCGGGTGGAAGAACACGCAGCCGACGAGGATGCCGTCCGCCTCCGCGACGAAGGCGCCGCCGTCCGAAAGCTCGCGCCTGACCACGGCCTCCGTCTTGTCGTGCGCGCTGGAGGGCGGATCCAGGCGGCCCCGGTATTCCTCGAAGGCGTCGCGCAGCACCTGCGTGAGCCGCGCGGCATCGGTGGGCACGGCTTCGCGGATCAGGGAGGACTCAGGCATTCCCGAAGTCTAGTGGAAACATCAGGCGCGGGCGTTCCACCACCACGGTGAAACACCGCTGAGACACGTTCCCAGACACCGGGCGTGGAGCGGAATTCCCGCGATATTCCCCTGTTCGTACGTGCGCGCGCCCGAGCGGGCTGACAGCCAGGCCCCCGTGAGCAAATCGCTGCGGCCGTGTCGGAGGGACTGTCTACTATCCCGCGCGCTCGCGAGCCCGGGAACCCGTCACATCGCCTTCCCGAGCGTTCGCGAGGCCCCCTCCAAGGAGTCGCAGGTCCATGGCTTCCACCCCTGAGCAGAAGCGCGCGCGGCTGGCGGAATTGCTGCGCGAGAAGCGCCGCCCCACGTCCCGTGTCCCGGCGTCGTTCGGTCAGGAGCGCATGTGGTTCCAGGAGCGGCTGGCGCCGGGGCAGGCGGGGTTGAACCTCCTCTATTCGGTGCGCCTGGAGGGACGGCTCGACGTGCCCTCACTGGCAGGCAGCCTGAACGAGGTGGTGCGCCGCCACGCGGTGCTGCGAACCACCTTCGTGGAGCAGGACGGACGGCCATGGCAGCGCATCGTGCCCGAGCTGGACGTGCCCTTGCCCGTCGTGCCGGTGGCGGATGCCGACGAGGCCTGGCGCCGGCTGCATGAGGAGGCCCGCGCGCCGTTCGACCTGGAGCAGGGGCCGCTGGTGCGCGCCGTGCTGTTCGCCGTCTCTCCAGCCGAACACCTGTTGCTGCTGGCGCTGCACCACACCGTGTCCGACGGCTGGTCCATGGGCCTGCTGGTGCACGAGCTGGGCGTCCTCTACGAGGCCCTGGCTTCCGGGGGAACGCCGGTGCTGCCCGCGCTGGCGTTGCAGTACGCGGACTTCTCCGTGTGGCAGCGCGAGGCGTTGAAGGGCGAGGCGCTGGAGGCGGCGGTCGACGTGTGGCGTGCGCGGCTGGATGCGCGGGCCGTGCTGTCGTTGCCCACGGACCGGCCTCGAACCGGACAGGTGGACAGCCGGGGCGCGACCGTGTCCGCGATGCTGCCCGGCACGCTGCTCCAGCGGCTCACCGCCCTGGCGGGACAGGAGGGCACCACCCTGTTCACCGTGTTGATCGCGGGCTTCAAGCTGCTGCTCCTGCGCTACTCCGGCCAAGACGATCTCACGGTCGGCACGCCTGTCGCGGGACGCTCGCGCGCGGAGCTGGAGCCGCTGGTCGGGTTGTTCGTCAACACGCTCGCGCTGCGCACGTCGCTCGCGGGGGACCCGTCGTTCCGCGCGCTCATCGGCCGCGTGCAGGCGACGTCGGTGGAAGCCTTCGCGCACCAGGACGTGCCGTTCGAAAAGCTGGTGGAGGTCCTCCAGCCTCCGCGCCACCTGGACGTGCCGCCGTTCTTCCAGGTGATGTTCGTCCTGCAGAACACGCCCCTCCCGGCCGTGCGGCTGCCGGGGTTGTCGCTGGACGCGCAGCTCGTGGACAGTGGCTTCGCGCAGTTCGACCTGACCCTCTTCGCCTTCGAACAGGCGGACGGCCTGCGCCTCACCGCCGAGTACCGCACCGCCCTCTTCGACGAGGCCACGATGGCGCGGCTGATGGGCCACCTGCGCGTCCTGCTGGAGGACGCTGTCTCCCGTCCGGAGGCGCGCCTGTCGGAGTTGTCCCTCCTGGATGCGGCGGAGCGGCAGCGCGTGCTCCAGGCGTGGAACGGGCCCCGTGAGGCGTACCCGCGTGGGGTACTGCTGCATCAACTGGTGGAAGCGCAGGTGGCGCGCACCCCGGACGCGGTGGCCGTCACGTTCGGAGAGACGGCGCTCACGTATGCGCAGCTGGATGCGCGGGCCAACCAGCTCGCGTGGCACCTGCGGCCGATGGGCGTGGGGCCAGAGGTTCGCGTCGGGTTGATGCTGGAGCGGTCGCTGGAGCTGGTGGTGGCGCTGCTCGCGACGTTGAAGGCGGGAGGGGCGTACGTTCCCCTGGATCCGTCCCTGCCCGCGCAGCGGCTCGCGTGGATGTTCGAGGATGCCCGGCCCGCCGTGGTGCTCATCCAGGAGCGGCTGGTGGCGCGGCTTCCGGCCGGTGACGGCGTGCCGGTGCTCCGGTTGGACTCCCAGTGGGCGGAGGTGGCGCGGCAGCCGTCCGGGACGCCGCCTGCGGTGGCCTCCGAGGATGCTCTGGCCTACGTCATCTTCACCTCCGGGAGCACCGGACGGCCGAAGGGCGCGATGAACGCGCACGTGGGCATCGTCAACCGGCTCCTCTGGATGCAGGGGGCGCAGCCGCTGTCACCGGACGACGTGGTGTTGCAGAAGACGCCGTACAGCTTCGACGTGTCCGTATGGGAGTTCTTCTGGCCGCTGATGACGGGGGCGCGGCTGGTGGTGGCTCGGCCCGGGGGACACCAGGAGCCGGGCTACCTGGCGGACCTCATCGCGCACGAGCGCATCACCGTCACGCACTTCGTGCCGTCCATGCTCCAGGCGTTCCTGGAGGAGTCCGGTCTGGAGCGGTGCGCATCGCTGCGCCGGGTGGTGTGCAGCGGTGAGGCGCTGCCGTCGGAGCTCGCGGAGCGGTGCCTGGCGCGGCTGCCCGGCATCCGGCTGCACAACCTCTATGGCCCCACCGAGGCCGCGGTGGAGGTCACCGCGTACGAGTGCGTGCGCGGGGCGCTGGGCCGCTCCGTGCCCATCGGCCATCCGGTGGCGAATACGCGGATCCGGCTGCTGGATGCGTCACTGCGGCCGGTGCCCCAGGGGGTTCCCGGCGAGCTGTTCATCGGAGGCGTGCAGGTGGGGCGTGGCTACCTGGGCCGGCCGGACCTGACCGCGGAGCGCTTCATCCCCGACGCGTACAGCGACACGCCCGGGGCCCGGCTGTACCGCACGGGGGACCTCGCCCGGTGGCTGCCCGACGGCGCCATCGAGTACCTGGGCCGCACCGACTTCCAGGTGAAGGTGCGCGGGCTGCGCATCGAGCTGGGGGAGATTGAAGCCGCGCTGGAGCAGCACCCGACCGTGCGGCAGGCCGTCGTCGTGGCGTTGCCCGGCATCACGGCGAGCGACACGCGGCTGGTGGCGTACCTCGTCTGCGGGGCGGACGTGCCGGAGGCGGAGGTCTTTCGGACGTTCCTCGCGGAGAAGCTCCCCGAGTACATGGTGCCCGGGGCCTTCGTCCCGCTGGACGTCCTGCCCCTGACGTCCAGCGGCAAGGTCGACCGCAAGGCCCTGCCCACGCCGGACGTCGTCGCGGCCGTGGCTCCTGAGTACGTGGCGCCGCGCACGCCCACGGAGGAGCGGCTGGCTTCGCTGTGGGCGGAGCTGCTGCGCGTGGAGCGCGTGGGCGTGCATGACGACTTCTTCGCGCTGGGCGGCCATTCGCTGCTCGCCACGCAGCTCCTTTCGCGCATCCGGGCGGCGTTGCAGGTCGAGCTGTCCCTGCGATCGGTGTTCAAGACGCCCACGCTCGCGGCCCTGGCGTCCGTCCTGGATGAGGCCCAGGGACGGACTCCGGGTTCGCGGACGCCGGTCCTGCGGCCCGTGCCTCGCGACGGGGAGTTGGCGCTGTCCTTCGCGCAGCAGCGCCTGTGGTTCCTGGAGCAGCTTCAGCCTGGCTCCGTTGCCTACAACCTGCCTGGGAGCGTCCTGCTCGAAGGCGTGCTCCACGTTCCCGCGTTGAGGCAGGCCCTGGATGCGTTGGTCCAGCGTCATGAGGTGCTGCGCACCACGTTCGCCGACGGGGCACATGGCCCTGTCCAGCGCATCGCGGCCGAGGCTGCGTGCCCGTTCGAGGTCGTGGACCTGGACGCGCTGCCACCGAGCACGCCCGAAGCCGCAGTGCACCGGAACGCCCGCTTTCAACACACGCGCGACGCGGGACAGCCGGATGACCTCGGTGCTGTGGCGGCGGGCACGCCCCTCCCGGGCACTCATGCAGCCACACAGCGAGATGTGACCGGTACCGATGCCGTCGCGCCGGGTGCCATGCCGTTCGACGCGCGCGAGGCCCGGCTGCGGGACTTCTTCTCCGAACAGGCACAGCGGCCTTTCGACCTGGCTCGGGGGCCGCTCTTCCGCGCGGTGCTCGTGCGGCTGGAGGAGACGCGGCACGTGCTGCTCGTGCTCACGCACCACATCGCCTCGGATGGCTGGTCCACAGGGGTGCTCGTGCGCGAGCTGGTGGCCCTGTACCGGGGCTTTGCTTCCGGCGTGCAGGCTCCGCTTCCGCCGCTTCCCATCCAGTACGCGGACTTCGCCGCGTGGCAGCGGCAGTGGCTTCAGGGGGATGTGCTCCGGGCGCAGCTTGCGTGGTGGCGTGAGCAGCTCACGGGGGCGCCTCCGCTCTTGATGCTTCCCACGGACCGGCCTCGCCCGGCGGTGCAGACGTTCTCTGGAGACCTGCTCCCGGTCCGACTGTCCCGGAAGCTCATGGAGGGCGTGCATGCCGTGGCGAGGCAGTCAGGCGCCACGCCGTTCATGGTGATGCTGGCCGCGTACCAGCTCCTGCTGTCGCGGTATGCCGGGCAGGACGACGTCAGCGTGGGCGCTCCCATCGCGGGCCGCACGCGTTCGGAGACGGAGGGGTTGATCGGCTTCTTCGTCAACACGCTCGTGCTGCGTGCGCGCATCGACCCGCGCGCTTCGTTCCGGACGCTGCTGGCGCAGGTGCGCACCACCACGCTCGGCGCCTTCGAACACCAGGACGTTCCCTTCGAGAAGCTGGTGGAGGAGCTCCAGCCCGCGCGCGACCCGAGCCACTCGCCCTTCTTCCAGGTCACCCTCACCCTCCAGAACGCGCCCACCGCGGAGTGGCGACTCCCGGACCTCACGCTGCGCGAGCTGCCTCCGTCCTTCACTCCGTCGAAGTACGACTTCAGCCTCATCCTGGAGGAGTCGCCGGAGGGCTTCAGCGGGAGCCTTCACTACAACACCGACCTCTTCGACGCGGCCTTCCTCCAGGAGTTGATGCGGGGCTACGCCACGTTGCTGGAAGCGCTTCCCGGACAGCTGGAGGTTCCGGCGGAGCGCCTGCCGCTCATGCCTACGGAGGCACGGCGCCAGGTGCTGGAGGACTGGAGCGGGGCTTCCTGCGTCCGGGACTTCTCCACGCAGTCCATCCCGGCTCGCTTCGCGGAGCAGGTCGCGCGGACGCCGGACGCGGTGGCGCTCGAGTCCGAGGCCGGCACCCTGACCTATGCGCGGCTGGAGGCCCGGGCGAACCAGCTCGCGCATCACCTGCGCGCTTCGGGCATCGCGGAGGGCAGCCGCGTCGCGGTGCTGTTGCCCCGCTCGCCGGACCTCATTGTCGCGCTGCTGGCCGTGCTCAAGGCCGGGGCGGCTTATGTCCCCATCGACCTGCATGCCCCTCCCGAGCGCTGGTCCCTGCTGCTGGAGCAGTCCGGGGCGGCGGTGGTCGTCACGCTGGAGGCACTCGCGGATGAGCTTCCGTCGCTGATGACGCCGCTGGTGCTGCTGGATGCGGACGCGGCCCGGGTGGCGTCACGTTCGGAGAACGCTGTGCTGGAGCAGCGCTCGGAGGGGGACCGGCTGGCCTATGTCCTCTTCACCTCGGGCTCCACGGGGACGCCCAAGGGCGTCTGTGTTCCGCATCGCGCCGTGCTGCGGCTGGTGGTGGACACCGGCTTCATGCGCTTCGGTCCGGAGGAGGTCGTCCTGCAGCTCGCGCCGGCCGCGTTCGATGCGTCCACCCTCGAAATCTGGGGGGCGCTGCTTCATGGCGCCCGGCTCGTGCTCGCGCCTCCGGGGGAGCTGTCCCTCGCGCGCATCGCGGACGTCCTCACCGGGCACAAGGTCACCACGTTGTGGCTCACGGCCTCCCTCTTCGAGCAGATGGCCGTGCACCATCCGGAGGCCCTCGTTTCCGTGGCGCAGGTGCTGGCGGGCGGTGATGTGCTCCCGGCTTCCCGTGTGCGGGAGCACCTGGCCCGGTTGCCTTCGGGCGCGGTGCTGATCAACGGCTACGGGCCCACCGAGAACACCACCTTCTCCGCCACCCACCCGATGCATGCGGGCGACACGGTGGGGGCCTCCGTTCCCATCGGGCGTCCGCTGCCCCACTCCACCGCCTACGTGCTGGACCCGGCGATGCGGCCGGTGCCTCCGGGCCTGCCTGGAGAGCTGTACGTCGGCGGCGAAGGGCTGGCATGGGGCTACCTCCACCAACCCGCCCTCACCGCCGAGCGCTTCGTGCCCCATCCGTTCAGCACGGCGCCGGGTGCACGGCTCTACCGCACCGGCGACAGGACGCGCTGGCGCGCGGATGGAACGTTGGAGTTCCTGGGGCGCACCGACTTCCAGGTGAAGCTGCGCGGCTTCCGCATCGAACCAGGTGAGGTCGAGGCCGCCTTGCGCCTCCTGCCGGGTGTGCGGGAAGCCGTGGCCGTGGTTCGCGAGGACGTCGCCGGAGACAAGCGGCTGGTGGCCTACGTCGTCGGCGAGTCCCTGGACAGCAAGGCCCTGCGCGCCGCGCTCCAGGAGCGGCTCCCCGACTACATGATCCCCAGTGCCTTCGTGGTGCTGGAGGCCCTGCCCCTCAACGCCAACGGCAAGCTCGACCGTTCCGCCCTTCCCGCTCCCGAGTCCCCCGTGGCCTCGGCGGACCGGTACGTCGCGCCTCGCGATGCGGTGGAAGAACAGCTCGCCGCGCTCTTCGCCGAAGTGCTGCATGTGGCTCGCGTGGGCATCCACGATGACTTCTTCGACCTGGGCGGCCACTCCCTGCTGGCCACGCAGGTGGTGTCGCGCTTGCGGTCGACGCTGGGCGTGGAGCTGCCGCTGGGCGAGTTCTTCGCCGCGCCCACGGTGGAGACGCTCGCGGTCCGGGTGACGGCGCTGCGCTCGCGGGGAGATTCCCTTCCGGAGACTCCGCCGCTCGTGGCGGTGCCTCGCTCCGGCCCCGTGCCGCTGTCCTACGCGCAGCAGCGGCTGTGGTTCCTGGATCAACTCCAGCCCGGCAGCGCCTTCTACAACGTGCCCGGCATCCTGGTGCTCGACGGAGAGCTGGATGCCTCCGCGCTGGAGCGGTCCCTCCAGGCCCTGGTGCGACGGCATGAAGTCCTGCGCACCACGTTCGCGTCCGAGGGGGACTCGCCGGTCCAGCGGATCCACTCCGATGCGACGCTCACGCTGTCCGTCGTCTCGCTGGAGGCCACTCCCGAGGACCGCCGTGAAGCCGAGGCGCACCGTCACGCCGCCTCCGAAGCAGTGCGGCCCTTCGACCTGGGCACGGGGCCTCTCGTGCGCGCCGTGCTGCTGCGGCTGGATTCACGGCGTCACTGGTTGCTCCTCACGCTGCACCACATCGTCTCCGACGGTTGGTCCATCGGGGTCTTCGCTCGTGAGCTGGGCGCGCTGTACCGGGCCTTCGCTTCCGGTCGGGTTCCGGCGCTGGCGCCCCTGCCCCTCCAATACGCGGACTTCGCCGTGTGGCAGCGCTCCTGGCTCCAGGGGGATGTGCTCCAGGCGCAGCTTGCGTGGTGGCGTGAGCAGCTCGATGGCGCGCCCACCGCGCTGGAGTTGCCCACCGACCGGCCCCGTCCCTCCGCGCAGTCGTTCCGGGGGGCGTCGCTTCCCGTGTCGCTGTCCACGGGCGTGTCCGAAGCGGTGAAGGCGCTGGCGGCCCGGGAAGGCGCCACGCCGTTCATGGTGCTGCTCGCGGGCTTCCAACTGCTGCTGTCGCGCTACGCGGGGCAGGACGACGTGCTCGTGGGCTCCGCCATCGCCAACCGCAACCGCGCGGAGACGGAGGCGCTCATCGGCTTCTTCGTCAACACGCTGGTGCTGCGCGCGCGCATCGACCCGGGGGCCTCGTTCCGGACGCTGCTGGCCCAGGTGAAGGCGACGACGCTCGCGGCGTATGCGCACCAGGACCTCCCCTTCGAGAAGCTGGTGGAGGGGATGCAGGGCGCTCGGGACCTGAGCCGCTCTCCGCTGTTCCAGGTGGCGTTCACCTTCCAGAACGCTCCGGTGGACGCGCTGGACATTCCCGGCCTGCGGCTGGAGCTGCGCGGCGGGGCCATCACCACCGCGAAGTTCGACCTGGACTTCAGCCTCCAGGAGCGGGACGGCGCGTTCAGCGGTGACCTCAACTTCAGCACCGACCTCTTCGACGCCTCCACCGTCACCCGGATGATGGCGCACTTCGAGGTGCTGCTCGGCGCGCTCACGGCCCGCCCCGACGCATCGGTTCGGGAGCACTCGCTGCTCGGCGGTGATGAACGCCAGCGCGTGCTCGTGGACTGGAACGCCACGCACCGTCCGCTGACGCCCCACACCGTGCCGGAGCTGTTCGCGGCCCAGGTCCTCCGCGCTCCCGACGCGGTGGCCGTCCAGCACGAGGGGCAGGTGCTGACCTACTCGGCGCTGGCGGCACGGGCGCGGCGGCTGGCGTTGCGCCTGCGGGCCTCCGGACTCCGGCCCGAGGCACGCGTCGCGCTGTGCGTGGAGCGGGGGCTGGAGCTGGTGGTGGGGATGCTCGGCATCCTGGAGGCGGGCGGCTGCTACGTGCCCATGGACCCTGCCTATCCGCGCTCCCGCCTCGCGTTCATGTTCGAGGACTCGGGTGTCTCCGCGGTGGTGGGCCAGCGGGATTTGCTGAACACACTCCCCTCGCATTCCCTGCCCACGGTGTGCCTGGACACGGACGAGGCCGATCCGTCCCCCGTGCTCGCTTCCGGGGACGTCGCCGCGCGGCCGGAGCAGCTGGCGTACGTGCTCTACACGTCGGGCTCCACGGGCACGCCCAAGGGCGTGGGCATCACGCACCACTCCATCGTGCACCTGGTGCGGGACACGAACTACGTCCAGCTGGGGCCGGACGACTGCATGGTGCAGGCGGGGACGCCTTCGTTCGACCTGGCGACCTTCGAGGTCTGGGGCGCGCTGCTCAACGGTGCCCGGCTCGTCATCCTGTCGCGTGAGGTGACGCTGGCTCCGGCGGAACTGGCGCGCACGCTGCGCGAGGTGGGCGCCACCACGGCCCTGTTCGCCACGGCGCTGTTCCACACCGTGGCGCGCGAGGTGCCAGACGCGTTCGCCACGATGCGCGTGGTCATCTACGCGGGTGAGGCCGCGAACGCGGACGCGGCTCGCGCGGTGCTGCGCGCGGGGCCTCCAGGCCGGTTGGTCAACCTGTATGGCCCCACGGAGTGCACCGTGGGCGTTACCACGCACGACATCGTGGACCTGCCGGAGCACGCGACGTCTGTGCCCATCGGCCGGCCGATGACGCGCGTCCAGACGTACGTGCTGGATGCTCAACTACAGCCCGTGCCCGTGGGTGTCCCGGGCGAGCTGTACCTGGGCGGTGACGGACTGGCCCGGGGTTATCTGGGCCGCCCCGGGCTGACGGCGGAGCGCTTCGTGCCCTCCCCGTTTGGCGATGTGCCCGGGGCCCGGCTGTACCGCACGGGCGACCGCGTGCGGTGGCTGGCGGATGGGACGTTGGACTTCCTGGGCCGCATGGACACGCAGGTGAAGCTGCGCGGCTTCCGCATCGAACTGAGCGAGGTGGAGGCCATCGTCCGTCAGCACCCGTCGGTGAAGGCCGCGGTGGCCGGGGTGAACGAGGATCGCCTCGTGGCGTGGTACGTGCCGGGCGCTCCGGTGGAAGCGGCTGCACTGCGCGCCTTCGTCTCCGAACGGCTTCCCGCGCCGCTGGTGCCCTCCTCGTTCGTGTCGCTGGACGCGCTTCCGCTCACTCCCGTGGGCAAGGTGGACCGCAAGGCCCTGCCTGCTCCGGATGCGCGCTCGGTCGCCAGCGGGCCCGTGGCTCCGGAGCGGATGACCCTGTTCCAGCAGCGCATCGCCACGCTGTTCCAGGAGCTGCTCCGCCTGGAGTCCGTGGGGCTGCATGACGACTTCTTCGTCATCGGGGGCCATTCGCTGCTGGCCACGCAGCTCGTCTCCCGGCTGCGTTCGACCTTCGGCGTGGAGCTGCCGCTGCGCGCCCTCTTCGATGCGCCCACCGTCGCCCGGCTCACGGAGCGGGTGGAAGCCCTGCTCCTCTCGCGCGTCGCGGGTCCGCGCATCCCGGCGCTCGTCGCCACGTCGCGGGACCGGGACCTGCCGCTGTCCTTCGCGCAGCAGCGGCTGTGGGTGGTGGAACAACTGCGTCCGGGCGGCAGTCACTACAACATCGCCACCGCGCTGCGGCTGGACGGCGCGCTGGACGTGGAGGCGCTGCGCCGCGCCCTGGAGCGGGTCGTCTCCCGCCACGAAGCCCTTCGCACCACCTTCGCGATGAAGGACGGACAGCCCGTTCAGCGGGTGCACGCGGCCGGCGCGTGGGAGCTGCCCGTCACGGACCTGACCAACGCGCCCCGGGAGTCCCGCGAGGACGAGGCCCAGCGGCGCTCCGTGGAGGAGGCCGCGCTTCCGTTCGACCTGGGCCGGGGCCCTGTCCTTCGCACGCGGCTGCTGCGGCTGGAGTCACGGGAGCACCTGCTGCTCCTGTGCATGCACCACATCGTCTCCGACGGCTGGTCGCTGGGCGTGCTGGTCCGCGAGGTGGCCGAGGCCTACGAGGCGTTCACCTCCGGCCGGACGCCCGTGTTGCCGGCGCTGCCCGTGCAGCCCGCGGACTTCGCCGTGTGGCAGCGCTCCTGGCTCCAGGGGGACGTGCTGGCGCGGGAGGTGGCGTGGTGGAAGCAGCACCTCGCCGGGGCGCCCCAGGTGCTGGAGCTGCCCACGGACAAGGCGCGTCCCGCGCTCCAGTCCACGAAGGGGGCACTGCTTCCCGTGCACCTGCCGTCGGACGGGGTGGACCGGCTGGTGACGCTGGGCCGCTCGGAAGGCGCGACGCCGTACATGGCGCTGCTCGCGGTGTGGCAGGTGCTGCTGTCGCGGTACTCGCGGCAGGAGGAGCTGCTGGTGGGCTCGCCCATCGCGGGCCGGGACCACTCGGAGCTGGAGGGACTGGTCGGCTTCTTCGTGAACACGCTGGTGCTTCGCGGGCACGTGCGTCCGGGGGACTCGTTCCGCTCGCTGCTGGCCCGGGTGCGGGCCACGGCGCTCGCCGCCTTCGAGCACCAGGGCCTGCCCTTCGAGAAGCTGGTGGAGGAGCTTCAGGTGCCTCGCGACCTGAGCCGCAATCCGCTGGTGCAGGCGGTGTTCGCGCTCCAGAACGCGCCCACCGGCGAGCTGAAGGCACCGGGGCTCACGCTGCGGCCGGTGCCGGTGGACAACGCCACCGCGCGCTTCGACCTGGGCCTGCTGCTGCATGAGGCACCGGACGGCTTGCGCGGTGTCGTCGAATACAGCACCGACCTCTTCGAGCGTCCCACCGTGGAGCGGCTGGCCGGCCACCTGCTGACGTTGCTGGACGCGGTCGTCGCTGCTCCGGACGTGCCGCTGGCCCGGCTGGAATGGCTCACGCCCGGGGAGCGCGAGCAGGTGCTCACGACCTGGAACGCCACGGACGTGGACTATCCGCGCGAGTCGAACGTCGCGGAACGCTTCGCGCTCCAGGCCGCGCGGCGTCCGGAGGCCATCGCGCTGGAGTTCGGGGACTCGCGGCTGACGTACTCGCAGCTGGATGCCCGGGCGAATGCGCTGGCCTGGGTGCTGCGCTCGCGGGGCGTGGGACCGGATGCGCTGGTGGCCGTGTGCCTGGAGCGCTCCGTGGAGCTGGTCGTCACGCTCCTGGCCATCCTCAAGGCGGGTGGGGCCTACGTGCCCCTGGATGCCGCGTATCCGGCTCGGCGGCTGGCCCTCATGCTGGAGGACGCTCCGCCCTGGCTGCTCGTCACCACTCGCGTGCTGCGGGCATCACTGCCGGCCGCGGAGGACGTGCCGTGTGTCTTCGTGGAGGAGGTTCGCCTGGAGGGGCAGCCTTCCTCCGCTCCGGACGTGACGCTCTCCTCGCGGAACCTCGCGTACGTGGACTTCACCTCCGGCAGCACCGGCCGTCCCAAGGGCGTCGCCGTGGAGCACCGGGGCGTGCTGCGGCTCCTGCACGGTGCCACCTGGGCCCGCTTCACTCCGGACGAGACGTTCCTGCTGATGGCGCCCCTGTCCTTCGACGCGTCGACGCTGGAGCTGTGGGGCCCGCTCCTGTCGGGCGGCAGGCTCGTTGTCTTCCCACCCCAGCCCCCCACCGACCTGGAGCTGCTGGGGAAGGTCCTCCGCCGTCACGGTGTCACGTCGCTCTACCTGTCCGCGGGCTTGTTCGCGCAGGTGGTGGACGTGAAGCTGGAGGTGCTGCGTGGACTGCGGCAGCTCATCGTGGGCGGGGACGTGCTGTCCCCCACGCACACGCGCCGCGTGGTGGAGATGCTGGGCCTGCCGGTGGTCAACGGCTATGGCCCCACCGAGGCCACCGTCTTCGCCTGCTGCCTCCGCATGGAGCGGCCCGAGGACGTCCGGACCGAGGCCATTCCCATCGGGCCTCCCCTGCCGAACACGCGGACGTTCGTGGTGGACGGCTCGCTGCGGCCGGTGCCCGTGGGCGTGCCGGGGGAGCTGCTCATTGGAGGGGACGGGCTCGCGCGGGGCTACCTCTCCCGCCCGGACCTCACCGCCGAGCGCTTCATCCCCCACCCCTTCGCCACCACGCCCGGAGAGCGCGTGTACCGCACGGGCGACCGCGTGCGCTGGCGCGCGGATGGGAGCCTGGAGTTCCTGGGCCGCATCGACAGCCAGGTGAAGGTGCGCGGCTACCGTATCGAGCTGTCCGAGGTCGAAGCCGCCCTGCGGGACTGGCCCGCCCTCACCGACGCGGCGGTGCTCGTGCGCGAGGACGTGCCCGGTGACAAGCGGCTGGTGGCCTACGTGGTGGCTGGCGCACTGGACATCCCCGCGCTGCGTGAACACCTGCGGCAGCGGCTGCCCGAGTACATGGTCCCGGCCGCGTTCGTCGCGCTGCCCGTCCTGCCGCTCTCCGCCACCGGCAAGCTGGACCGGAAGGCCCTGCCCGCGCCGGACGTCGCGGCCAGTGCGCGCAAGGGCCGGTTCGTGGAGCCCGCGGATCCGTTGGAGGAACAGCTGGCCGCCGTCTGGGCCCGGGAGCTGGGCGCCCGGAGCGTTGGCGTTCATGACCACTTCTTCGAGGATCTGGGCGGCACGTCGCTCACCGTGGTCCGCGTCGCCAGCCGGCTGCACGAGGCGCTCCAGCGCGACGTGCCCGTGGTCTGGCTCTTCGAGCACCCCACGGTCCATGGACTGGCCCGGAGGCTGGAGCGCGAAGGGCTGAGCGCGCGCATGGGCACCGTGCCCACGCCGACGTCCGGAGCACACGTGCGCCCGGAGTCCGCGTCATTGGCGCAGACGGCCAGCACCGTGCGGTCCGTGTCGGTGCCTCCAGGCTCCGCTTCCGCCTCCGCGCCAATGCCTTCCGCCTCTGCGCCCGTGTCTTCGGGTCCCGCTTCCGCGCCTGCGCCCGTGTCTTCGGGGCCTGCCTCCGACTCCGCGCCCGTGCCTTCCACCTCCGTGCCTGCGCAGTCCGTGCCTGTGCCCGTGCCTTCCGGGACCGCGACGGACGGGACTTCGGCGCTGCCGTCGAACGCCATCGCCATCATCGGCATGTCCGGGCGCTTCCCCGGTGCGGCGTCGGTGGAGGAGTTCTGGCGCAACCTGCGCGAAGGCGTCGAGTCCATCTCCCGCTTCACTCCCGAGGAACTGGAGTCCATGCCCGGCCTGCCTCCGGGCGTGGAGCTGTCACAGCATCCGGGGTTCGTGCCTGCCCACGGCGTGCTCGCGGACATCGACCAGTTCGATCCCGCGTTCTTCGACATGTCCCTGCGCGAGGCGCAGTGGACCGACCCGCAGCAGCGGATGTTCCTCCAGTGCGCATGGGCGGCGCTGGAGGACGCGGGCCTCGACCCCGCTCGCTTCCCGGGCGTCATCTCCCTCTTCGCGGGGGCGAACGAGTCCGGCTACGCGAACGAGGTGCAGCGGCACCTGCCGTTGGACTCGGCGGCGTTCTTCGAGCTGTTCGGCACCGCGACCTACCAGAGCCTGCCGACGAAGGTGTCCTACAAGCTGGGACTCACCGGCGAGAGCATGCTCGTTTACACGGCGTGCTCCACGGGGCTCGTGGCGGTGCACGTCGCGTGTCAGAACCTGCTGTCCGGCCTGTCGGACGTGGCGCTCGCGGGCGCGACGCGGCTGTCGGTGCCGCAGCGCACCGGCTACGTGCACCAGGAGGGGATGATCTACTCCCCGGACGGCCACTGCCGCGCCTTCGATGCGAAGGGCCAGGGCACCGTCTCCGGCAGCGGCGTGGCCGCGGTGGTCCTCAAGCGGCTGGAGGACGCGGTCCGCGACGGCGACCCCATCCACGCCGTCATCCGAGCCACCGCCGTCAACAACGACGGGCGCGACAAGTCCGGCTTCACCGCGCCCAGCGTGCAGGGGCAGGCGACCGTCATCACCCAGGCACTGCGGCGCTCGGGCGTGACGGCGCGGGACATCGGCTACGTGGAGGCGCACGGGACGGCGACGCCCCTGGGCGACCCCATCGAGGTCGCGGCGCTCCAGCGCGCCTACGGCCTGGGCCCCGAGCACCAGGGCACCATCGCGCTCGGCTCGCTCAAGACGAACGTGGGCCACCTGGACACGGTGGCGGGGCTCGCGGGGCTCATCAAGGCCGCGCTGTCGCTGCGTGAGGAGGAGATTCCCCCCAGCCTCCACTTCGAGTCACCGAACCCGAGGATCGACTTCAACGCGGGGCCGTTCTTCGTCAACACGCGCCTGCGGCCGTGGCCCCGGGGGAAGACGCCCCGGCGCGCGGCGGTGAGCTCCTTTGGCGTGGGCGGGACGAACGCGCACGCCGTGCTGGAAGAGGCACCGGTCGTCCGGAGCGGGCCGACGGCGCGCTCGCACCAGCTCTTCGTGTTGTCAGCTCGCTCGCCGGAGTCCCTGGAGGCGGGGGCGCTGGCGCTGGCGTCGCACGTGCTGGCGGACCGGTCTCCGGAGGCGCTGGAGGCGGCGTCGTTGAAGCTGGCGGATCAGGTGCTGGCCGCGCGTTCGCCGGAAGCGTTGGAGGCGGCGGCGAAGCAGCTCGCGCTGCGGGTGCTGTCGGCGCGCTCGCCGGAGTCCCTGGAGGCGTTGTCGGCCCGGTTCGCCGTGGAGGTCGCGAGCGACGGGAGCGGGTTCGCGGACGCGGCGTACACGCAGGCCGTGGGACGGCGGGCCTTCGAGTACCGGCGCGTGGTGGTCGCGAGGGATGCGGAGGAACTGGCGAAGCAGCTTCGCAAGCCGGCCACGCCCGCGCGGTTGAAGGATGTGGAGGGGGCCCGCCGGAAGCGCGTGGCCTTCGTCTTCTCCGGCCAGGGCTCACAGCAGGTCGGCATGGGACGGGAGCTGTGCGCATCCGTGCCGGCGTTCCGCGCGCAGGTGGAGGCGTGCCTTGGATTGCTGGACGCGCCCCTGCGCTCGCGCGTGGACGCGCTGCTGCGTCCGGGACCGGGCCAGGAGGAGGAGGCTTCCGCCGCGCTCGCCGATACGCGCGTCGCGCTGCCTGCCCTGTTCACGGTGCAGGTGGCCCTGGCCCGGCTGTGGCGGGAGTGGGGCATCGTTCCGCACGCGGTGCTGGGACACAGCTTCGGTGAGTACGCCGCCGCCTGTGTCGCGGGCGTGCTCTCCCTGCCGGAGGCCCTGCGGCTGGCCGTTGCCCGAGGCGAGCTGATGCACCGGCTGCCTCCGGGCGCGATGCTTGGCGTGGCGTTGCCTGCGGCGGAGGTGCAGCCCCTGCTCTCCGGCCGGCTGACGCTCGCGGCGATCAACGCTCCGGACCGATGTGTCGTCTCCGGGCCCGTGGACGAGGTGGAGCGCTTCCAGGCGGTGTTGCAGCAGCGCAAGGCGGGCGCGGTGCGCATGCCGTCGGGTCATGCGTTCCACTCGGCGGACGTGGAGCCGTTGATGGGAGAGCTGGCGCGCGTGGTGGCTTCGCTCGAGAGGCATGAGCCTTCCGTGCGGTACGTCTCCAGCCTCACGGGCGCGCTGGCGCGGCCAGGGGAGCTGAGCGCTCCGGACTACTGGGCCACGCAGATGCGGCAGCCCGTGCGCTTCACCGACGCGGTGGGGGCCCTGCTGGAAGAGGGCTGCAGCGTGCTGCTGGAGGTGGGGCCCGGCCAGGACCTCACCCCGCTGATGCGCGCGTGCCTGGGCGAGGACAAGGAGCGCGTGAAGGCGCTCGCTTCGCTGCGCCGGGGCGGTGCGACGACGGAGCAGTCCGGGCTGTTGCAGTGCGTGGGTGAGCTGTGGATGCAGGGCCTGGAGGTGGACTGGACCGCGTTCTACGCCCACGAGCAGCGCCGCCGCGTGCACCTGCCGACGTACGCGTTCCTGCGCAAGCGCTGCTGGGTGGAGCCTCGCGTCCCTGGCAGTGCGTTGGTGGACGCGGGCGGTCATGGACCAGGCGCCGCTCAGACGGCCGCACCACAGCAACACATCGCCGAGGCTGGAGCCCGGACGGAGGCCCTGTCCTCCGCCTCCAGGGCCGTGCCTGCCACGGAGGCAACGACACTGCCCGCGAGCACGGGCGCAGTGACAGCCCCCCAGGCCCCGCTGTCTCCGGCCGCGCGGGCGCTGCCCTCCGCCGAGCCCCCTGCCCTTCCTCTCCCCGGCGGCCGTGAGGATGCGCCTCGCGGTGACGTGGAGGTGCGGATCGCCACGCTGTGGCGTGAGCGCCTGGGCGTGGACTTCGTCGGACGCGACGACAACTTCCTGGAACTGGGCGGCAACTCGCTCATGGCCGCGCAGCTCCTCAACCAGCTCCGCGACACCTTCCACGTCCAGGTGCCGCTGGCCGCCCTCTTCGAAGCGCCCACCGTCGCGGGGCTTGCCTCCCGCATCGAGCCGCTGCTCCAGCACGCCCCCACCCAGGAGCCCACGCGAGAGCTGCCCCTCGTGCCCCGCTCCCGGACGGAGCCGCTGCCCCTGTCCTTCGTCCAGGAGCGCGTCTGGCGCCTGGAGCAGTACCTCCCCGGCCTGTCCGCCTACACGATTCCCTTCGTCCTGCGCCTGGAAGGCCCCGCCGACGCCGCCATCCTGGAGCGCGCCATCCAGGAGGTCGTCCAGCGCCACGAGGCCCTGCGCACCACCTACGACGCCGTGGACGGCCGGCCCATGCAGCGCTTCCATCCCTTCGTGCGCATCCCGCTTCCCGTCGTGGAGGTGGAAGGCGCGCCGGAGGAACGCGAGGAGGCCGCCCTCCGCATCGCCCGCGAGGACGCCGCGCGCCCGTTCGACCTGGTGCACGGCCCCGTGCTGCGCACCACGCTCGTGCGCCTGCGCGCGGACCTGCACCTGCTGGTCTGCGCCATCCACCACATCGTCTGTGACACGCTCTCCACGGCCCTCTTCCTCCAGGAGGTGGGGCAGCTCTACGCCGCCTTCCTCCAGGGCAGGCCGTCCCCGCTGGCGCCCCTGCCCGTGCAGTACGCGGACTTCGGCGCGTGGCAGCGGCAGTCGCTCGCGGAGGCCCGCTTCCCCGAACAGGAGCAGTGGTGGCGTCAGCGGCTGGCCGGCATGCCCCGGCAGCTCGGCGTCCCCACGGACCGGCCCCGGCCCGCGAGCTGCCCGCTCACCTCCGAGCGCATGGTGCTGGACTTCCCACCCGCGCTCACCGAGGCGCTCATCGCCTTTGGACGCAGTGAGGGCTTCACGTCGTACATGACGGTGCTCGCCGCGTGGAACGCCCTCCTGCACCGCTACACCGGGCAGACGGACCTCATCGTCGGCACGCCCATCGGCAACCGCACGCGGCCGGAGCTGCTGCCGCTCATCGGCTACGTGGCGCACTCCGCCGCATTCCGCACCCACGTCGGGGATGACCCGAGCTTCCGCGAGCTCCTGCACCGCGTGCGGCGCGAGGTCACCGACGTGCAATCGCGGCCGGACGTGCCCTTCGAGCTGCTCGTCGAACAGCTCGTCCCCGGCCGGGACATCGGCCGTGAGCGCATGACGGACACGGTCTTCGTCTACCACTCGAATCTGGAGATGGGCGGCGACGCGCTGGCGGCCGTCGGGGCGCGGGGAACCTTCATCGAGGTGCCGGGCACGCCCGTGCAGTGGGGCGCCACGCTGTCGGACCTGACGCTCATCCTCACCGAGGAGCCCGGCCGCGTTCACGGCGCGCTGGAGTACGCGACGGAGCTGTTCGACGCCTCCACCGCCCGGCGGATGCTGGAGCACCTCCAGGTGCTGCTCGGCGCGGCGCTGGCCCGGCCCGAGGAGCCCCTCTCCCGCCTGCCGCTGGCCACCGAGGCCGAACGCCGGACATGGCCCGTCCCTCCGCCCGTCACGCACGCCCCGGTCC
>NZ_RAVW01000158.1 GCF_003611585.1 Corallococcus exercitus | reverse complement strand
CCCTGCCCCCCACTTCCATCCTGTCCACCGCTGCCTTTGCCCATGGCTGTCTCCTCATGACCTTCGCATCAGGACAGAAAGCTATGAATGGGCACTTGTCTGCGTAAGCACGACACGTCTGCTTGAAGCCACCCCTGCCCGGACTCGAGGCCTGTCAGGCAAGGCTCCTGGCAGGGGCAGCTCCCATGGCACAGCTTTGAGACTGCCATGGACATCCCCGCCTCACTGCTCGACTTCTCGCTCATCCAGGGAAGCGCGCTCGGTTGGCGGCGCTCTCTTGCTCGCCCCCGCGGTAGTGCGTCCCGGTCCTTGCGGATCCTCGTCCTGACGCTGGTGGGCTGGCTGCCGCTCCTCGTCCTGTCGCTGCTCCAGGGCGGGCGCTCCGTGTCACATGCCTTCCTGCGCGACCTGGGGATCCACGTCGAGTTCCTGGTGTCCCTGCCGCTGCTCATCGCGGCCGAGCGCTACATCGACCTGAGCCTCGCGGCGGCCGTGCGCCAGTTCGTCGTCTCGGAGCTGATAGGGCCAAAGGACCTGGCCACCTTCGAGGGCATCGCCCGCGGGGTGATGCGGCTGAGGCGCGGCGCCGCCATCGAGGCCGGATTGCTGGTGGCCTCCTTCGCGGTGTCCTTCATGGATCTGCCCCACCAGGCGAACCCGGTCTGGCTCCACTCGGAGCCCGGGGGCCCGCGCACCCTGGCCGGGTGGTGGTACCTCGTGGTGAGCATGCCGCTCATCCGGTTCCTGGTCCTGCGCTGGCTCTGGCGGGGCATCCTGTGGGCGGGCTTCCTGTTCCGGGTCTCCCGGCTACCGCTCGTCCTCGTGCCCACCCATCCCGACGTGGCGGGCGGCCTGGGGTTCCTCGGCACCTGCCAGGCCAGCTTCGCCCTCATCGTCCTCGCGGTGTCCTCCACGCTCACCGCGCAGCGGCTGTCGCGCGCCCCCAGCGCGAACTTCACCGACTACGCCCTTCACCTGTTCGCCTTCGCGCTCCTCAGCCTCGTCGTCGTCTTCGCGCCGCTGGCCTTCTTCAGTCGGCAGCTCCTGTTCGCGAAGCGGCGGGGAGACCATGCCTTTTCGGGGGTGGCCGCCTGGCACTCGCGGCGCTTCGAGCAACGGTGGTTCCACCGCGAGCCGCCCGCCGGGCAGGAACTCCTGGGCGCGCCCGAGTTCTCGTCGCTCGTGGACCTGGGGTCATCCTTCAGCGTCGCGCGCCGCATGCGCTGGTTCCCCGTGGACATCCGTGCGGCGGTGGCCGTCCTCGGCGCGGCCATGGCGCCCATGGTGCCCCTGCTCCTCGCCGACCGGCGCTTCATCGAGGTGCTGGTGGCGCTCGCCAAGAGCGTGCTTTGAGACTAGCGCTCGGCGAAGGCCTTCTCGGTGACGTAGTGCCCGGCCTCTCCAGGCGTGCCTTCCCGGAAGCCGCGCTCCTCCAGCATGGTCGTGAGGTCCGCGAGCATGCCGGGGCTGCCACAGAGCATCACGCGGTCCACCTCCGGGTTCAGCGGCGGCAGGCCCACGTCCTTGAACAGCTTCTCGCTCTGGATGAGGTCGGTGATACGGCCCGTGTTGCGGAAGTCCTCGCGGGTGACGCTCGGGTAGTACGTGAGCTTCTGCTTCACCAGCTCCCCGAAGAACTCGTTGTGCGGCAGCTCATGGAGGAAGAGGTCGTGGTAGGCCAGTTCCTCGGCCCGTCGGCAGGTGTGCGTGAGGATGACCCGGTCGAACTGCTCGTACATCTCCGGGTCCTTCGCGAGGCTGAGGAACGGCGCCAGGCCCGTGCCAGTGCTCAGCATGTAGAGGTTCTTGCCGGGCAACAGGTGCTTGAGCACCAGCGTGCCCGTGGCCTTCTTGCTGACGAGGACCTGGTCCCCTTCCTTCAGGTGCTGCAGGCGGGAGGTCAGCGGCCCGCCGGGCACCTTGATGCTCAGGAACTCGAGGTGGTCGTCATAGTGCGCGCTCACCATGCTGTAGGCGCGCAGCAGCGGCCGGCCCTCGACCTCCAGGCCCATCATCGTGAACTGGCCGCTGGCGAAGCGGAAGCCCGGGTCACGCGTGGTGACGAAGCTGAACAGGGTGTCGGTCCAGTGGTGCACGCGCAGCACGGACTCCTTCATGAGACTGCTCACGGCATTGCTCCCAAAGAGGGTCGGAGGCCTTCACGAGCACCTCGCGCCCGAACAAGCCGTGTTCTGCGACGGATTCCCCGCTGGAACCAGAGGAAGCAGGCAGGCGGCCCGCGTCGCGCTTATTGATGGGTTCAGGTCTCCAACGGGTCCGCCGGCCAGTCCTGCCCCCGCTCGCCCCTCGCCGAGACGGTTCTACTCTTCCAGGGGAAGGGTTCCGTTCTTCCACGCATCAAGCGTCATGGCCGCACTGAGCCCCATCAGGCTTGATGCGGGTGTGGACAACGAGGAGAGCGTCGCTTCTGCCTCACTGGGGGCGAACCGCAAGGCCGCTGTCGCCGCCCAGTACCTCGTCCCTTCCTCGGGGTCGGCGAGCAGACCCAGCAAGGCCGCCTCTGCTGCGGCTCCGCGCGTTCGCAACTCTCGCCTGACGGCGGCCGCGTGCTTGTACTCCTTGTTGGCGGCGCGAGTGTTGAGCGCGTTCAACAATTGACCGTGTTTCGCTGAAAGCTCACGAAAACGCACGATCAACTCTTCCAGCGTCAGTGTCTTGAGGTCCTTTGCCTTCATGGGATAGCCCCAAACCTCTTTATGGTTTTCAGTCCGAAGGCCCGCTGCGCTTCGTAGGACTGCGTCCGAAGCCACTCTCGAACGACTCGCCCATCAGGCGCTGGAAGCCCTGGATGAGGCCCCAGAACGTGTCCACGCCTACGTAGAAGATGAGCGCCGCCGTGAGCACCGCCGCCACGCCTTTGGTCGAAGGCTCCGGCACCGTCCACAGCAGTGCGTAGGTCGCCGCCGTCCACAGTGCGGCCTGCACCAGGGCCTCGGGATTCGCCATGTCCTTCACGGCCTCCCACAGCTCGTCCAGCACTGCCCCCTTCGCCAGCGCGAGCGCCAGTGCGAAGCGCGCGTCTCCAACAATGACCGGGCTCTCCTTCAGCAGCCCCAGACAGTCACCCGTCCGTCCGGTCCGGCCACACCAACGCAAGTAGGCGCGGGTCATCTCAACGTCAGCCTGCGACTGTTCGGCGGACAGATGCTCGCCGGGCCCCAGTGGCGTGATGCGCCGACGCTGCACATCGATGACGTACGAACCGGTTCGAGGCTCCACCTCGAACAGGCGCCGGGCGGCTTCCTGGGCATGCGGTGACGGACGGATACCCTGGGCCAGCCGTGCCACGGCCTGCCGCACGTCGTCCGCATCAAGCGCGACCGGTCCGGCGCTTCCACCCGTGCGAGACACATGCACGACAGGTGCACCGCGCTCCGTGTCGAGCCGGACGACCTTGGTCGAGCCACTGCACCCGGCCCATGTCCAGAGCAGGCACAGCATCAGCCATGGAAGTCGCATCCAGCGCTCCAGTCCCAAGCCCCGTCCTGGCGCAGGCAAGCCAGGCGGAAGCACCCACGACAAGCCCACCCCGCCCTGGCGCGGTGCTTCCTACAACATCGCATGGTGAACGCCACCAGGACGGCAACCTGCACGCTCAGTAGAGGCGCAGGACTACAACCCAACCCTTCGCGGATTCGAAGCTAGAGTGGGAAAGCATGGGGCACGGCGTTTTCGGCGACCTACAGCTTGAGGCGGAGATCGGACGCGGCTCGCAGAGCGTGGTCTACCGGGCTTCGCGGGGCGGGGCCGTCTTCGCGCTGAAGATGCTCCGTGAGGACGTGGCCCAGTCCGGGCGCGTCTCTCGGCCTCGCTTCCGCCGGGAGGCCGCGCTGCTGGCCTGCCTCCGGCACCGGAGCCTGCCGTCCATCCTCGAGGTGGGGGACGTGGACGGCCAGTCCTACCTCCTGCTGGAGCTCGTCCTCGGGCCGAGCCTCGCGGCGCGCTTCGCCCAGGGGCGGCTGCCGGAGTCCTCGCTGATTGCCATTGCGCGGGACCTCGCCGGGGCGCTCTCGGAGGTCCACCGGCACGGGCTGGTCCACCGGGACGTCAAGCCGCAGAACGTCGTGGTCGCGGACACCGGGCGCGCCACGCTGATCGACTTCGGGTTCGTCGCGCGGGCCACCGGAGGCGAGGCGGGCCGCAAGCTGGCGGGGACGCTGCTTTACAGCGCGCCGGAGCAGTCCGGCATGCTCAAGCGGCCCGTGGACGGACGCGCGGACCTCTACGCGCTGGGAGTCATCCTCTTCGAGGGCGCCGCCGGCCGGCCTCCGTTCACCGCCACCGACGTGGGCGAACTGCTGCGGCAGCACGCCGCGCACCGCCCGCCGGACCTGCGCGCCCTCCGCCCGGACCTGAGCCCGGGCCTGGTCGCGGTCATCGAGAAGCTCCTCGCCAAGGATCCCGACGACCGGTACCAGTCCGGCGAGGCGCTCGCCGCCGACCTCGACCGTCTCTCAGTGCCGGAGGCGTCCGGTGCACCGGCACCCGGCAAGGGAGAGCTCCGAGCAACGCCGGCCGCCGAGTCCGCGTTCGTCGGCCGTGAGGCGGAGCTCGCCACCCTGTCCCGGCTGTGGAGCCGGGCGCTGGAGCGCAAAGGCGGGATGGCGCTCCTTCACGGCGAGAGCGGCAGCGGCAAGAGCCGGCTGATGCGCGAGGCGGCACGACAGGCGCGCTCCACCGGGGCGCTGGTCCTCGAGGGCAAGTGCCTTCGTGCGGATCCCCTGCCCTTCGCCCCCCTGCGTGAAGCCATCGACGAGTACCTGCGGCAGCTTCGGCGGCTGCCCGACGCCGAGCGCGAAGCCTCCGAGCAGCGCATCCGCCAGGCCGCAGGCGACACGGCCGGACTGCTCAAGCGGCTGTCGCCCGGGCTCTCCCTCCTCTTCCGGGACACGAGCGAGGACCCCGGGCTCGCCGAGGCGCAGGACCTCTTCTACGGCGCCGTGGCCCGCTTCCTGGTGCGGCTTGCCGAGCTCCACCCGGGTGCCGCGTTCCTCCTCGACGACGTCCAGTGGGCGGATCCCGCCACGCTCCAGGTCATGCGCTGGCTGTCGACGCTGCTCGCACAGGCGCCGCTGCTCCTCCTGTGCACCTCGCGCGACGAGCCCGAGTGCGCGGAGGGCGTGCGCGCCTTCACCGACGCCATCGGTGGGGCCGGCGAGTCCGTCCCCCGGCTGGGGCCGCTGGGCCCTTCCGAGGTGGAGGCGCTGATCTCCAGCGAGCTGGGGGGCCGGGCCGTCTCTGCCGAGCTCGTGGACGCCGTGATGACCCGGAGCAACGGGCTGCCGCTGGCGGTCGTCGAGTACGTCCGCGCGATGCTGGACTCCGGGCTCCTCGTGCCGCACTGGGGTGCCTGGAAGCTCGACACCGAGGAGCTGGATCGGCTGCAGCTTCCCCAGGACGTGATCCAGCTCGTGGTCCGGCGGCTCGGCTCGCTCCGGGACGAAGCCCGGCGGGTCCTCACCGCGGCCGCGGTGGTCGGGATGCGGTTCCACACGGCGCTGCTCGGCCCCAGCTGTGGGCTCGGCGAGGACGAGGTGCTGGCGGCCCTCTCCGAGGCCGTGACGGCGCGCCTGGCGGACTTCAAGGACGCCGGCACGTGCGCCTTCGTCCACAACCGCGTCCGCGAGGCGCTCCTCGGCGGGCTCTCGGTGGACGAGGTCCGCGCGCTGCATCGCCGGATCGCCACCGCCCTGGACGCGCAGGAGGGTCAGGACGCATCGAAGACGTATGCCCTGGCCCGTCACTACGCGCTCGGCGAGGCGCCGGAGCATGCGCGGCGGCGCTACGAGACCAACCTCGCCGCCGGCCAGCTCGCCCTGGAGGAGCGCGCGAACGAGGAGGCCCACGCCTTCCTCGAGGCCGCACAGCGGGCCGCTGGTGAACTCGGGCTGCCACGGGACGCGGAGCTCGCCACCGCGCGCGGAGACGCCTGCTCCCGCTCGGGCCGCCTCGCCGAAGCGGTCGAGCAGTACACCCTCGCCCTCTCCGCCGAGCGTGTCCCGGCGCGCCGCGCGGAGCTGCGCTGCCGGCTCGCCCACGTGCACCTGGGCGGCTTCGACACCCAGCACGCCTGGTCGGAGATCTCCTCGGGCATGGCCGAACTGGGGATCCGCTCTCCCCGGAGCCTGCTGTCGCAGGTGCTCGTGCTCCTCTGGGCCTATCTCATCGGCCTGGTGGTGGGCCTGTTCGGGTCGCGGCGGGAGCACGCGCGGGGCGAGGAGGCCGAACACCACCGCCTCTTCGCGAAGCTCTGCGACCTCGGCGCGCACGTCGCCTACTTCGACGTCCGCAACCTGCTGCTGCTCCAGATGACCTACCGGCCCTGGGCGCCGGCGCTCCGGCTGGGGCCGGGTCGTGAGCTCGTCTTCTTCCTCGGGAACAACGCGGTGGTGCAGGCGGTGCTGGGCCGTCCCGCGGCCGCGGCGAAGGCGTCCGCGCGGGCGGCGAGCGTGGCCGAGCATCTCAACGACCGTGCGCTCATCGCCCGGAGCCTCCTGTACCAGGGGATCGCCACGCACATCGGAGGGGACTCCTCCGGCGCGGAGGCCCAGCACCGGCGCTGGGTGGACGCCTACGGCCGCTTCCTGGATGCGGGAGACTTCGTCAACGGCTGCGTGGACGCGGCCTGGGCGATGCTCGCCCGAGGGTATGTGCTGGAGGCGGAGGCGTGGATCCGGCGTGCCCACGCGCGTGCGGCACCCGCGAGCGCGGGCGGAGACGCGGCGCTCCTCGGCCACCCCTACCCGTCCTTCCTCGGGGCCATCCTGGCGATCCTCGGCCGGCCCACGGAGGGGCTCGCGGAACTCCAGCGCGTCGAGCGGATGGTGGAGAAGGCGCCCGGTGAGCGCTGGCGCTGGAGCGTCTATCTGCAGAACCTCGTGCTCTTCCACCTCGAACAGGGGGAGTCCGGTCCGGCGCTCGAGGAGGCGCTCGCGAGGCACGCCCGGCTCGGGATGCGCCCGGAGTTCACCCCGTTCCACCTGCGCCTCTTCTTCGTCTACGCGGCCCACGCGCGCCTCGCGCAGCTCCGCGCGAGCCCGCCCCGGAACCGGGAGGAGCTGCTGGGGAAGGCGCGGACGGCGGTCGCGGAACTCCGGCGCGCCGCCAGCACCCCGGTGCTGCGAAGCCATGCGCTCCTCTGCGAGGGGATGCTGCGGCGGCTCGAGGGCAACGCAGTGGTCGCGGAGAAGCGCTTCGCGCGGGCCGAGGCGCTGGCCCGCGAGGTGGACTGCCCGTGGGTCCTCTTCGAGGTGATGGTGGAGCGGGCCTGGCTCTTCCGGGAGCGAGGGCGGATGGAGGCCTCCCGGCGCGAGGCGCGGCTCGCGATGGCCCTGGCCGACGAGGCCGGCTGGGAGGCGCGAGCCCGGCGGGTGCGGGCGCACTTCCAGGTCGAGTCCTCGAGCCGCAGCGTCTCCGGCTCGGAACCTGCGGAGGAGGCCCCGGCGCACGACCTCCGCCTGCAGCGGCAGCTCGACGCCCTGCTCGAGGTCAGCCTCGCCTGCGCGATCGTCTTCGAGCCACGGGAGCAGGCGCGGGTGGCGCTGGACGTCATCGTGCGGATCTTCGGAGCGGAGCGCGCGTTCCTGCTCCTGTGCCGCGAGGGAACGCAGGAGCTCGTGCTCAGCGTGGGACGCGGGGCTGGCGGCGTGGACCTGGAGGAGCTCGGCGGCTACAGCCGCACCGTGATTGAACGGGTCCGCGACACGCACCGGCCGCTCGTCGTCACGGGCACCGACGAGGGGGAGGTGCGGGCCACGGAGAGCATCCTCGCCAATGACTTGCGAAGCATCATGGCCGCGCCGCTGATGCTGCACGGGCGGCTGCTCGGGGTGGTCTACCTGGACCACCGGCTGGCCCGCGGGGTATTTGGCCGCGAGGACGAGGTCATCTTCGTGGCCATCGCCAATCACATCTCGGTCGCGCTGGAGACGGCGCGAGCGGCGCGGTTGCAGCTGGAGCGCGTCTCGCTGGAGCGAGACCTGGAGGCGATGCACCAGCAGGCGAACACCGACGCGCTCACCGGGCTGAAGAACCGCAGGGCCCTCGAGGAGCATCTCCAGACGGCGAGCGCCCGGGCGAGGCGGAGCGGTCTGCCGCTGACGGTGATGATGATGGACATCGACCACTTCAAGTCGGTGAACGACAAGTATGGGCACGCGACGGGGGATGTGGTGCTGGCCTCGGTGGCGAAGGCCGTGGCCGCCTGCACCAGGGCCACCGACTTCGTGGCCCGCTACGGCGGCGAGGAGTTCTGCGTGGTGCTCGAGGCCACCGACCTGGCCGGAGCACAGGCCGTGGCCGAGCACATCCGCCAGACGGTCGCCGCGCTCACATTCAAGAGCGAGGTCGGCGAGTTCAAGGTCACCTCATCCGCCGGGCTCGGAGAACTGGGCGTGCACGGGGACGCCATTGAAGAGGTCCTCCACGCGGCGGACGAAGCGCTCTACGCGGCCAAGCGAGGCGGCCGGAACCAGGTGCAGGTCGCTCCGGCGCGGGCGGCCTGACACTTCACCTGGGTCTGTACGTTCCGTCCTTCCAAGCATCAAGCAACATTGCCGCGCTGATACCAAGCCATATTCAATGGGGCCTGCGATTCGCCTCTACTCCGGGTCAAGAGACCAGGTGCCTTCCTCCCAGCGCATCAGCGCCTGACCCGCCTTGAAAGGAACGAGCCCCTCCCCTTTGGCCGCCTCTTTTAAAACTGTCATGGCGTCCTTCGTCCGGTAACGAAGAAGGAAGGCAGCGACCATGACGCGAACGTCCATCCGGGGGTGCTCAAACAACACCGTCAGCGCCTCGCGTCCGGCATCGCCGTGGGCACGAAGCCTGTCGAAGATGGCGATGTACTTCCTTGCATACTTGTTTCCAGCCTTGGAATCTCCGCGCCAGATTGCATCCGTCTGTGCGGCCACGTTCTCCGCGAACTGACTGACAAGCTCTTCCATGTTCATGGCCACAATCCTCTTCGAACATTCTCGATGGATAGCAGGCCGAAGTCGCGCTGAGCTTGATACGACTGCGTGCTCAGCCACTGGCGTACCGTGAGGTGTGATGCACCTGTGACGTCAGGCTGCTTGGTGGAATAGAAGGCGCTCACGCGTCGATGCAATGCTTCATCCAGCGGAATAACGTTCTCCGTGTTGTGAAGGGCTTCAGGCCCAAAGCGCTGCACATTCCCAGGCGTCTGCTCGACAACGTGGTGCCACTGCTTCCCGTTGCCCGCCGGCCCCATCGCCTTCTTGAAACCACTGAAGGACTTCCACGCCCTCAAGCCAGCTGTTCCGGAGCCGGTCGCCGTGCCGCCCGCGGACATTGCAACGGCGCCCGGAGCGAGGCCCAACGTGAAGCCATCCGCGACCATGGCCACGGACTCAACCTGGCCAACCGCCGCGTAGACCACTCCCGCCTCTGACTCGGCCCTCACCGCCGCCTGCGCGGCCCCTGGCAGTCCTGGAAGCTTCGCGCCCAGCGTCGCGCCCGTGCTGCCAATGGCCGCCGTCGCCAGCATCACGAACGCCCGAGCCGCGTTGCGCCCCATCACCTTCCCGAACCGCTCCCCCGCTACGCGAAGCTCATCGAACGTCAGCGCCTCATCCGCCTCCACCATCAGGTGCCGGAAGCCCTGGATGAGTCCCCAGAACGTGTCGATACCCACGTAGGCGATGAGCGCCGCCGTCAGCACCGCCGCCACTCCCTTCGTCGCGGGCTCCGGCACCGTCCAGAGCAGCGCATAGGTCGCCGCCGTCCACAGCGCGGCCTGCACCAGGGCCTCGGGATTCGCCATGTCCTTCACGGCCTCCCACAGCTCGTCCAGCACCGCCCCCTTCGCCAGCGCGAGCGCCAAAGCAAAGCGCGCGTCCTCCGCGATGACCGGACGCTCCTTCAACAGCCCCAGACAGTCACCCGTCCGTCCAGTTCGCGAGCACCAACGCAAGTAGGCGCGGGTCATCTCGACGTCAGCTTGCGACTGCCCCGCCTCCAGATGCTCACCAGGGCCCAGCGGAGCGATGCGGCGTCGCTGCACATCCACGAGGTACGAACCGCTCCGGGGCTCCACCTCGAACAGCCGCCGCGCGGCATCCTGCGCCTGGGGTGACAGACGAACGCCCCGGCCCAACCGCGCCACGGCCGCCTTCACGTCGTCCGCATCCAGCGCGACAGGCCCGGCGGCACGCTCCGCGCGAGGCACCTGCACGACCGGAGAACCGCGACCCGTGTCGAGCCGGACGACCCTCGTCGCACCGCTACACCCGACCAGCGCCCAGAACAGCACCAGCCACGGAAGCCGCACACAAACCTCCGGACGCCGAAAACGAAAAAGGCCGGCTGCCCAGGGGCAACCGGCCTTCTTCTTCTTGGAGCCGACATCCGGATTTGAACCGGAGACCTACTGATTACGAATCAGTTGCTCTACCAACTGAGCTATGTCGGCGCACCGAAAGCGGCGCGGTAAGTACCATCCGCATCCGGACCCGGCAAGGAGTTTCTCCGCGCCTTTTCAAGCGCCCTCCCCCACGCCCGCTTCTAAGCTCCAGAAGCCCTGACACGCATGACACGGTGCATCCGGCGGAGTGACACACCGCGTCGCCTAAGTCCGCGTCTTTTCTCCATAAATTGGAGAAATGGCCGCCTGCCAGAGCGGTTGAACTCGCGGGGCGGCTATGCACATAAGGGCACCGCTTTCCCCAGCGGCCCCCATTCCAGGTGGGCCCTCAAGGAGCACGTTCCATCATGGCCAGCGAAGAGACTTTCATGCGCGCCCCGGCCCCTACGCCCAAGCGCACCATCTACACGGAGGCGATGGAGATCTTCCACTTCGCGGCGGATCTCATCGGCCTGGACAAGCGGGTGCGTCTGGAGCTCGAAGAGCCCGACTACGAGCACATCTTCTACGTGACGGCGAAGCTCAAGGACCGGCTCGTGCCGCTCCTCCCGGAGGAGGCCAAGGCCTTCTCCGACCTGCCCGTCACCCAGGTGCGCAACCCGGACGGCCTGGAGCGCCTGGCCAACGGCAACCTGATCCTCAACGGCCGCGCCCTGCTGGGCTCCGACGTCGCCATCCGCCACGGCCACCTGCGCCTGCCGGACGGTCACGTCTACCAGCTGGTCCCCGGTGAGTCGCAGCGCTTCAAGGCCTACCGCGTCCAGCACAACCAGGCCCGTGGCCCCTACAAGGGCGGCCTGCGCTACCACCGCGAGGTGTCCCTGGACCTCTTCAAGGCCCTGGCCGCGGAGATGACCTGGAAGACGGCCATCGCGGAGGTTCCGTTCGGCGGCGGCAAGGGCGGCATCCAGCTGGATCCGCGCGAGTACGGCCGCGAGGAGCTGGAGGCCATCACCCTGCGCTTCATGTACCGGCTCAAGAGCCTCATCGGGCCGAACATCGACATCCCGGCGCCGGACGTGGGCACGAACCCGGAGATCTTGGCGCTGCTCTACCGCCAGTTCTCCGACGGTGAGCGCGAGCGCCACAACCTGCGCGGCATCGTCACCGGCAAGGACGTGCGCATCGGCGGTTCGGAAGGCCGCGGCAAGGCCACCGGCCAGGGCGTCGCGTTCTGCATCGAGGACTACTACGCCGACCGCGGCGAGAGCGTGAAGGGCAAGACCTTCGTCCTCCAGGGCTTCGGCAACGTGGGCAGCCACGCCGCCATGATCCTGGGGAACATGGGCGCGCGCCTGCTCGCGGTGAACGACGCCGACGGCACCATCTTCAACGGCGACGGCATCGACGTGAACGCGCTGGCCGCCTACGTGGCGGACCCCAAGAACCTCAAGCGCTCCGTCGTGGGCTTCCCCGGCGCCCAGCGCATCGAGAAGAAGGACCTGTGGGACGTCCAGGCGGACATCCTCGTCCCGGCGGCGCTCGGCGGTGAGATCACCGCGGACGTCGCGGAGCGCCTCAAGGTCAAGCTCATCGCGGAGGGCGCCAACGGCCCCACCACCCCGGAGGCCGACCGCGTCCTGCAGAAGCGCGGCATCGAGCTCATCCCGGACATCATCGCCAACGCCGGCGGCGTGACGGTGTCCTACTACGAGTGGATCCAGAACAAGCGCATGGAGCGCTGGAGCGAGGCGGAAGTCGATCAGCGCCTCGAGCGCGCCATGAAGCGCAACTACCGCATCATCCGGGACATCTCGCGCAACCAGCCGCGCAAGACGGAGATGCACGACAGCCGCCCGTACTGCATCGGCAAGACCGTGGACAGCCGCTGCGCCGCGATGATCCTCGCGCTCAAGCGCATCGAGGCCCACTACCTGCTGGAAGGCTTCTCGCAGTAACCGGTCCGTCCAGTTCCCGCGTCGCCCCCCGGGGCACGGTGTCTTCCCACTTCACAGGGGAAGGGCCGTGCCCCGTGGTGTCTCAGTGCATCACCCGCTCGCGGTCCACCAGCAGCAGCGGCGCGTCATCCATGGTCTCGTAGGCCACGATGCGCAGGCCCACCCCGCGGCTGTTGCCGGGCCGCCCGTCCTTGCGGCCGAAGGCCAGCGCCACCTGGTATCGGACCTCGCACAGGCACGTCATCTCCGTGCCGTCCTCGCCCGCGAACGTCACCTTCAGCTTCTCGCCCAGCCCCAGCGAGTCGCGCACCTCGATGAACATGCCCCGCGCGCTGATGTTGCGGCCAATGCCCCGCATCATCCCGTCCTGCGTGGACAGGTACACGGTGAAGATCTTGTCGAAGCGCAGATTGGAGCGGCGTTCCTGGGGCTGCGTGTTCATGCGGGGAGGGCTCCGAAACAGGTGGGGACAGGGGCAAACTACACGGTAGCCAGATGTAGGCAAGATAATTACCTACATCCACCCTGACGCACCATGACGCACCATGGCCTGTTTCACGGGAAAGCGCTGCCCCCGGCGCGGCGGGAGTGGCAGCATCCCGAGGGCTGTCCCTCCCCTCTTTTTCCGGAGTTTCCCGCCGTGAATCGCTTCCTGGCCGCCGCCTTTGTCCTCCTTGTGCCCACGCTCGCCCTGGCCGACGTGGACTCGCGCTTCGCGAAGCTGCGTGACGAGTCCGAGCCCCTGGGTGGCCTGGGGGCCTTCCTGGAGAAGTACGTGGGCGAGTGTGACGGGGCGCTCGTGGATCCGCAGTGCAAGCAGCAGGCGGAGGCCTTCCGCAAGAAGTACACGGGCAAGCGCCTCTACATGATCATCACCGAGGACGACGCGGGCATGCTGTCCCCTGGCGACTTCAACCCCGGCACCAACGAGTTCACCATCAACATCACGCCCTTCTTCGCGGGCGGGAAGTACGGGCTGTCCCACGGCGCGCCGAAGAAGACGGACGCGCAGGGCAACCCGGTGATGAACTACCTCACGGTGAGCGGCACGGCGCCGGACATGTGGAACGGCGGCACGTTCGACCGCATGTTCCGGGCGCGGGGCGTGCGCGCGCAGGTCGTCTTCACGCCGCAGTCGGTGTGGACGCTGCCCAAGAAGGGCGGCGGGAAGAACTACGGCGTCAACGCCCGCATCGAGGCCATCCTCGTCACCGAGGGCCGCACCGGCAACCAGCTGGGGCTGTGGCTCAACGGCAAGGACGCGGGCGCGAAGTAGCGGGCCGCGGCCGTCAGCGGGCGATGGCGATGTACTGGAGCGCGTCGCCCCGCTGCACCCGCAGGAGGATGCTGGCCCCGGCGCTCCCCCGCTCCAGGGCCGCCTTCACCCCGGCGGTATCCTTCACCCGGCGGCGGTTCACCTCCATGACGACGTCGCCCGCGCGCAGGCCGGCCTGCTCCGCCGGGCTGCGCGGCAGCACGCCGGACACGAGCGCGCCCAGGAAGGACTCGTAGCCCAGGGGCGCCGCCACCTCCGGCGTCAAATCCCTCAGCACCAGCCCCAGGTCGTTCGCGGAGCTGCCGCCCCGGTTGGAGAGCCCCTCGGTGGCCTCCTGCGCGGGCCGCGCGACCAGCCGCACCGCCACCTCCTGGGTGCCGCCGTCGCGCAAGAGCGTCAGCTTCGCCTCCGTGCCGGGCGCCAGGAGCGCCACCTTGCGCAGCAGCTGGAGGTAGCTGCCAATGGGCCGGCCGTTCACCGCCACCAGCCGGTCACCGGGACGGATGTGCGCCTGGGCGGCGGGGCTGCCCCGGTAGACGTCCTTCACCACGGGCGCCGTGGCGGTGGCGTCCGCGCCGTCCTCGTTGATGACGACGCCCAGCCAGCCGCGCTCCAGCTTCCCGTTCTCCCGCAGGTTGGGCAGCAGGTCCTTCACCAGGTTGATGGGCACCGCGAAGCCGATGCCCTGCCCCTCGCTGATGATGGCGGTGTTCACGCCAATCACCTCGCCCTTCATGTTGAAGAGGGGGCCGCCGGAGTTGCCCGGGTTGATGAGCGCGTCCGTCTGGATGAAGTCGTCGAACTGGCCCACGCCCAGCACGCGCTCCTTCGCCGAGATCATGCCGTGCGCCACCGAGTGGTCCAGGCCGAACGGGTTGCCGATGGCCACCACCCAGTCCCCCACCTCCAGCGCGTCGGAGTCCCCCAGGAACACCGCCGGCAGCGTCCCCAGCCCGGCGCCGTTGAGCCGCAGGAGCGCCACGTCCGTGGACGCGTCGCGGCCCACCACGTCCGCGGGGAACTCGCGGCCGTCCGCCAGCCGCACGGACACCTGCTGCACCGGCACCTCGCGGGGGCCGTCCTTGCCGGGCGTGACGCCGGAGCCGGACGGGTACACCGCCGGGCCCTGCGCGTTGGCGACGACGTGGTTGTTGGTGACGACGAGCCCGTCGGGCGTCAGCACGAAGCCGGAGCCGGTGGAGCGCTTCACCGCGCCCGCCACCGCGCCGGGCCCCACCGTGGTGATGTTCACCACGCCCGCCTCCACCGCGCGGATCAGCGGCGCCAGCGACGTGGGGGGCGTGAAGCGGGGCAGGCCCGTGTAGCCGGCCGGGCGCTCGCGCCAGAGGGAGGACATGCCCGCGGTGGCCGGGGCGTCCGTCGTCGCGGGCGGCGGGGAGGCGAAGAAGGCGATGTGCTCGCGCACCCGGGCCTGGAGCCAGGGCGTGAGCGGATCCCCGGCGGCTCCCGCCACCGGGGCGAGCGCCACCACGAGAAGGACGCTGAGCAGTCGGACGGACACGGGGCGGCAGCTTACACGGCGGGCCATGGCGTCAGGGCCCAACAGACCGGTGGCCCCCGCCCTTCCCGGCCGCGCCCCAGGCTCCTGGGGGACGCGGGCAGGAGGAGGGCCGCTCAGGCCTGGGCCGGGGCCACGTACCGGGCCACCTTCACCCGGGCGGGGCGGATGATGCGGTCCTTCAGGCGGTAGCCCGCGCGGAACTCGGCGACCACCTTCTGGTCGTCGCCCTGCACCGGCGTCACCTCCATGTCCGCCGCCTCGGCGACGTTCGGATCATACGGGCGCCCCACCACCTCCAGGCGCTCGATGCCGGTGGCCTGGGCCTTGGAGAGCAGGCTGTCGCGGATCATCCGCACGCCCTGCACCAGGGGGGACGTGTCCTGCTGGCTGTTGGCCAGCACCAGGTCCAGCTCGTCGATGGCCTCCAGCAGCGTGCGGGCCACGTTGCCGCGCTCCACGTCGAGCATCCGCTCGCGCTCGCGGGTGATGCGCTGCTTGAACTCCTCCCGGTCCTTGGTGAGGTCCTGGAGCCCCCGCGCCAGCTCGTTCACCCGGCGGCGCGACGCCTCCAGCTCCGCCTGGAGCCGCGCCACCTCGCCATCCTGGGCGGCCTCGGCCTGCGTGTCGGAAGACGCGCCCTCCGCCTCGCTGTCGGCGGGGGCCTGCGTCTCCGGGGTCTCGTCGCTGCGGGGATTGCCGTCCATTGTCGAACCTGCGCCAGGGGTTGAAGAAGCGGACCTCGGTGAGCGGCGCGAACGTAACCGCGAGGGCGGCCCTGTCAACGCGCCTAGTGGTTGGACGGGGCCGCGGGCGGCGCTTCCGCCATGAAGCCGTGATCCACCTGCCCCGTCACCTCGTCGATGATCTCCACCTGGGCCGCACGAAGGGAGTAGTAGAGGAGCCACCGCTCGGCGGCCGTCAGCGTCCCCGGGGGCAGCGCCTCCTCGATTTCCTGCACCGTGAGCCGGCCGTCCTTCAGGCCCTTGGCGAACAACGCTTTCCGCGCGACGTAGCTCTTTCCGATCCGGTTCTCCACGGCGACGCCTCCTTGTCGTTGGAAAGTAATTTCGCCCACCGGCCACCGCAGGCTGGCGGTGGATCCGGTGGGCGAAAGGCTGCCCGGAGGGCAGGCAGGCTTGAGGCTACGAGTCGAGCTTGCCTTCCGTGTGCTGCGTCGGCGGGACGACCGGCTCGGACTCCGTGCCGCCCACGGGGTGCGCGGAGATGACCGTGCGTGCCTCGGGGTGGAGCAGGCCGCGCTGCGCCTGCACCTTGGGCCCCAGGATGGCGATCATCGCCTCCTCCTCGATGACCTCCGTCGCCAGGAGCCGCGCCGCCAGGGCCTCCACCTTGTCGCGGTTGGTGTGCAGGACCTCCCGGGCGCGGTCGAGCGCCTCGGAGACCATCTTGCGGACCTCCTCGTCGATCATCCGCGCCGTCTGCTCGGAGTACGTGCGCGACTCCGGCAGGCCCGCGGACCGCAAGAAACCCGGCCCCTGCTCGCCGCTCAGCGCCACCGGACCCAGCGTGCTCATGCCGTAGTCGCGGACCATCATCTTGGCGATCTCCGTCGCCTGCTTGATGTCGTTGGACGCGCCGGTGGACACCTCGCCGATGAAGATCTCCTCCGCCGCGCGGCCGCCCATCATGCCCGCCATCTTGTCGCGCAGCTCGTCCAGCGACATGAGGTAGCGGTCCTCCAGGGGCAGCGACATGGTGTAGCCCAGCGCCGCCAGGCCTCGCGGGATGATGGACACCTTCGTCACCCGCTCCGCGTAGGGCAGCATCCAGCCCACCACCGCGTGGCCCGCCTCGTGGTGCGCGACGATCTCCTTCTCGCGCTCGTTCATGCGGCGGTTCTTCTTCTCCAGGCCGGCCACCACGCGCTCGATGGCCTCCTCGAAGTCCGCCCGCATCACCGCGTCGCGGTTCTTGCGCGCGGCCAGCAGCGCCGCCTCGTTCACCACGTTGGCCAGGTCCGCGCCGGCGAAGCCCGGCGTGCGGGAGGCAATCACCTTCAGGTCCACGTCGGAGGACAGCTTCACGCCCTTGGCGTGGATCTCCAGCACGCGCTCGCGGCCGCGCTTGTCCGGGCGGTCCACCAGCACCTGCCGGTCGAAGCGGCCCGGGCGCATCAGCGCGCTGTCCAGGATCTCCGGGCGGTTCGTCGCCGCCAGGATGATGAGGCCCGCGCGGCTGTCGAAGCCGTCCATCTCCGCGAGCAGCTGGTTGAGCGTCTGCTCACGCTCGTCATGGCCGCCGGCCACGCCCGAGTTGCGGCTCTTGCCGATGGCGTCCAGCTCGTCGATGAAGATGATGCACGGCGCCTTCGCGGTGGCCTGGGCGAAGAGGTCGCGGACACGGGCCGCGCCGACGCCCACGAACATCTCCACGAACTCCGAACCGGAGAGGTTGAAGAAGGGCACGCCCGCTTCACCCGCCACGGCGCGCGCCAGCAGCGTCTTGCCCGTGCCCGGAGGGCCCACGAGCAGCACGCCCTTGGGGATGCGGCCACCCAGACGGCGGAACTTCTCCGGCGTCTTGAGGAACTCGACGATTTCGCGCAGCTCGTCCACGGCTTCGTCCACGCCGGCCACGTCCTTGAAGCCCACGCCGGTGTCGGCTTCCGCCTGCACCTTCGCGCGCGTCTTGCCAAAGGACATGACGCTCTGCGGGCCCTGGCCCATGCCGCCGGACATCCGGCGCATCATGAAGCTCCAGAAGAGGATGAGGAGGCCCATCGGGATGAGCCAGATCCACAACACTTCGCTGAAGCTCGACTGCGGGACGGCCTCGAACTGGATGCCCTTCTGCTCCAGGAGGGGCACCAGGCCCTCGTCACCGGGGACGCGGTAGGCCATCCACGGCAGGGCGCTGGGCTCGCTGCGCAGCGTGCCGCGCTCGCCCGGAGGAGGCTGGGCGTTGTCCTTGAGGAAGCCCTTCACCCACTCGTTTGAAATCTGGACGCGGCTGAACTGATTGTTCTCCACCGCGTCACGCAGTTGGCTGTACGACACCCGGCGCACGCCCGCGTCCTGAAACACGTTCCGGAACAGCAGGAACCCCAGGACGAGCAGGAGGATGTAGCCCAGTGGTGAGCCGAACTTGAACCCACCTTTCGTGGGTGTTGGCTTGTCGCTCTTCTTTCCGCGCGGGCCCATCCCCGGCGGCAGGTCCTGTGGCTTCATCGTCGGCACGCTCGCCCTCCCCCTCCCCCGTGCATGCGACACCATGTCGTATGACGGTTCCCTCAGCCGGCCAAAGATGGTCACCCCCGCCAAGCCGTCAACCGCAGGGCGTGATCGGACGACAACGAACGAGGTCAGGACTGTCCGATCAGCGGCAGTCCACGCGGACCAGGGGCTCGCCCGCGAACTCACTGCCCAACAGGTAGCCGCGCCCGTCCTGGAGGAACGTCACGGCCTCCGACTGGGCCTGGCTCGCTCCGGGGACCTCCACCACCTGCGCCTGGACGAAGTCCTCCAGCCGCTTCGCGTCCGGGCGGCGCAGCTCCCACACGCGGGTGTACGTGCGCACCAGCAGGCGCTCGCCGGAGGGGTGCAGGGAGGCGGCGGTGGCCAGGCGGTCCACGTCGTCCGGCACGCGCAGGGTGCCCAGCTTGCGAGCCTTGCCCGTGGCGCCGGGCTTCAGCCCCTCCACCGCGTACAGGTCGCCCAGCGACGCGCGCGTCTTCGTGAGCACGCCCACCTGGCCGGAGCGGCCGTCGACGATGAGCGACTCGGCGTCGTGGGGGCCGTCCTCGTAGGTGAAGAGCAGCGTCTCCACTGGGAGCGTGGCGTTCTCCACGGCCGCGGGCTCGGGCAGCCGGAACAGGCGCACCTCCTTGCGCCGCTCGAAGTTGTCGCCGGTGTCCGCCAGGAAGATGCAGGCCTCCTTGCCCCCCGGCGCGCACGGGCCCACGGCCACGTCCTCGATGTCGCGCGGATCCGCGCCGGTGAGCGTGAGCGTGGCCTTCACCGCGCCCGCTTCATCCAGGGCGAACAGCTCGAAGGGGTTGTTGGAGTCGTTGTGTCCCCAGAAGATGCCGGGGTGCTTCTGGCTGGCGGCCAGCCCGGACAGCTCCGGGACCTGGCGGGGCACGGTGCCCGTTTGGCGGCCGTCCGTGTAGAGCAGACACCCCTCGAGCCCCGTGGCGGGCACCTGCTGCAGGCCGGCGTCCGGGGCGTTGTTGCCGGTGGGCGTGGGGCGGGAGCTGGAGCAGGCGACGGTCAGCAGGAGGCCCGCGGCGGCGGCGAAGCGCACGGTCGAGGGGCGCACGGTCAGTGGTCCAGGTCCAGCAGCCGGGCCAGCGTCTTGGCGTCCGCGTCGGGGAAGCGGTACTGGCCCATCTCCTCCAGCGCCACCCAGCGGTGGTCATGCACGCGCAGGTGGTGGATCTCCGCGTCCGGGTCGCTCAGGCGGCAGCGGAACACGCGGAAGTCGATGTCGTAGGTCGGGTACTCGTGGTGGGTGTGCATGACCTGCTCGAGCACCTGGATGCGGACCCCCATCTCCTCCTGGAGCTCGCGGGCGAGCGCCACCGCGTCGTGCTCCCCCTCCTCCACCCGGCCGCCCGGGAACTCCCACAACAGGGGCAGCGACGCGGTGGGAGGACGCTGGGTGATGAGGTAGCGACCCATCTCGTTCTGGAGCATCGCGCCGACGACGCGCACGTGACGACGGGTCATTCACTTCTCCTCGATTGGAGTCCCAAAGAAGGCAGACAGGGTGCGGCGGCGTAACACAGCCCCTGCCCGGCGCCAATGCGCAAGGCCCCTCTGGGAAGCAGCGTGCGCATGGCAGGGACGCGTGGCCACCCCACCCGGCCCCATCTCGAAGGAAGCCGGACGGGAGGATGGCGCCGGGGATCAGGAGGGCCTGGACCCGGGGGGGAG
>NZ_RAVW01000157.1 GCF_003611585.1 Corallococcus exercitus | reverse complement strand
AGCTAGGCAGCGGGGACGGCCGTCCAAACCCCGGGGCCCTGGGTGGGATTCATGCAGCGTTGAATGGATGACCCTTCGGGAGTCGCCGCGCGGGGTTGCCGCGCGGGGTCAGCTCCCAACTCCGGTGAGGGCACCGGTCTTCCGGGGAAAACGGCGGCGCAGGGCCTCGGCCACCGCGAGTCCCAGGCAGGTCACGGCGCAGAGGCAGACGCCCGGCAGCACGCCCGGCGTGCGGTAGCGCAGCTCGACGCGGTGCGAGCCCCGAGGGGTGGGCACGGCGCGCACCGCCACGTTGGCGGGGAGCAGGCGCGTGGGGGCGCCGTCGAGGAACGCCGTCCAGCCGGGCTGCCATGCGTCGTTGATCAGCAGCACCGCGTCCTCGGAGGTGTCCACGTTCACGACGAGGTGTTCGGGCGCGTCCTCTTCGACGCGGAGGTGGCTTTCCGGTGGCGCATTGCTGGCGGAGGCGAGGGCCAGGCCGCCGCACTCCACCGCGGCCTGCGCGCTGGCGCGGAAGGCCGCATCGCGCAGCAGGTCGAGCGCCGCCGATGCATCCGGCACGCACCGGGGCTTCGCCAGGGACAGGCGTGGCCGGGCGTCCGGGTGTTCCACCAGCAGCAGCTCGAAGGCGGAGTCCCTCGCCACGATGACGCCGGGTTTGTGTTTCAGGGCGTCGTGATCCGCCGGGGTGTAGGCGCTGAAGCGCACGCCGTAGACGGGCAACAGCTCGGTGAAGAGGCCGGGGGTGGCGTCCTGGAGATGCAGCACGCGTGGGCTCGCTGCGGGGAGGTAGGCCTCCGCGGTGCCGATTCCCCACAGCGCGGGACTGTCCGGGGCCAGCATGGCCCGCGACATGAGCGCGACGCTGTCCTGGTACTCGAAGCCTTCGAAGCGCGGCAGGCGGAAGCGCTGGATGCGTGACGCCACGCGGGGAACGGAGGTCCCGGTCCGGTCGGCCCAGGCCTTCACGGTCTCGATGAACGGCGGGGGGCTGTCGAGCAGCTCCTCGGTGCCGAGGATGGAGAGCGGCTCATTCGCCGTGAAGGCCGCGCCCAGTTGCAGCGCCATCAGCACGGCCATGCGCGGACGGGACTCCGCGAGCCCCGGCAGGACGAGCGCGCATCCCACCGCGAGGCCCGCCGCGATGAAGCTCGCGGTGCTGAACGCATGGGAGAGCGTGTCCAGTGTCGCCGCGGGAACCTGGGGCCAGCGCGCGAGCACGAACGCATGCGACCACGCGCCCGCCGTGCGTTCAGCGAGTGCCACGAGGGCCAGGAGCCCGGCGAGGACCCCGGCCGCGCGAGCCGTCCACCGCATGCGCTCCGGCGAGGCCACGACGGCCTTCCATCCGAACCCCGCGAGCAACGCGAGGCCCAGGGACAGATGCACGACCAGCTTCTCCGGATACCGGAATGGCCGCCACAGCGGCAGCACGCGGTAGAGCAGCGCGTAGAAGGGCAGCGCGGAACCCAGGGCCAGCGCGAGCAGCGCGCTCCACGCCGCGACGAACGGAGCCTGGCGGCGGAAGGGGATGAAGCGCAGCCCCGCCACGGCGAGCACGAACACCGGTACGCCGATGAACAGCGACTCCGACCACAGCGTGGAGAAGCCGCCGGTGTGCAGGAGCGGCTTGACGATCTCCTCCGGCACGGCGCGCTCCACAGTGGGGTTCGCCAGGAACGGCCCGAGCAGCAACTCCGGCAGGCGGAGCGGATCCACCGACCAGCGCAGCGCGTCCTCGACGGAGCTCGCGCCCGGAGCACCGCCCGCGAACACCGCCACGCCCGCGAACAACTGCGGCGCGGCCACTCCCGCGCCCAGGGCCACCAGCCCCAACCCCCGCCGCACGAGGACCGCGCGAGGCCCGCCTTCCGTCAGCGCGAGGAACAGCACGAACGCGTTCGCGAACGCATAGGCCCAGGTGTCTCCCGCCAGGAGCACACCTGCGAGACCCAGCGCGGCGACGGCGGCGCGGGCGGGCGTGGCCTCCCGAAGGAAGCGGACCGCGGCCCAGAGCGCGAAGGGCAGGGTGGCGCCCGCCATCAGGTACGCGAGGCTGCTGGTGAGGCTCACCATGTAGCCGCTGAACGCGAACGCGAGTCCGGCGAAGAACGCACCGGCCCGAGGCACCGCGTACAGGCGCAGGAGCGCGTACGTGCCCACGAGCGCGAGCGGCGGACACAGCAGCACGGTGAGCTTCATCGCCGTGCCGGTGGACAGCACGAGCCCCAGCCACTGCGAGGGATGGAACGCGGCGGACAGCATCGTCCCCGGGAAGGACTGGCCCAGGCCGTCGAAGGGATACCAGCCCGGGAAGTCGCCATGGGACACGCGCTCCGCCCAGTAGCGGCGCAGCGGCGCGTAGACGAGCAGCATGTCCCGCCCGGTGAAGACCTGCGCGCTGAAGACGGCCCGGTAGAAGAACAGGCACGTCAGCCCGAGCGCGCCCCCCACGACGGCCCACGCCGCGCGCGGACCCGGGACTCGTGGCTCGGCGCGCTCAGGGGATGCGGGGGGCTCCATCGGGACGCGGATTGTTCCCGGTCGCGGGTGTTCCCGTCCAGCGCGGGAACACCGTCATGCGAGCCGGAGCCCCATGTGACACGCGACTCCGGATCCGCGCTCGAGCCCTGGATGGCCCAGGGCCGCGAGCGAGCGCTCACGCCTCCTTCGCGGGCGCGAAGTACGAGCAGAACGTCGTCACGTCGCGGTAGCCCATGCGGCGGTAGACGGGCGCGCCGGCGGCCGTGGCATGCAGCACCGTGCGCTCCAGCCCCCACGCGCGCTTCGCTTCCTCCAGCGTGTGGCGCAACACGGTCTCCGCGGCGCCCTGCCGGCGGTGCTCCGCGAGCGTCGCCACGAGCGCGATGTAGACGATGCCGTCCACGCGCAGCGCCGCCGTGGTCGTCGCGGGAGCACCGTCGTGACAGCCGACGAAGGCGCGGCACTCGGGGCCGTAGATGCCCGGGGCAGCCAGGGCTTCGCGCCCCATCGCCTGCGGCATGTCGTAGCTAGAGGAGTTCACGTCCGCGATCGCATTGCGGCCCCATTCGTCCCGCACCGGCCGCAGGTCCAGCGACGCCAGGGGGCGCACCGGCTCCCGCAGCCGGTCCGCCACCATGCCTGTCGTGAGCATCCCGGGCTTGAGCCCCCGCGAGGCGAGCAGCGCGTCCGCTTTTTCACGCACCCGCGGGGACAGCCAGTCCGGCGTCAGCGTGAAGGCCCAGCCGTGGGGTCCCTGCGCGAAGTAGCGCGCGGCCGAGTCCACCGCCCGCTCCAGCTCCGCTTCGGTCTCCACGGGCCGGGTCAGGAAGGCCATGTTCATCAGGGACCACGTCACGTGGCCCGCGGTGATGAACACGTCCGCCCGCTCCACGACCTCCCCACCGGGCAGGCCCAGCGCGAACAGCCTCCAGGCTCCACGGAACTGCGCGTGCGATTCGTCGATCTCGGCTCGGGACATGGGCCTGCCTCCAGACGCGTCAAGGGAGTCGGATTCTCCGCATTCGCGGAGGCTCGCGTCTACGTGCGCCAGGGGAGGGGCCCTGCTAAACGACGGCTCGACCCGAGCGCGAGGAGCCGGCCGCGATGAACCCCATGGAAGGACAGCCCTGGCAGACGACGTGCCGGGTGTGCGGCAGGCAGACCTGTCCGAAGCCGGAGGCGGTGGCCTCCTGGATGCGGAGCATGCTGGACCGCGTGCACGGGACGCAGATGCGCGGCGCGGGCCAACGGGGCCTGCGCGAGGCCCTGGCCATGGAGGGCGTGCTCATCACCACGCACCTGGAGGTGTGGTCGCGGGCGCTCGAAGGCGTGTGTCCGGACTGCATCGCGGAAGTGGCTCCGGAGACGGACGCGCGGCTCCAGGATCCGGAGGCGATGCACGAAGCGTCACTGGAGCGCTGGCGCACCTCCGCGCCGGAGCTGGTCAGCGACGCGGTGGAGTCCGCGGTGGACGACGTGCTCCAGGCCGCGCGCGAGGCCGCCACGCGCAACAAGCCCACGAACGGCGCGTGAACGCGAGGGGCCACGCGAACCCGCGCGGCCCCAGCACGCTCAGGCCCACAGCTCCTGCTCCAGCGTGTCGAGCAGCGCTAGCGCGACCTCGGGCGTGGGCAGCCCCGCCTCGGTGACGAGCGCGGCGTCGAGCGGCACCGCGACCTCCGCGCGCAGCAGGGCCACCGCGCGCTTCTGGGCCTCGCGCAGCGACTCCTGCTCCGGAGCGGACAGCCGCGAGCGCACCCACCGGTCGATGTCCCACGACAGGCCCGCGTGCCGCGTCTCGTCCTCGGCGATGCGGACCATGGCCTCTCGCACCTCCGCGTCGCGCGCGTGCAGGGCCTGGTGGTGGGCCACGAGCGCGCCGTACGTCTCGCGCACGCACCCCTCCACGGCGTTGTCCAGCGCCACCGCGTCCAGCGGACGCGGCGGCACGGCCGAGACGGATGGCGGCGGAGGCGTGGCCCCGAAGCGGCGCGCGAGCCTTCCCGTCATCTCCGTGTGCAGGACCTCGTCCACCGCGCTCGCGAGCGCCGCGTCCTGGAGGCTTGCCTCCGCGCCGTGCAGGGCCAGCTCCTCACGCAGCCGCAGGAAGGCGTGGATGGACGCGGCCTCCAGGTGCGCCGTCTGGGCGAAGTAGTGCCCCAGCGCGTCCTCGCAGCCGCCCGCGACCGTGCCATGGAGTCCCACGGGCCGGCGGCCCACGGCGCAGCTCCCGGTGCCCTTCTCCAGTACGTGGTCCTCCACCTCGTTGAGCTTGCCGTCGGCGGACACCCGGACCACGTGCTGCGTCAGGTCGGAGCCCTCGCCGCACGCGAAGCCCTTCGTGCCGACGACGTTGAAGCTGCCATCCTTGTTCCGCTTCACCGCCCCCCGCTCCAGCGTGTCGCAGCTCAGGCTGTAGCCCGCGGCGAAGGTGAGGAGCGCCGCGTCCTGCGCGGTGTCCACGGTGCCGATCAACTGCTGGAGCGACTCCAGCGTCGACCACGTCTTCACCTCGTCGCCACGAGTCGTCGCCAGGAAGTATTTCGAGCAGGCCTGGATGCACGCGTCATTGAAGCCGTCGCTGGAGCGCGCCTCGGCCAGGGAGGTCTGACAGGCGGACACGTTGGTGGCGGTCGCGCACGCTTCTCCGATGGAGACCCGCGTCTCGTAGGTTGCCGGCCCCTCACCGCCGTAGCTCGTGACCTGGCGAAGCGCGACGTAGTCCTGCGCCGGCTGGATGCTCAGGTCGTCGATGGCGGGTACCCCTTGTGGCGTGCACTCGACGTTCGAGTACCCCGTCAGGGTCGTGCTCCCGGTGCCACAGCCCGCCAGCACCAGCGGCGTCGCGAGCGAGGCCCGCAGCGCGCGAGAGAAGAGATGCCGCAACCGGTTCGTGTTCATGGACGACTCCGTAGGACGAGGTGTCCCGCGAGCAGAGCAATGGCGATGCCATCGCCGTGCTCCCTCTGCGAGACGCCGTCCCACGGGGGTGTCCGCGCGCTCGGAAAGCTGAGGCGCCTTCAGAAACCTGAGGCCCTAGAACGATTCCTTGAACGGCCGCAGGTCCACTTCCTGTGTCCACGCGGAACGGTGCTGACGGTGCAGCTGCCAGTACGTCTCCGCGATGGCGTCGATGTGGAGCAGCCCGTCCTCGCCCAGCGCCTTCACCCGCTCCGGGGCCAGCGTGTGCAGCCGCTCACCATCGATGCCGCCGTCGATGAGGACGTGCGCCACGTGCAGCCCCTGCGGGCCGAACTCGCGCGCCATGCTCTGGGAGATCATCCGCAGGCCCGCCTTCGCGGCGGCGAACTGCGCGAAGCCCGCCCGGCCCCTCAGGCTGGCCGAAGCGCCGGTGAAGAGGACGGTGCCCCGGCCCAGGGGCACCAGCCGCCGGGCCGCCTCGCGTCCGACGAGGAAGCCGCCGAAGCAGCCCACCCGCCAGAAGTCCTCGAACGTCGCGGCGTCCAGGTCGCGGAAGGGCACCTGCCGGTTGTTGCCGGCGTTGAACACGACCAGGTCCACGGGGGCGAAGCCCTCCCCCGGAGACAGGGCCCGGTCGAACAGCCGCGCGACGTCCGCCTCCTTCGTCGCGTCCGTGAGGATCGCCTCGCCGCTGCCCCCGGCGGCGGTGAGCCCCGCGACCACGCGGTCCAGCTTCTGACGCGTGCGTCCGGCGACGAGCACGTGGTGGCCTTCCAAGGCGAACTTCCGGCACAGGGCCGCGCCCAGGCCCTGTTCAGCGCCGACGCCCACGACGACCGCGGTGGGCTTGAGGGAGGAGGTCATCGAGAGGCTCCGGGGAGAGAGGACGGCCCGTATCAAACCGGCTGGGGCGTGCGGAACAAGGGCGCACCCAATGCCGCGCCGTTGACGCCGCCGTCGACGAACAGATCCTGGCCGCTCACGTAGGACGCATCCTCGGATGCGAGAAAGAGCACCGTCCTCGCGATCTCTTCCGGCCGGCCCATGCGCCCCATGGGGATGGTGGCGGACATGCCGCGCTCCATCTTCGCGAAGGCCTCCGGCGTGGGGGCGTTCTTCTCCCAGATGGGCGTGTTCGTCGCGCCGGGGGACACGACGTTGACGCGGATGCCCCGGGGGGCGAGCTCCGCGGCCAGCACGCTCGCCATCGCCTTCAGCGCGCCCTTGCTCGCGGCATAGGCCGAGTACCCCGGCATGCCCAGCTCACTGTGCACCGAGCTGGTGAGGATGACCGACGCGCCGGGCTTGAGGTGCGCCGCCGCGGCCTGCACCGTGAAGAACACGCCGGTGACGTTGGTCTGGAGGACGGACGCGAACGCCTCGTGCGTCGTCTTCCCCACGAACGTCTGCGCCGCGATGCCCGCGTTCGCGAACACCACGTCCAGCCCGCCGAACCGCTCCACCGTCGCCGCCACCGCGCGCTCCAGCGCCGCCGGATCCGTGGCGTCCGCCTGCACCGCCAGCACGTTCGCGCCCAGCTCCTTCACCGCCGCGTCCAGCGTCTCCCGGTTGCGCCCGGTGATGGCCACCCGAGCCCCCTCCGCCACGAACAGCCGCGCCGTCGCCAGCCCGATGCCGCTGTTGCCGCCCGTGATCAGCGCCGTCTTTCCCTTGAGCCGCATCTGAGTGCCTCCCGCTGAATTGGTTTCATCATGAAACCAATCGCCGGATGAATAAAGGCCCTGGTTTCGTTATGCAACCAGTTATGGGAAGGAGGCGGCGATGAAGCGGACGAGCATGGAAGGGGTGATGTGCCCGGTGGCGCGGTCCCTGGACGTCATCGGGGACTGGTGGTCGCTGCTCATCGTGCGCGACGCGCAATCCGGCCTGCGCCGCTTCGGTGAGTTCCAGAAGAGCCTGGGCGTGGCGAAGAACATCCTGGCCCAGCGCCTGCGGCACCTCGTGGAGCACGGGATCCTCGAAACCCAGCCGGCCTCCGACGGCAGCGCCTGGCAGGAGTACGTGCTGACGGAGAAGGGGAGGAGCCTCTTTCCCATCCTGGTCGCGTTGGGCCAGTGGGGCCAGCAGCACTGCTTCGAGGCGGGAGAGCCGCGCACCCGGGTGCTCGACAAGGCGCACGGGCAGCCGGTGAAGCCGCTGGAGGTGCGCGCGGCGGACGGCCGGGTGCTGACGGTCCAGGACGTGCGTCTGGAGCGGCCGCCCCCACAAGGCTAGCGCCACCCGGAGGCGGGCTGGTTAGGGTGTGCCCATGACGCGCCCTGCATCGGATTCGTGGTCACTGCCCTGGATGGGGCTGGGGCTGAGCAGCAACCTGAGCGCCTCGGACGTGCCGCATCCGTACCGGTTGCTCGACGCCTCGCCCGGCCTCTTCGACTTCGTGGAGTACAGCGCGCCCATCGCGCTGGAAGAGGCCAAGGCGCAGGCCACGCTCTTTCCGGAGATGTGGCGCCGGCGCTCGGAGGTGCCGGTCCTCTTCCATCCCGTGCACCTGAACCTGTGGGGCCCGGAGCTGGAGCCCGCGTCCGCGCTCGCGCAGCTGGACGCGCATGCGCGCGCGGTGGGCAGTCCATGGGTGGGCAACGACGTGGGCTGGTGGCACGCGGGAGGCCAGCCCTTCCCGGGCTACCTCTACGTCACGCCACCGTTCAACGAAGCGGGCGTGCGGGACAGCGCGGCGCACGCGCTCCACATCCAGGCGGGCTTGAGCGTGCCGCTGGTGATCGAGAACCCCGCCGTCCTCGCCACGCGCGGCGGCCTGCACGCGCTGGACTTCATGGCGAAGCTGCACGCGCGCACGGGCCTGCCGCTGCTCCTGGACCTGGGCCACCTCTTCAGCCACCAGCTCTCCGCGGGGCTGCCCCTGCGCACGGGCCTGGACGGCTTCCCGTTGGAGCAGGTGATGGAGATCCACATCGCGGGCGGCGTGGTGACGCGCAGGGGAGGGCGGACCTTCTACGTGGATGACCACACGCAGCCCGTGCGCGAGGAGCTGTTCGAGCTGCTGGCGGAGGTGCTCCCGCGCTGCCCGCGCCTGCGCGCCGTCACCTTCGAGGGCGACGGCCATCCGCCGGAGGTGGCGCTCGCGTCGCTGCGGCGGCTGCGCGCGCTCGTCCCGAAGGAGTCCCGGCCCGCCATCGCCTTCCCCGCGTCGCGCGAGCCCGTGCCCGCGCTCACCGGGGAGAGCCGCCCGTGGGCGCTGTTCGACGCGGGCCACGGCGTCACGCCGGCCACGGAGGACGCGGACCCCGAGGGCACGCGCGCGGACCGGGACTTCCGGCTGGCGGTGGTGGCCGAGCAGCTGGACAGGGACTGGCCCCTGACGCGCCTCTTGCTCGCGGCGACGCCGGAGGGGCTGGAGTCCTTCACCCGCTCGCGCGAGTACCGCGGCCTCTTCGACGGGCTGGGCAGGTCGCTGTCCCACGCCTTCGCGTCCTGGGCGCGCAAGCGCGTGATGGCCGCGCCGTCGGACGGGGTGGCCGCCGCGCTGTCGCTGGAGATGATGCTGCCGCACGCCTTCCTCCAGGAGCCCCCGGCCCCCGGCCCGGGCCAGGTGGCGCTGGCCGAGGACGTCCGCCTGGGCGCCTTCCCCGCGGACCTGACGGAGCTCGTCTTCGCCTCACGGGCGTTGCGGCGCCACCTCACCGGCCGTGCGTGGGCCTGCGGGGCCCTGGAGGTGTCCGGCCTGGAGGCCCTGGCGCAGGTGGCGGCCCGGCCGGGCCCGGGCCCGTGGCGCTTCGCCATCCGCCGCAAGGGGACGGGCTTCGAGGTCCTGACGCTGCCGCCCGAGGTGGCCGCGGGGCTCCAGGGGCTCGCGGACGGCCCGCGTCCGGTGGAGGACCTGCCCGCGTGGCTGCTCGCGGAAGGGCAGGCGCGCGGGCTCTTGCGGCGGGCATAAGCAACGCGCGGTGTCTGGGAGTCAACGGACCCTTGCGCCCACCTGTCTGGTGGGGTACTGCCCGCCGCATGTCGTCACCCCTCGTCGTTGGCATCGCGGGCGGCACCGCATCCGGCAAGACCACGGTGGCCCGCAAGGTGCGTGAGGCCCTCGCCGACTGCCGGGTCGCCTTCATTGATCAGGATTCGTACTACCGGGACCTGAAGGACATGCCCCTGGTGGACCGGCGGGAGGTGAACTTCGACCATCCCGACGCGTTCGACACGGAGCTGCTGGTCAGCCACCTGCGCGCGCTCAAGCAGGGCCACGCCATCCAGAAGCCCGTCTACGACTTCGTGACGTCCGGCCGCCAGCCGCACACGCACCGCGTGGACCCCGGGGACATCATCCTCATCGAGGGCATCCTCGTGCTGCACATGAAGGAAGTGCGCGACGTGATGGACGTGAAGATCTACGTCGACGCGGACGACGACCTGCGCATCCTTCGCCGCCTCACCCGCGACATCAAGGACCGCGGCCGCGACTTCGACCACGTGGTGGGCCAGTACCTGCGCCACGTGCGCCCCATGCACATGGGCTTCGTGGAGCCGTCCAAGCACCACGCGGACATCATCATCCCGCACGGCGGCAACAACGACATCGCCATCGGGATGCTCGTGGGCGCGCTCCGGGCGCGGCTCGCCACCCAGCACCAGTCGCAGCGCTAGTCAGCCGCGAAGCCAGCGCAGGAAGTCCTGCACCGGTCCCTTGAGCCGGTGCGCGTCCGCCAGCAGGGTGCCGTGGTCTCCCGGCCCCTGCAGCTCCACGAACCGTGCCTGCACGCCCGCCGCCGTCAGCTGGTGGTACGTGTCCCGCACGCGGCCCGCCGGTGCCAGCGCGTCCGTCGCGCCCGCGAGCAGCAGCACCCGCGCGCGGATCCGCGAGAACGTCTCCGTCAGGTCGCAGCCCGCGTACGCGGAGCAGAGCATCGACCACGCCACCGGGTCGAACGTGTCCGCGAACGACGCGGCCTCCGCCTCCAGCGCCGCCTGCGCCGCCGCGCTGTCCGGATACGCCGTGCCCAGGTGGTCACGCCCGTAGAGCAGCTTGAGGTAGTCCAGCCGCAGCCGCGCCAGCGTCCGGTTCGGCGCGCGCTCGCGCAGGGGCGGGGTGTCCTCGTTGTCGGGCGCCATGCGCAGCACCTGCGACGTGAGGCCCAGCTTCTCGCGCAGCCCCTCCGGCAAGGCCCGCGCCGCGCCCAGCACCACCACGCCGTCCGCCAGCTCCGGGAACAGCGCCGCGAGCCGCAGCGCGACGAGCCCGCCCAGGCCCACGCCCACCAGCGCCCGCACGTGCGTGAGCCCCAGGGCCTTCAGCAGCGCGGACACGCCGCGCGCCATGTCCAGCACGGTGATGGGCGGCATCGCCGTGCCCCACGGCGCCCCGCTGTGCGGATCCGGCGTCACCGGCGACGTGGAGCCGAACGGGCTGCCCAGCAGATTGGGCACGATGACCGGCGTCACCTCCGGATCCAGCGCCTTGCCCGGGCCGATCAGCTCGCGACCCCAGCCCGAAGGTTGGAACGCACCGTTCACTTCCGTGCTCAAGGCCTGGTGGGAATGGGACAGGTCGTGCAGCACCACCACCGCTTTGCCATCAGACGGTTTCCCGAAGGCCTGCCAGGCAATCTGGGGGCTTCCCAGCAGCTCTCCTTCCTCCAGCGGAAGGGGCACGGTGAACAGGTGGATTCCCTCGGCCTGGGGCACGATGATGCGGCTCATATCATTGCCTGCCCGAACGCACAGGAGCCTGTCGCTTGAAGCGCTACTTCGGAATCATCGTTGTCATCGCCCTGGTGATCGTCGCCGCGGTGGCGAGTCACCGCACTGCCTCCGCCCGGGCACTGGAGGCGGAGCGGGACGCGGACTTCCGCCGCATCCAGTCCGTCTACCTGGAGCGCGTGGGCTGGATGCGCACCAACCCGGATGAGGCGTCCTACCGGGACGAGCTGAAGTCCTTCTTCAAGGCGTACTTCGACGACGTCGACGGCCACCTGGACCGCTTCCACGGCAACAAGAAGTTCGACAGCTACCTGGCGGAGCTGGAGCAGCGCGAGGCGTCGGGCGGAGAGAAGAAGGACAACCGCGCTGGAGACCGCAAGGCCTTCTACGAGTACGCGCGCAAGCAGTTCGACGCCCTGCACGAGGGCCGCTACCGCCCGGTGTGGACCGCCACGGACAAGGGCATGCGCCTGGACGTGGTGTCCAACGACGTGGTGATGGTGATGGGCAAGCCGCAGATCCGCCTGCAGCTGGTGCTCTGGGGCGCGCAGCGCGTGGAGAAGGACGAGGGCAAGGTGAAGAAGATGGTCACCAGCGCCGCGTTCGACACGGTGTGGAAGCTCACCGACGCGAAGGGCAAGCTCCTGGGCGAGATGCGCGGCGCGGATCCGTCGATGAAGATCGACTACCCGGAGCGCCTCATCGCGGAGTTCCCCCCGCAGATGGTGCTGGGCCACTACGACCTGGACCTGCTGCCCGCGGACGTGGCGAAGCTGGAGATGACCATCAACGTCGCCTCGCACGCGCCGTCCGGCGGCAACGCCAACGCCACCTACGTGTGGAAGCTGGACGTGCCGTCGGAGTGGAAGCTGGGCGCCAACGAGACGTGGGAAGGCGCCACGCAGGAGGAGCGGCCGGAGGAGGAGATCGACCCGGCCAAGGCCTCCGCCAAGAAGGGCGAATAGCCCTTCGTGGCTCCGAAGAAGGGCGAATAGCCCCTCGTGGCTCCGAAGAAGGCGGAGTAGCGCCTACTTCACCACGGCGAAGTGCGACCCCAGCCGGTACGCGGACAGCGTGCCGGCGTCGTCCAGGAAGTACAGGTTGAGGCGCACGTCGGCCTGGAGCGCGACGAGCCCCACCCCCGCGCTCACCTCCGCGAGCACCTGTCCGCCGCGAGGATCCACCGCGCGCACCACCTCTCCCGCGATGAGGGTCACGTCGCGGGCGGTGCGCGCGGGCAGCGCGGTGATCAGCGGCTCGCCCGCGGCCCCCACGTGCCAGTCCACCTGTCCGGACAGGGCCACGCGGGCGGCGGCCCCGGACGCGCTCGTCACCACCACCGCGCGCGGCAGCGGCGCCAACGCGTAGGGCCCGGGCCCCAGGTGCAGCGCTCGCTCCCAGACCTTGCGCCCGCGCGCGTCCAGACACACCAGGAACCCGTCCTGGTCGCGCATCCCGGCCAGTAGCACGCGCTGGCCCACCGGCAGCGGCGTGGAGGGCAGGGTGAGGCCCGGCTCGAACGTCCACTGCGCCTCGCCGGTGTGCGCGTCCGCCAGCAGCAGCGCGTGATGCGAGCCGCGTCCCAGGAGCGCCAGGAAGCGCCGGCCCCATGCCACCGGAGGCCCATGGAAGGGCAGCGGTGAGCGCAGCCGGTAGCGCACCTGACCGTCCTCCAGGTCCAGGCCGTACAGGTAGCCCGAGTCCGTGGACAGGAGCGCCCGGTGTCCCTGCGTGGCCAGCCATCCGCGCTGCGTGCGCGGCGGGGCCAGGCGCCACACCTCGCGGCCCGAGGCCTCCGCGAAGGCCACCGCCGTGCGGTCCTCCGACAGCGTCAAGAGCAGCCCGTCCTGGCGCAGGAGCAGCGGTCCCAGGGGGATGCCGTCATGGTCGTGCAGCCACCGCGCGCCCGCGCCCCGGCCGGTGAAGCCGTACACGCGCGTCCCGTCCGCCGCCACCGCGTGGCCATCCGCGGACGCCGCCACGCCCAGCGACGCGGCCCGCCGCCACAGGAGCGCGCCGTCCTTGCGTGAGAACGCGCCCGCGAGCCCCGGCGCGCAGTACACCGGTCCGTGCCGGCCCAACAGCAGCCGCGCGTCCTCCGGCTCCTCCAGCCCGCGCTGCTCCCACAGCTTCTCGAAGCGCAGACGCTTGAGCTTGCCAGGCACCTTCAGCGGACGGGACTCGGCGCGCGCGGGCGGGCTCTTGCGCTCGCGGGCCTCGCCCTCGGCCTCGGGCGGCTTGTGGGCCCCCCGCAGGTGCGACAGTCCCTCGCGGCAGCGCTCCGCCAGCTCCACGAGGTACGGGTTGGAGGCCTGGACCCGGTGCGCCTCCGCGAACGCCAGCCCCAGCGCCTCGCCCAGCTGGAAGAGGGCGGACAGCAGCTCCGCGGGCTCCAGCTCGAACCAGGCCCCGGTGGGCCCCAGCTTCGCCCGCCGTCCGGGGAGGTCCAGCGTCAGCAGGGGGCGCACGCCCGCGGGCTCGAACTCGAAGCGGGCCTCGCCCAGCTCCACGGCCCGCGCCAGCTCCACGGCCTGCCGGGACAGCTCCAGCACCGTGAGGAACGGCGGCCCCTGCGCGCGCCACGCCTGCGGCCGTCCGGGCAGCGCCAGCCACACCTCGCCCGCGCCCAGCAGCGGCGCCAGCGCCCCGGAGGTGCCCTTCGACGGCGTCTCCCGCGCGGCGGGGGAGATGTCCTTCAGCTCGAAGCCGAACCCCGGCACGGAGACGGGCTCAATCCGAAGCGGGGTGGGGGCGACGGGCGGCCCTTCCGCGTGCGGGGCGGCCTTGCCCAGCCCCTTGAGCGCCTCGCCCAGCTTCCGCGCGGCCGCGGCGGACAGGGCCCTGGGCGCGAGCTTCGTCACGTCCAGGAGGAAGCGCTGGCCGCTCTGGCGCGTGGCCTTCGTCAGCTCCTCGGCGTCCACCCGGATGGGCGGGCGCAAGAGGTGGGCGGGCCGGGCGAGGCTGGCCACCGACAGCTCGATGTCCGGCCCGACGCGCCGCAACACCAACTCCAGGTGTGCCTCCGTCAGCGACACCTGCGCCAGCCGCCGCTTCCCCGCGTGCAGGGCCGCCACCGCCTCCACCAGCGCGGGGACGACCTCCGCCAGGGGCTCCTCCACCGCCCCGGACAGCAGGTTCACGCCGTCGAGTTCCAGCGCGATGGAATCGAGCGGGGAAGCTGACGGTTCGCGCTTCCAATGGTGTCCGATGCGGAGCCGGGTCATTGACATTCGTTGACAAGCAAGTTTAGCGGTGGCTAGCATCCGCCGCCCATACGGACCTACATTTTTGTAACCGTTCGGAATTCTTGGGGAATACTCGATGACATTTTACGAGGCCGCGCTCAGGGTACTGGAGAGCGAAGGTCGCCCCCTGCATTTCCTTGAAATCACGGAGAAGTCCATCCAGCTGAGCCTGCTGTCCCACATTGGCAAGACGCCCGAAGTGACGATGCTGTCGCGGCTGGCTGCCATGGCGCGGAGGACGCGGGATCGCAAGGTGATCGTCACGGCGAAGGATACCTTCGCGCTGACGGACTGGTCGCTCTCCGAGGACGTCGAGGCACTTGCACAGACGGGCGTGATGGAGCCGCATCCGGAGGAGGAGCTTCCTCCGCTGCGGCCGGTGGAGCGCCACCCGGAGCCTCGCACGGACAACGTCCGCGCGTCGGGCCGGGGCACGGAGCGCAAGCGCCGCCGGGACGAGGGCGACGAGGAGCGGGGTGGACGCCGCAAGCGCTTCCCGCCGCTGCCGGAGGTCGTGTTCGAGATCCTCAGCGAGGCGGAAGCCGGGCTGCGCACGGATCAGCTCATCGAGCGCGCCAAGGCGAAGGAGCTGTGCGCCGAGGAGACCACGGTGGAGGCGGTGCTCACCGCCCTGCTGGAGGACAACCAGCGCCGCATCGACGCGGGCCGCCGGCCCCAGTACGCCTTCAACCAGGAGACCGGAGAGGTGTCCCTGGAGCGCGCGGGCGCGCCGAGCGAGGCGCCGCCCCTGGAGCTCCAGGCCGCCTTCGCGCAGGCCCTGGGCATCCCGCTGGAGGGGGGCCGCCCGGTGCTGGGCAAGCCCGCCGCCGCCGGGGAGCCGCTGGTGGACGAGGCCCTCATCACCACCGCGCGCACGGCCCTCAAGGACGCGCGCCGGGCGGTCGCTCGCGGGCTGCGCAAGCGCCTGGGCGACGCGGACGTGGGCACCTTCGAGAAGTCCGTCGTGAAGAGGATGCACGGGCTGGGCTTCCGCGAGCTGAAGGTCGCCAAGCGCTCCAAGGAAGGCCCCCTGCTCACGGCGCGCAAGCGCGAGGGCAGCGTGGAGCTGCGCTACGCGGTGCGCATGCTCAAGGGCATGCCGGGCGTCGACCGCAAGACGGTGCAGGAGCTGCGCAGGGACCTGGGCCACTACTCGGCGCAGGTGGGCCTGCTGGTGAGCGCGGGCGAGGTGCGCGGCGACGCGCGCTCCGAGGCGCAGGCCAGTGGCTCGCTGGTGATGCTGTGGTGCGGGGATGCCCTGGGCGAGAAGTTCCTGGAGGCGAAGACCGCCGTCACCGTCACCCAGGTGGAGCTGTACGACATCGACGAGCGCTTCTTCGAGGCCGCGAAGCTGGACGCCGAGGAGGCCCAGCGCCGCCGCGAGGAGCGCAAGAGCGAGAAGCAGGCCCGCGAGGAGGGCGGTGGCGAGGTGGAGGTCGCCGCCACCACCGAAAAGCCGGAGCGCCCGGAGCGTCCCGAGCGCGGTGACCGTGCGGAGCGCGCCGAGCGCCGCCGCGACCGTCAGCGCGAACGGGCCGAGGCCCGCGACGCCGCCCAGACCGGCACCGAGGGCTCCGAGGCCAAGGCCTCGCCGGTGGCCCCCGTGCCGCCGGCCGCCGCCGGGTTCACGCCCACGTCGGAGGAGGACGAGTCCGAGGAGGGCGACGACGAGGGTGAGGACGAGGACCTGGAGGCCGCCAGCGCCTTCGTGGGTGGAGCCAAGGAGGGCGCCGAAGCCGGCTCCGCCGAGGCCAACGCCTCCGAGCGCAAGCGCCGCCGCCGCCGTCGCCGGGGCCGTCGCGGCCGTGGCACGCGCGGAGCGGATGGCTCGCCCACGGGCGAAGCTGGTGCCGCTCCGGGTGAAGCCGGTGCCAGCGCGGATCAGAACGGGGCAACGCCAGCGGTCGCCTCCGGTGAAGGCTCGGGTGCCATCACCGCGCCGTCGCCGGGGGGAAGCGTCACCGGTGAGCAGGTCGCGCTCGCGGGTGAGGCCCTGCCGGCGACGGACGCGTCCGCCAGCCCTGCGCACGGGGAGGCCGCCGCCACGCCGCCCGCAGTGGGCAACGTCTGGCAGGCGGGCGAAGCGGTGCAGGCCCCGCCGGAGTCCGACGAAGCCGCGCGGGCACGGGCCGATGCCGCCCACGCCGCGTCCGATGCGGTGACCCCGGTCGCGGGGCAGGCGCTGCCTCCGGAAGAAGCCACCGCCGAGGCGTCCTCGCAGCCCGCGGAAGTCCGCGAGGCCCGCGAGGTGCACGAGGCGCCGGTGGCCCCCGGGACGGATGGCTCGTCCGAGGGCAACAAGGAGGGCTGATCCCCCGCACGGAATCAGGTGCGGTGGACGCGGGAGTGTTAGCCTGGGGGGGCCATGAAGCCGGCCCTGCTGCTTACCTCCTGCGTGCTGTTCCTCGGGGCCTGCCGCTCGCAGGCCCCGCGCTATCCGGTGGCGCCGGTGGAGCTGGCCGGGGACACCCTGCGGGACAACGCCCTCCTGGGTTTCGGTCCGGAGGGCGTGCGGGACCTGTTCGACGACGCGCTGGAGTCCTCCGGCCGCTTCGAACTGGTGGGTGACGAGCTCCCCAAGAAGGCCCGTCCCTGGCGCCTCTCGCTGGAGGTGCCCTTCACCCGCGAGGTGCTGAAGGACGGCAACCCCCACAGCTTCGCGGAGGTGGGCGCCAACCTGTCCCTGGAGCGCTTCGGCGGCAACACGCCCCAGCGCTACGAGGTCGTGGGCCTGGGCGAGGCGGCCGTGGAGGAGGAGTCGGCGGAGGGGCGGCGGACGGCCATGCGCGCCGCGCTGGAGAGCGTGCTGCGGCAGGTGACGGAGTCCGCGGTGCTGCAGCTCGCCGCGTTGGACCGCGCGGACGAGGCGCTGGTGGCGGACCTCCAGGCCACCGACTCGCGCGTCCGCGAGTTCGCCCTCCGGACGCTGGCCGAGCGCAAGCACCCGGCCGCCGCGCCGCTCTTGATTGAGCGCCTCAAGGACACCAGCGACGCGGAGCAGGTGCGCCGCACCATCGGCGCGCTGGCGGAGATGAAGGCGAAGAGCGCGGTGCCGGCGCTCATCGACCTGGCGCGCGGCCGCGACTCGGGCTTCCTGCAGGAGATCGTCTTCGCGGTGGGCGAGATTGGCGGCCCGGAGGCGGAGGCGTACCTCTACACGGTGGCCCAGGGCCACGACACGCCGTCGGTGCAGGCCGCCGCGCAGCAGGCGTTGGACACGCTCTACGCATCACGCAACCACGCAACCGCGGAGGCGCGTGGCCAGAGCCACGCGGACCCCTAGCGCATGAAGCAGTCGTCCCTGAAGCAATCGCTGTCGATGGTGGGGGGCCTGGCCCTCCTGGCCTCCACGCTGGTGGGCTCCGGCTGCGCGAAGCGCGTCGAAGCGGACGCGCGCACCTCGCCCGAGTCCATCGCCCAGTACTACCCGCTGGCCGTGGGCAACGCGTGGACGTACCGCATTGACGGCCGCGACGACAAACCCGTCACGGTGGAGATCGTCAAGGAGCAGGACGGGTACTTCGTGGACAACCAGGGTGGCCAGCTCACGGTGGATGCCTACGGCCTGCGCGACCCCAAGCGCTACCTGCTGCGCGGCCCGCTGGAGGCCGGGCGCGGCTGGAACAACGTCGTCTCCGTGTCCTCCACGGAGCGCTACCAGCTGGTGCAGGTGGGCTTCGCCTGCAAGGTGCCCGCGGGCTCCTTCCCCAACTGCGTGAGCGTGGAGGGCCGCAACAAGGTGGACGCGCAGACGACGCTCGTGAACACGATGACCTTCGCCGCGGGCGTGGGCCTGGTCCGCGTGGACGTGGCCACGGAGCACGAGGGCAAGCGCGTGCCGCAGACGGAGCTGGAGCTCATCTCCTACAAGGCGGATGGCGCCGGCGCCGCGAAGACGCCTGCCGCGCCCGCGCAGGACTGAACCGGCCCGCTCTCGTGGAGACGACCGAGCTCACGCAGGACGCGCGCATCCTGAACTTCCTCGCCGAGGGCGGGGAGGGCTTCATCTCCGGCGAGGCGCTGTCCACCCGGCTGGGCCTGTCGCGCACGGCGGTGTGGAAGCACGTGGAGGCCCTGCGCCTGAAGGGCTACCGCATCGAAGCCGTGCCCGCGAAGGGCTACCGGCTGGTGGGCCGGCCGGACCGGCTCTCCGCGCTGGAGGTCCACCCGCTGCTCGCCACGCGCGCGGTGGGCCGTGTGCTGCATCACCACGACACCATCGGCTCCACCAACGCGGCGGCCTTCCGGCTGGCCCAGGACGGCGCCGCGCACGGCACGGTCGTCGTGGCCGAGCAGCAGACGGCGGGGAAGGGGCGCCGGGGCCGGGCCTGGGTGTCGCCGCCGAACCTCAACCTGTACTTCTCCGCCATCCTGCGCCCGGAATTGCCCCCGCAGCGCGCGCCGGAGCTGACCCTGGTGGCCGCCGTGGCCCTGGCGGAGACGCTGCGCGAGGCGGGCGCCGACGCCGCCATCAAGTGGCCCAATGACGTCCAGATTTCCGGCCGGAAGGTGGCCGGCATCCTCACGGAGCTGTCCGCCGAACCCGAGCGCGTGCACTTCGTCATCGTGGGCGTGGGCGTGAACCTCAACTCCGGGGAGGAGCACTTCCCGGAGGAGCTGCGCGCCACGGCGACGTCGCTCGCCCTGGCGCTGGGGCGGCCCGTGGCCCGCGCGCCCTTCGCCGCGGCCCTGTGGACCCGGCTGGAGACCTGGCTGGACACGTACCTGGCCACCGGCTTCGACGCGGTGCGCACCCGGTGGAAGGCGCTCTCCAGCACCCTGGGGGTGCCCGTCCGGGTGCGGACGGACCGGGGGGACTGGGAGGGGTTCGCGGAGGACATCGACCCCACGGGCGCCCTCATGGTTCGCATGGCGGACGGCCGCGTGGAGCGCGTGCTGGCGGGGGACGTGGAGCAGCTGCGCCCCCAGCGCTAGAGTGCGCAAGCGATGCTCCTGGCCATCGACGTCGGCAACACCAACACCGTCCTGGGCGTGTACGAGGGCCGGCGGCTGCTGGACCACTGGCGCCTGGAGACGAGCGCCCGCAGGAGCGCGGACGAGTACGGCATCGTCGTGCGCCAGCTCTTCTCGTGGAGCGGCATCGACGCGAACCAGGTGAAGGCCGTGGCCGTGTCCAGCGTGGTGCCGCCGCTCCAGTTCATCCTGGAGAAGATGAGCGAGCGCTACTTCAAGACGCGCCCCATGTTCGTGGGCCCGGGCGTGAAGACGGGCATGCCCATCCTCTACGACAACCCGCGCGAGGTGGGCGCGGACCGCATCGTCAACGCGGTGGCCGCCTACGAGAAGCACCACCGCGGCCTCATCGTGGTGGACTTCGGCACCGCGACGACGCTGGACGCGGTGACGCCCAAGGGCGAGTACCTGGGCGGCGCCATCTGCCCCGGCATCAACATCTCCATGGAGGCCCTGTTCCAGAACGCCTCCAAGCTGCCTCGCGTGGAGTTCGCGCGCCCGCCGCACGTGGTGGGCCGCAACACCGTGCACTCCATGCAGTCCGGGCTGGTCCACGGCTACGTGAGCATGGTGGACGGCATGTGCGCGCGCATGGAGGCGGAGATGGGCTTCTCCGCGAAAGTGGTGGCCACCGGGGGCCTGGCCCCGCTGGTGGCCAGTGAATCGAAGGCCATCCAGGAGGTGGATGAGTTCCTCACCCTGGAGGGGCTGCGCATCATCTACGGAAGGAATCACGCGTCATGAGCACCGCCTCCGCCGACCCCAGCATTCCGGCCCCGCCC
>NZ_RAVW01000156.1 GCF_003611585.1 Corallococcus exercitus | reverse complement strand
CGCCCCTCGCGTGGCGGTGCGCGCGAGGAAGGGCAGGGCCTTCCGGAGATCGCGCGGCCGGGTCGCGCGGTGACTCGCGAAGAGGGGCAGGACCTTCCAGAGATCGTCCGCCCGGGTCGAGGCGGCACGCGGGACGACGGTCGTGGCGGCTCGCGTGAAGAAGGGCAGGGCCTTCCGGAGATCATCCGTCCGGGTCGCAGTGGTGCCCGCGAGGAAGGCCAGGGCCTTCCGGAAATCATCCGTCCGGGTCGCAATGGTGCCCGCGAGGAGGGCCAGGGCCTTCCGGAAATCATCCGTCCTCCCCGGAGCGGTGGCGCCTCGCGCGGCGGTGGCCGTGACGTCGCGAAGGAGGAGGAGTTCGAGCTGCCGGAACTCATCCACGCGGGCCGTGGTGCCGAACTGGACGGCAGTTCCTCCGAGCCGCCTCGCGCGGCACGCGCTGACGGTCCACCGAAGGCCAGCCGGCCGGAGCCGATGATCTTCGCGCCGCTGCCCTCCGCGCAGGCGGCGAGCCAGGCCGCGCAGACGCCCGAGCTGCGCACGATGTTCGCCACCCACTCCGCCCTGCTCGCGGAGCGCCTCAAGGCCGAGCTCCAGCACAAGATCTACGGCCGCTCCCCGCACCGCATCCTGCGCGTGGACGAGCCCGAAGGCCCCAGCACCGCGGGCGGCAAGCAGGCCCGGCAGGCCATCTCGCTCGTGGACCGCAAGGGCACCGCGCCGGCGCTCGTCGCGGGCTGGGTGGACGTGGCCAAGGGACAGGCCTCGCTGCGCAACCACGAGGCCGTGGCCAGGCGCTACGAGTTCCAGCACGGCAGCCCCCTGGAACTCGCGCCCGAGGAGTACGAGAAGTTCCTCACCGACGTGGACGAGGTGCTGCGCACCGCCGCCATCCAGGTCCGCATCCTCGTGCCGGACGAGTCCGCGCCCACCCGCGCCACCGTGGGTCAACAGGTCCCGCGCGCGACGGGCGTCGCCGTGCGCTGGGTGATGCTGCTCGTCGCCGTGGCCTTCCTGCTGGGACTCGCCGCCGGGAGCCTGCTGCTTCCCCACGGGTAGAGTCCGACTCGCGTCTCGTCCGCGCGGAAGCCGCAACCAGGAATAATTCGGCAAGTCGTATTCCGCGCAAGTCTCCGGATACGCCACGTCGTTGTTGGGGTCTCGCACCGCCTTCGCGGGCGGCGAGGTCGCGTCGCGCGTCTGGATGACCCATCACCACACCCCGCCATGGACGTGTTCGCGCAATGCCGCGAACGCGACGGCCGGGGTCTGTCCCAAGAGGGGAATGTCGATGAGGCGAGGCGTACGAAGAGCATGGTGGGCCCTGGTGGCCACCGTGGGCCTGGTGGCTTGCGGACCGGAGCCCGAACCCGAAACACCGGCAGTCGAGGCCATGGCCGCGCAGGCGCAAGCGCTGGATGGCGCCTCCTGCCGGCCCACCTCCGAGCCGGTCGTGGGCAGTGGCCTCTCCCAGAAGTGCACGGGGCCGTGGGAGTACCGCGACCTGTGCTTCAAGTCCGGCAGCTCGTCCGCGTGCGGCGGCATCATCGGATACGAGCCGGCCACCTGCACCGCCACGTGCAACCACCCCACCGGCTACGCGCGGCAGACGCACATGGGGACGGCCTACGGCGTGTACCAGATGACGCGCGCCTGCGACTACTCAAGGAAGCCGCCGTGCAAGACGACGTACAGGTCGATGTACTCCAAGACGTGCACCCAGGCCGCCAATGAGGTTGTCGCCGCGCTGCGCGCCCAGGGCCTGGAGTTCCCGGGCCATCCGCTGACCATCGTCAGCGTGACGCCGGGCTCCCGCACGTACGGCGACTCCGAGGTCATCACCGCGGAGGACGATCTCTACATCACCGAGGACGACTTCACCGAGGCGTGCAGCGTCGTCATCGACAACGTGGCCGTGAACTGGGTCACCAGCCAGGATCCGGTCTGCGGCACCACCGCCTGCAACGGTGCGCCCATCTATCCGACCTGCCGTCACTCGTCCTTCGGCACGGAGTCCAATCCGGCCACGTGCGACGGGCTGGCCGGCGGCAGCGTGAAGTACTCGCAGCCTGGAAAGATGCTGTCGGAGCTCGGCGGCGCGGCGGACGTCCGGCAGGACCCGGCGCTGCCCAGCCGGCCTCTCTGCCTCACGGCGGATGAGGTGCCGTTCTCCAGCGCCCAGACGAAGTATGGCCGGCTGCAGGCCACGTGGGACCGCGTGGCGTCCCTGCCGTCCACGTCCGTGGACCAGCCGCTGCTCCAGCGCAACCTGGTGGACTCCTTCAAGACGCTCTTCGAGCTCCAGGGGCAGCTGCTCACCCCCGCGCAGCAGGACTTCATCCTCCAGCGCTACGCGGACTACCCGGACTTCAACCGCGTGACGCGCGTCGACCCCACCATCGACTTCAGCTGGGGCCGGGGCTCGCCGTCAGGCGCCATCGCTCCGGAGACGTTCTCCGCACGCTGGACGGGCGAGGTGGAAGCGCCCGTCACCGGCACCTATACCTTCGAGATCACCACCGACGACGGCATGCGGCTGTGGGTGGACAACACGCTGCGCATCGACGCGTGGTTCCCCCAGGCGTCGACGTCGTACACCACCACCGTCAACCTCCAGGCCGGTCAGCGCTACGCGCTGCGCGTGGAGTACTTCGACAACGGTGACAACGCCACGGCCCGCCTGCGCTGGACGCCGCCGGGCTCCAGCGGCTTCGTCGTCATCCCCACGGAGCGGCTCTACCTGACCGCGTCCTCCACGCACGGCCTGCGCGCGGAGTACTTCGACGAGCCGGACCTCACGTCCAACAACTGCAACGCCTGGACGCCCCCGGCCGCCGCCGAGGCGTGCGCGTCCACCGGCGCCGTGGACGCCACCCTGGCCATGTGCCACCGGATGGCCCAGTCCCATGTCCCCGCGGACCGCGTCGCCACCGTCTGGCAGCGCTGCATGGACGCGGCCGCCAGCGCCGCCGCGGTGTCCTGCTCCGGCCCTTCACCCTACAAGCAGGCCTGGTACGACATCAGCCAGGCGCTGCTGCGCAAGGACGTCCTCGCGCTGAAGCGCGACAGCCAGGGGCAGCTCATCCAGGCGGACCTCCAGGCGCGCATGGCGCGGCTGGACCAGTGGTACGGCCTGGCGCGCACCCAGGTGTACGGCGGCGCCGCGCTGCCGGAGGCCCTGTGGAAGGACCTGGACCTGACCTTCAGCGACTTCTGGAAGATGGCCTACGCGGGCGGCCTGCTCAGCCAGGACGGCACGCAGCTCATCGCCGGGGACCCGTTCAACACCGGCCTCTCCACGGACCGCGCGATGCTCCAGGCGGCCCTCACGCCGGTGGGCGGCTCCACGTCGCTGCCCCTGAACAACGCGCCCCTCCTGATGCTCCTGGGCGACGGCCTGCACGGCCTGCATGACCGCCTGGCGGACGTCAGCCTGATGCACGACCTGGGCTGCCGCTTCATGGTGTGCGCGGGCCCGCCGCCCGTGCAGACCGAGGTGTCCGAGCTGTGGCGGCTGTACGGCGCCATGGCGGACGAGACGAGCCTGAACACCGCGGTGCAGGGCGCCTCCAACCTGGCCCTGGCCCCCGCGGAGCGCAACGCCTGGCGCAACCTCTTCGACCTGCTGCGCCAGCGCCACGCGTCCCTGCGGACCGCCGTGAAGGAGGTCTACGGCGCGACGGACTACTCGTCGTCGCTGCTGATGGGCACGTCCCCCACCGCCACGCCCGCCGCCGCGCTGATGCTGTCGCGCGCCATCCAGGACGGCAACACGCGCACCGCCAGCTACCTGCGCACGGGCACCTTCCTGCCCAGCGCGCGCAACTCGCTGCGCGCCGGCATCCAGGAGGCCAAGCGCGCCCAGCTGGACAACCTCATCACCCAGCGCACCCAGAAGCTGACGACGGACAAGGCGGACTTCATCCAACACCGCACGGAATACGTGAATGCGCGGCTGGCGGAGATGGGCAACGTCCAGCAGCGCACCAGCGTGCATGATCAGCTCAAGCTGCGGCTCACCCAGTTCGACCAGCTGGCCGTGGACCTGACGGGGCTGCGCGCCAACGCGGCCCTGGAGGACGCCGCCTTCGGTGACTTCGCCGCCGCGTTCAACGTGGCGAGCGAGGCGGAGTCCGCGGACCTGGCGCGCCTGGCCATCTCCCGCGGCACTCCGGACACGCTGGTCATCTCCGCCCAGGAGGCTCGCTTCGAGCCGGGCATGAGCCAGGGCAACTTCACCAGCTACGCCGTGCGCAAGAACGGCGCGGTGTGGACGCAGGCCGCGAACGCGGGCGACATCATCAACCTCTCCGCGCGCAACCAGTGGGCCCCCGCGTGCGTGCTGTCCAAGGCGCAGCTGCAGAAGCCGATGCAGACCCAGGGCACCCTGGGTGGGGTGAACGTGTCCAACGCGCTCACCGGCCCGGAGGGCTACCTGGTGTCCTTCAGCGACAGCGCCTTCACCGCGCAGTCCAACGCGACGTCCAACTACTCGGGCTCGTCCAGCTCCAGCCGGGGTTGTGCGGGAGCGCGGGTGGAGGCGGGCGCCAGCTGGGACCTCTTCGTCAAGGTCGAGGCCTCTGTCTACGCCTACGCGGAGGCGTGTCTGTCCAGCGAGAAGGGCCGCCGCACCACCGCGGACAACACCAACGGCGGTGACCAACGCGTCAGCGCCACGTACAACACCGGCATCCGCCTGCCGGGCACACCGTTCCCGAACCTGCCCGTGGGCTCGCTCCTGCTGGTGCAGGTGGAGAAGAACACCCAGGTCGTGCGCGACGTGCAGGTGGTGCAGCCGGCCATGTCCGTCATCATCGGCCGCAAGCCGGGGCTCTCTGACACGCAGACGGACCCGGGCGTGGACCTGTACCTGGTGGCCAACGACGCCGCGAAGGTGGCGCTGCCCGGCTCCACGTTCACGTGCTCGCCGGACACGACGCACTCGCTGACGGTGGAGATGCAGAAGCTGGTGCCCGCGGGCTCCGCCGTGCGCCAGATGGCGCCGGCCATGGCCCGGGTGCTGACGGACATGCGCACCGCCACCGAGGCCCTGGTCAACCAGGGCCGGGTGCTCTCCCAGGACATGGCGGCCCGCCGCCAGGCGGCCACGAGCGCGCTCAACACGGCCTGCCGCGAGGAGACCCAGTGCAATGTCACCGGCACCTGCAACACGGTGTGCGACGTGAGCCAGTTCCCCGCGTCGCTCATGTCCCTCTACGACACCTTCGTGTCCAAGGAGCTGGCGCGGCTGGAGCGCAAGGTGGAGATCCGCGCCGTCGAGCGGCAGATGGAGCTTCTGTCGCTGGAGATGAAGGCGCTGTCGCGCGACGAGGACGCCCTGGAGCAGCAGAGCCGCCTCTTGCGGCTGGTGCCCGCCTGGAGTCTGCGCAACCTGGACGGTGAGAAGCTGCGCCAGAGCACCCAGGCCCTGTCCGTGCTGGTGACGGACCACCTGTTCCCGGTGCTGGACCTGCGCTACCCGTCGGTGCTCGCCGGCCTGAAGACGCGGACGGCCTTCACCAACCTGGTGCGCGCCGACTGGTCGCAGGCGTACGTGAACCTGGCCGACCTGGAGCTCACCGCCGTGAACGAGGTGACGAGCGCCCTGGCCGACGGCCGCTTCGCGGACAAGGACCCCAACTACACGCTCGTGGCCCTGAGCTTCCCGAAGCCGGGCGTCCCCGCGCCCGCGTCGCCGTGGCTGAAGGCCAGCCCGGAGCGCTCCAAGGCGGTGTGGGACTCGCTGCTGAACACCGCGAGCCCCAAGGCGGCCTTCTCCGTGCAGCTGGTGCCCTCGGACTTCTACGCCGCGGACGGCGCGGTGTCCGGGTCGCTCCAGTGCACGGAGGCGACGCCCATCCTCCACCGCATGGGGCTGTACCTCGTGCGCGCCGGCGGTTCGACGTCCGCGGAGAACACCACGCTCAACGGGCAGTTCCTGCGCTCGGCCACCACGTTCGAGCAGGAGCTGACCTTCACCGGCTCGCAGGGCCTGAAGAAGTACTTCATCGAGGACGACCTGCTGGAGGGCGCCCGGTGGCGGCTGGGGCAGAACCGCGTGCTGTTCGGTCTGTCCGCGGATGCCATCAGCACCTTCCAGACGAAGGAGCTGACGATGCCGGAGAACGAGCAGTTCACCGGCGGCGACGGCCTGTCGCCCTTCAGCACCGCGCGCTTCGACGTGACGGGCCTGCGCACCAACCCCATCCACCCGCTGGATGCGGCCACGGAGCTGGTGCTCGTGTACCAGGTGGATCGCCGCACCGTGGGCTCCATGCCGGAGCCGCTGGTGTGCCAGTAGGCCGGCGGCCCGTCACGGGCCGCGGGTGAGCCGTTCCCAGGGGAGCGCCGGCAACGGCGCTCCCCGCTTTTCTTCCCATCCCACTTCCAGCAGGAGTCACCATGTCACCGCTACGGAAGCTGTCCGTGGCCTTGTTATGTCTTGCCGCGCCCGGGGCCTATGCCCAGGGCATGCCGTTCGCGGATTCACGCGTCCAGGCGCCGGAGCTCGCCGCTCCGCAGCGAGGCTCGCTCGTGGGGCAGTACGCCCACACCACCTTCGGTCCCGCCGACGTGAGCCGGGGCGGCTTCAGCCTGCCATCCCCGTTCCAGGTGCCGCAGGACCGGGGGCCGCTGCTCGTGCAGCCCTTCCCGACGTACTCGCCCGACGGCGGCCTGAATGAATGGGGCATGGGCTGGGGCACCAGCCTCACCGTCCAGCGCACGCGCGCGCGAGGAGAGGTGGACTATGCCACCGATGATTTGTCCGGCCCCTGGGGCCGCATGGTGAAGGGCACGGACGGGGTGTGGTACCCGGTGGACTTCACCGCGGGCGTGCGGGTGGTGGAGACGGGCGCCTCGCTGGTGGCGTTCCTGCCGGACGGCAGCCGGTGGACCTTCGGCGCGCAGGTGCGCGTGGACACGCCGCGCGGCACGCACACGTGGTTCCTGGAGGAGGCGCGGGATGCCACCGGCCAGGGCGCGCGGCTGGACTGGACGGTGAACCCCTCCGGCCGGCCCTTCCTGGACCGCGTGCGCTACGGCGGCCGGGGCGAGGACTTCCACTACGAGGTGGCCTTCGCGTACGCGCCCCGGACGCTCGCCACGGTGGACTACCGCAGCGGCGCGCCCCTGAAGCTGGACCGCCGCGTCCAGGAGGTGGCGCTGCGCGTGCGCACGGCGGCCGCGGGCACGCCCGTGGAGCGCTTCCACTACGTGCTGACGTACCAGGACGAGGCCCAGGGCCCCGCGTTCCGCCTCACCGATGTGCAGCAGGTGTTCGCCTCCGGCGCGACGCCGCCCGCCACGCACTACACCTACGCGGAGTCGGATGAGGCGCTGCAGGCGGCCCGGTTCCAGGCCGCGCCCGGGCTGGACGGCCTGCTGACCGCGTTCGGCGGCGACGCCTTCCAGCCGGACCACGCGGCCCTGCTGGACGTGGATCAGGACGGGCGGCTGGATGTGGAGCACCACCAGCGCCAGACGCTCTTCGTGCAGGAGGGCAGCGGCTTCCGCGTGGAGGAGCTGCCGGCTGCCGGCCCGGGCACCGTGCCCGAGTGCCGCCCGCCGGAGTCCGTCTACAACGAGCCCCGGCACCTGGTGCAGCTGGGCCCGGACACGGACGCGCACCAGGTGGTGGACCTGCGCGCGGACGGCGCCTGGCAGTCGACGGAGCTGACGGTGTGCTCGCGCGAGGGCCAGCTCGTGAACCGCCAGTCGCTCCCGGGCAACTGGGAGCTGGGGCCGCAGACGCGCCTGGTGGACCTGAACCGCGACCGGCGTCCGGACCTGCTGCGCGTGTACGAGGGCGGCTACGACGTCCTGCCCAACGTGGGCACGGACCCGGTGGCGCCCGCGTTCGGCCCCAGGGTGAGCGGCGGCCTGATGCCGTACTTCACCCCGCACACCAGCTGGGTGCAGGACCTCAACGGCGACGGGCAGTCGGACCTGGTCGCGCGCCACGAGGGCGGGCTCGTCGTTTGGTACGGGCAGGGCCAGTACCGCTTTGACGGCGCGGGCCAGGGCATGCCGGTGCGCCTGTGGTACGGCGGCGAGCTGAGCGGGTTCCTGGACTACCAGCTTGCGTTCGTGGACCTGAACAAGGACGGCCTGTCGGACCTGGTGCTGTGGCAGCAGGGCTACGCGCTCTTCTTCGTGAACACCGGCGAGGAGTTCGCGGAGGTGCGCGCGCCCCTGGGTGACTTCTTCGACGGGCTGCCCGGCCCGGTGGTGGTGGGCGACCTCACCGGCACCGGCGGCACGCAGCTCAACACGGTGCGGCTGGGGCAGGCGTACGCCGTCACCCTGGATGCACCGGGCTCGGGGCTCATGCGCTCCGCGGACGACGGCAAGGGCACGCGCCTGGCGTTCCAGTACGCGTGGAGCCCCGCGGTCCCCGGCATCCACCAGCGCGAGGCGGTCCTCTCCGCGCTGGACGTGACGTCCTCCGGCCATACCCCCGAGCACATCACCTACGACTACGCGAAGCCCGTCATGCACCCGGTGAGCCGCACGCTGCTGGGCTACGAGGACGTGTCGCGCGTCACGCCGGTGGTCACGGACACGTCCACCTTCGCGCATGACGAGCGGCAGACCGGCCTGCTCGTCTCCAGCACGTCCACCGACACGCGCACCCCGGGCGTGGAGCGCTTCGAGTGGCGCGTGTACGAGGCGACAAGCTCCTTCGGCCTTCCGTGGAAGCGGCTGCGCGAGCAGCACACCGGGTGGCGCTCCGGCTCGCGCCAGGTGGAGGAGTGGACGGAGGTGCAGGCATACACCGCGGAGCTGTGCCCGGCCCGCAGCGTGCTGCACACCGCGAACGGCACGCTCACCACCGAGCGCACCCGCGCGACCCTGTCCGGGCTCGCGGGACACCTGCACTGCCTGGACGCGAACGTGGTGCTGACGGGCCAGCACGCGGACGCGACGCTGGACTTCCGCCACGAGTCGCGCACGACGCGCAACGCGGTGGGCATGGTCCAGAAGCTGGAGAGCCTGTCGCCCACCGGCGCGCTGACGCTCCAGGACGTCTTCTACCGGCCGGACTACTCCGTGGAGCACGTCGCCGTGCCGGGGCAGGGCACGACCTGGTTCGACTTCGAGCCGGGCGGCACCCTCCTGCGCAAGGTGACGTCCCCGGACGGCACCACCGTGGAGGTGACCGACCGCGACCCGCTGACGGACGCCGCCCGCGCCCTGCGCTATGGCCGGGGCACGGCGAGCTACACGGAGTCCTTCCGCTACGACGGCCTGGAGCGGCTCACGCGGCAGTGGGACGACCAGGGGCTCGCGACGGAGACGAACCCCTCCACGAAGCTGTCCTACCAGTACGCCACCGCGCTCACGCCCGCGCTGGTGCAGGTGGAGTCGCTGGTGGACACGCAGGGCGGCGCGCGGCGCCAGGCGGCCGAGTGGAGCACCGCGGCCGGTGAGCCCGTGGCGACGGCGCAGCGGATGCCCGGAGGCTGGTCCTTCCAGCCCGTCACCACCTACGACCCGGCCCAGCTGGAGACGCGGCGGTACGCGCGCCCCCACGCGCCGGGCACGCTCCAGCCGGAGCAGGTGACCTATGGCGACCTGCTGACGGGGACCGCGTCGCTGGGCTTCAGCCGGAGCGCCGGCTTCGGCCACGTCGCGGAGTCCTCCGCCGTCCTCCAGACGGGCGTCCAGCGCCAGGAGCACGTGACGCTGGCGGTGGAGGCGGCGGGGCTGCGGCGGGACGTGGTGGAGAACGGCACCTTCACCACGTCACGCTGGACCGACGGCAGCGACCGCGTGCGCGCCTTCCAGGACGCGGACGGCACGCGCTACGAGTACACCTACGACGTGCTGGGTCGCGTGCGCGACGTGAAGCTGCCGGACGGCAAGCACCACCAGCTGGCCCTGGACGCGCACGGCCGCGTGACGCGCGTGGCGCGCGAGGGCATCGCCACGGTGGATTACGCCTACGACCCGGTCTCCGGCCTGCCCACGCAGCGCCGGATGCTGAGCCCGGCGGGCGTGGCCCGCAGCACGGAGGGCTGGACGTATGACGGCCTGGGCCGCAAGACGGAAGCCCTGCACACCGACCCGGGCACCGGCGCCACGCAGCGCTACCGCTTCTACTACGACGGCGCCACGCCCCAGGCCCCGCTCACGCGCACGCACCTGGGCGAGCTCACCGGCGTGGAAGGGCAGGGCTTCCAGAAGACCTTCCAGTACCGCGCGGACGGCAAGGTGTCGCGCCGGGTGGTGACCCTCACGGGCTGGCGCACGGTGGACACGCAGTTCGTCTACAGCGACGGCGGCGACGTCGCGCGCGAGACGACGCTCGTGAGCGACGCGGCCGGGGTGCTCCTGTCCTCGCACACGCAGGAGGACCGCTGGGACGCGCACGGCCGCCTGGCGGAGACGCGGCTGGACGGCATGCTCCTGGCCCTCTACGGCTACGACGCGGAAGGGCAGCCGGTGACGGCGGACTTCGCCAACGGCACGCGCGTGACGCTGGGCCGCGACCCGCTCACGCGCCGGCAGCTCACCAAGGCGCAGCAGGGCCCGGGGTGGACCGCCACCGTGGCGCAGCGGCTGGACAACCGGGGCAACGTGGCCGCGGAGTCCTACGGCTCCAACGGCGTCACGCTGGAGCGAGACTACGCGTACTCGCCGCGCGGCTTCCTCACCGCGTCGCAGGACAGCGGGCACGCGTATGCCTATGCGTACGACAGCCAGGGCCTGCCCTCCGCCATCGAACAGGACGGCGTGCACCAGGCGCTGACGCGGCTGGGCAACACCCTGACCGTCGGCAGCGTGACGTACACGTTCGACGACCTGGGCCGCACCGTGTCGCGCGGCGACCTGGTGTTCGAGTACGGCCCCAACGGCCAGGTGGCCCGCGCCCATCGCCCGGGCCAGGAGGAGTGGCGCTTCCTCTACGACGAGTCCGGACAGCGGCTGCTCAAGCTCGCGGGCACGGTGCCGCAGGCGGCCTACCTGGACGGCGGCGCGCTGCTGTCGAAGGGAGGCCTGACGAAGCCGTTCCGGTTCGCCCGCCAGGTGATGGGGCTGGTGAACGACGGCGTCTTCCAGCTCGTGGGCACGGACAGCCGGGGCACGGTGATGGCGGACGCGCTGGGGCAGCTGCTCGTCGCTTCACCGTTCGGCGCGCGGAGCTTCCGCCCGGTGAGCGCGGAGGTGCTCGACTACGTGGAGAAGGGCTTCGACGTGGACCTGGGGCTCGCGCGCATGGGCGCGCGTGACTACGACCCGGTCATCAACCGCTTCCTCACGCCGGACCCGCTCTTCCTGGAGCAGCCGTCGCTCTGCGTGGACAGCCCCGTGGAGTGCAACCTCTACGCGTACGCGCGCAACGCGCCCACGCGCTTCGTGGACCCCAGCGGCTTCAAGGCCAAGGCGGCCGCCGCGCCAGCCCCCAAGGAGGAGCCGGAGGTCGAGGTCACGTCCTATGTCGTGGAGATGAACCGCTTCAAGACGCTGGAGGGTGGGAATCTCAAGAGCGTGAATGCCATCGTGTTGCACCGCACGAGCGCATCCACGGCGGAGAGCACGTTGAACGCCTACCGCGACGGGCAGAAGACCGGCGCCCACTTCCTGGTGACCGAGGACGGGCGCATCATCCAGACGATGAAGCTGGACCAGATGGCCTCGCACGTGGGGCAGATCCGTGCGCGCTGCGAGGAGGAGAACACCTGCTCGGCGACGGAGAAGGCGGCGCTCAAGAACCTGTGGGACCCCAAGCGCGTCGCCGGTTATTCCGACCGCAAGAAGGACGTCTACAAGCACGAGCTGACCAAGAGCTACCCGGACCGCTACCCCCTCAACGAGGACTCCATCGGCATCGAGGTGGTGGGCGTCAAGGATGCCAAGGGGGCGTTCAATGAGCCCACCGCGGCCCAGGTCTCCGCGGTCCAAGCGTTGGTGAGCGTGCTGCAGGACCGTTACAAACTCACGGACGCGGACGTCTACGTGCACGGCGTCATCGCCTACAAGGACACGCCGCGCGGAGAAGGAAAGGGCTTCGGGTACTGACATGCGACACATCCCTCAGGCAATGAAGCTCCGGCGCTGGGCCGGGATGACGGTGCTCGCCGGCCTCGCGGCCACGCTCGCGCAGGCCGAGCCACCCCGGTGGTCCGTCCCGGCGAACGCGCGCATCGAGCATCTGTCCGCCGGCATGGAGGAGGGCGCCGAGAACAGCACCGACAAGGAGCACTGCGGCTACTTCAAGCTCTCCGCGGAGGAGGCGCTCACGTACCTGCGCTCGGCGACTCCCATCGCGGAGCAGGAGGTGCATGACCGGGTGGACTGGGCGTCCTGCGTCGTGCGCGGCACGCTGGTGTCCGGCAAGGGCAAGCAGCGCAAGGAGGTCACCTTCGTGATCTCCGCGACGCTCGCGGCCCGCCTCCACGACCCCGTCAACGGCCTGCGCTACCTGGTCTGCGAGGGCGCCTGCGAGACGAAGATCAACGCCCTCGTCGAGAAGTACATCGGGCAGGAGCCGAAGTAGGCGCTGTCCGCTGGAGGATGGGGGGCGGCGCACCGGTGCGATGGCCGGTGGGCGGCCCCCCTTCCACCTTGGTGTCTCCCCCCATCCGGTCGGAGGCATCCATGGCGTCACCCGCCCGTCGTCCCAAGTCCCATTGGCGCAAGCTGCTGGGCGGCTGCGTCGTGTCCGTCGCCCGGGCCTTCGCGCCCACGTCCGTGCTCGCGGACGGCCCCCCGGTGCTGGATGGCCGGCCGCGTTACCCCCGCGTTCCGGTGCCGGTCCGGAACTCTCAATCGCTCGGAATCCGAGGCACGGATCCGCGGCTGCCCGGATGACTCAGGAGTGACAGCGGGGCGGGGGGCCCCATGGTACGGTGCTCGCGTCATTTTTCAGGGGGGACAGCCACGTGTGCCCGCCCTGGAACTCCGTGAGCCCCACCATGCGCAGACTCTCCCTGCTGGCCCTCTGCCTTGTCGTCGCGACCGCGTGTTCGCGGGGCGACAAGGACGCGAAGGGCGGCCCGTCGGAGACCGGCACCGCGCCGACTCCGTCCTCGAAGTCCCCTGGCATCGCCGTCGAGCCGCTGCCCGAGCCTCCCGCGCTGAAGATCGACGCCCAGGACGCCGCCGAGCAGGGCCCGCTCTCCATCGCGGCCGTGCGGCCCGAAGGCCAGGCCTACGGCAACGTCCGGCCGACCATCACCTTCACCAAGCCGATGATCGCCCTGGGCTCCGTCGCCGCGGAGCGCGGCCTGGCGGCGCCCGCGAAGATCGCCCCCGCGCTGGAAGGCGAGTGGCGCTGGCTGGGCTCCGCGAGCGTGGAGTTCGTGCCGAGTTCGGGCGTGAAGCTGGGGACGCAGTACACGGTGACGGTGCCCGCGGGCCTCAAGGCCATGGACGGCACCGCGCTGGCGGAGCCGTACACCTTCCAGTTCGAGACGCCGCGCCCGTCCATCCAGTCCGCGCAGCCGGAGGCGGAGTACCGCTGGCTGCAGCCGGAGCAGGTCTTCACGCTCACCTTCAACCAGGCGGTGAAGGACCTGGCGCAGCACGCGCGCCTGGAGCCCGCGACCGGCGCTCCGGTGCCGCTCACGCTGGTGAAGGCGACGGCGTACGCGGACCTGAAGGAGACGCAGGTGGGCAGCGGCCCGGAGCGCAAGTCCCAGGACCGCCGCGTGAAGTACGAGCTGAAGCCCGCGCAGAAGCTGCCGGCGGGGACGCAGTTCACCCTGGTGGTGGACGGGGAGCTGACGGGCACGGACGGCCCGCTGCCCATGGGCGAGGCGGTGCGCTACGCGTACGCCACCTACGGCGCGCTCAAGATGGAGTCCGCGGGCGCGTGCGTGTTCACCTGGGGCGAGGAGAAGTGCCCCTACGGCCCGCTCATCCTCTTCACGTCCAATGAGCTGGATGCCGCTTCGCTCAAGGGCAAGGTGACGCTGGAGCCGAAGGCGGAGATCGACTGGGAGCGCGTGCAGACGCAGATGCCGTACTCGGGCGCGGAGCTGAAGAACCCGTACGTGTCGCTGCCCGGCCGCTACCGCCCCGGCACCACGTACAAGATCAAGGTCGCCGCGGGCTACAAGGATCTCTTCGGCCAGACGGGCCCCGCCTTCCAGGGCGAGGTGAAGCTGGCGGACGTGGAGCCGGCCTTCGACTCCGGCTCGCGCGAGGCGCTGGTGGAGGCGTCCGGTGACGGCTCCATCCCGCTGGTGACGACCAACGTCCCGGAGGTGCAGGCGGAGGTGTGGTCGCTGTCCCCCGCGCAGCTCGCGCAGCTCATCGACACCAACGAGTGGCCGTCCTCGGAGCCCTACCGGACGACGGTGGACACGAAGGCCGCGCGCAACGTGGAGCGCACGTCGCCGCTCGACCTTCGTCCGGCGTTCAGCGGGGCGAAGACGGGCCTGTTCCTCGCGCGGCTCAACGCGCCGTCGCTCAATCAGAAGTACCCGCACCGTGTCATCGGGCAGGTGACGGACCTGGCGGTGCACGCGAAGCTGGGGGCCGCCTCCGGCGTGGTGTGGGTGACGTCGCTGGCGACGGGCGCCCCGGTGCCGGACGCGCAGCTGACGCTCTGGGACAAGCAGGGCACGGAGCACTGGACGGGCACGACGGACGCCAACGGCCTGGCGAAGGTGCCGGGCCTGTCGGAGATGCTCAAGCCCAAGGAGGAGTCCGCCTGGAGCACGCCGTGGGCCATGGTGTCCGCGGTGAAGGACACGGACATTGGCGTGACGCTGTCCACGTGGGAGGGCGGCATGTCGCCCGGCGCGTTCTCGCTGCAGAGCGCGTGGGAGGGCCGCGTCCCGGACAGCCTGGGCTTCGTGTTCGCCGACCGCGGCATCTACCGCCCCGGCGACGACGTGATGCTCAAGGGCGTGGCGCGCTACCGCCGCCTGGGCGCGCTCAAGTCGCCGCCCGCGAACGCGAAGGCGCAGATCACGGTGACCAGCTCGCGCGGTGAGAAGGTCTTCCAGACGGAGGCCGCCGTCACGAAGTACGGCACCTTCCGCGCGGACCTCAAGCTGGGCAAGGACATGCCCCTGGGCTACTACGACGTGGCCGCGAAGCTGAAGGTCGGCGGCGAGTCGCTGAGCTACGGCGGCACCTTCCGCGTGGAGGAGTACCGCGCGCCGCAGTTCCGCGTGGACGTGGCGGTGCCCAAGAAGGACGTCGCGGCCGGCGAGCCGCTCACCGCCCGCGTGGACGCGCGCTACCTGTTCGGCGGCGCCATGGGCGATGCGCAGGTGCGCTGGAACGTGCAGCGCGCCAGCTCCTTCTTCGCGCCCCCGGGCAACGAGGCCTTCACCTTCGGCGTGAACACCTGGTGGTGGGACGACGAGCACCCGGAGACCAGCACCGAATCGTTCGGCTCCGGTGACGGCCGCACGGACGCGCAGGGCCAGCTGGCGCTGGCGCTGGGCACGGCGGACGCGCCCGGTGGCAAGACGTGGGAGTACACGCTGGAGGCGGAGGTGGAGGACGTCAACCGCCAGCGCGTCGCCAACCGCAACCTCGTCATCGTGCACCCCGCGGACGTCTACGCGGGCCTGCGCATGCTCTCCACCGGCTTCGCGGAAGCCGGCAAGGAGGTGGGCCTGGAAGTCGTCGCCGTATCGCCCGAGGGCAAGCGCCAGGAGGGCGTCGCGGTGGACGTGAACATCAAGCGCCGCGACTGGAAGTCCATCCGCAAGAAGGGCGACGGCGGCCAGTGGTTCACCGTCACGGAGCCGGTGGAGACGGATGCGGCGAAGTGCTCGGTGAAGAGCGCCGCGACGCCGCAGCAGTGCAAGTTCACCCCCGCCGAGCCCGGCCTGTACGTGCTGGAGGCGGTGGCCACGGACGCGAAGGGCCGCAAGGCGACGACGCGTGACTCGCTCTACGTCACCGGCTCCGGCTGGGTGTCCTGGCAGCGCAACGACACGGACCGCATCGACCTGGTGGCGGACAAGCAGCTGTACGACGTGGGTGACACCGCGAAGGTGCTGGTGAAGAGCCCGTACCCGCAGGCGGACGCGCTCGTCACCGTGGAGCGCGAGGGCGTGCTCAGCGTGCGCCGCGTGAAGCTCAAGGGCAGCGCCACCGCGCTGGACATCCCGCTGGGGGAGGGCGCCATCCCCAACGTCTACGTGGGCGTGGTGCTGGTGCGCGGCCGCGTGGAGGCGTCCAAGGGCATCGAGTCCGGCGACGACCCGGGCCGCCCCGCCGTCCGCGTGGGCTACACGCAGCTGCGGGTGGAGAAGAAGTCCAAGCGCCTGTCGGTGGCGCTGACGCCGGACGCGCCGGAGAAGCGCCCGCGCGACAAGGTGACGGTGAACGTGGCGGTGAAGGACGCGGCGGGCCAGGGCGCGAAGTCGGAGGTGACGCTCTGGGCCGTGGATGAAGGCGTGCTGCGGCTGACGGGCTACAAGGCGCCGGATCCGCTGGACGCGATGTTCCAGGAGCGCGGCCTGTCGGTGCGCATTGGCGAGCCGCTCATCCACCTGGTGCTGCGCAAGCTGTACGGCGAGAAGGGCTCGCGGCCGGGCGGCTCCGGCGGCTCCGACACGACGGGCTCCGGCATCCGGTCCAACTTCAAGACGACGGCGGTCTTCCAGTCGGTGGAGACGGACGACCAGGGCAATGCGAAGGTGGAGTTCACGCTGCCGGACAACCTGACCACCTTCCGCATCATGGCGGTGGCCGTGACGGACGCGGACCGCTTCGGCGTGGGCGAGAGCAAGGTGCAGGTGGCCAAGCCGCTGCTGGCGCTGCCGGCGCTGCCCCGGCTGGTGCGCGTGGGCGACAAGGCGGAGGCGGGCGTGGTCATCCACACCACGAACCCGGCCATCAAGGAGGCCAAGGTCACCGCGCAGCTCACCGGCGTGCGCGTGGAAGGTCCCGCGGAGAAGACGGTGCAGCTGGACGGCAAGGCCCGCGAGGTGCGCTTCACCTTCGTGGCCGAGCAGCCGGGCACCGCGGTGCTGCGCTTCGCCGTCGCGGGCGGCGGGGAGACGGACGCGGTGGAGCAGAAGATCCCCGTGCAGCTGCCCGTGGGCATGGAGGCCGTGGCGGTCTACGGCGACACGACGGGCGAGCGCGTGGAGGGGCTCAAGCCGCCGGGCGGCGTGCGTCCGGGCATGGGCGGCCTCACGGTGACGATGTCCTCCACGGTGATGGGCGGGTTCGACGAGTCGATGAACCAGCTGGTGGACTATCCCTACGGGTGCCTGGAGCAGATGTCGTCGCGGCTGGTGCCGTTCGTCGCGCTGCGCGACCTGTCCGGCAAGTTCGGTGTCGCGTGGACCGGCGGTTCGGACGAGCAGAAGCAGGCGTTCGTCCGGAGCTTCCTCAGCGACGACGCGCTGAAGACGCAGGGCACGCTGGATCCGGACACGGTGGTGGCGGCGACGGTGCGCAGGATCGAAGCGCTCCAGAACCACGACGGCGGCTTCCGCTTCTGGGCCTCCAGCGACTGCTCGTCGCCGTATGCCTCCGCGTACGCGACGCTGGCGCTCGCCCGGGCCAAGGAGGTGGGCTACGCGGTGAACGCGGGCGTGCTCGACAAGGCGAAGAAGTTCCTGGCGGACAAGGTGGCCGCGGGCGTGTGCTCGCAGTGCGCCTACGGCTGCAGCGCGGTGGGGCCGGAGACGCGGGCCTTCGCGCTCTACACGCTGGCGCGCATGGGGGCGCCGCGGCCGTCGTACTACAACGAGCTGTTCGAGCAGCGGCAGAAGCTGCCGCTCTTCGCGCGGGCGATGCTGACGGACGCCATCTTCGTGGGGAAGGGCAACCGCGCGCAGGGCCAGAAGATGCTCCAGGAGCTGCTCAACACGGCCCAGGAGACCGCGGCGGGCGTGCACTTCCAGGAGACGGACCCGAAGACGTACGCGCCGCTCTGGTCCTCCGACACGCGCACCACGGCGCTGGTGCTCCAGACGCTGGTGGACGTGCAGCCGGACCACCCCTACGTGTCGAAGATGGGGCGCTACCTGGCCTCCGCGCGCGAGGGGGATGGGCGCTTCCGCAACACGCAGGAGGCGGCCTTCACGCTGATGGCGCTGTCGGAAGTGGTGCGCCGCAAGGAGACGGCCGTGCCGTCCTTCGAGGCGGTGGTGAAGCTGGGCGGACAGGTGATTGCGTCCGCCGACTTCAAGGGCCGCGACATGGGCGTGAAGACGGTGCAGGTGCCGGTGGAGAAGCTGGGCCCGGCGGACAAGGCGCAGCCCTTCACCTTCGGGGTGAACGGCACGGGCAACCTCTACTACGGCGCGCTGTTGCGCTACGCGCCGGCGCAGATGCCGATGGACCCGATGGACCGGGGCATCATCGTCCAGCGCTGGTTCGAGCCGTACTCGGGTGGCGGTCAGGCGAAGGCGGCGCGCGCGGGTGAGCTGGTGCGCGTGCGCGTGCGCGTGGCCACGCCGATGCGGCGCAACTTCGTGGCGGTGGACGTGCCGCTGCCCGCGGGCCTGGAGCCGGTGGACACGTCGCTGGCCAGCACGGCGAGCCTGCCGGGCCCCGCGGGCTCCGGCGAGGAGGAAGGCCCCGGCGAGGGCTACGAGTACGAGAGCGAGGAGGACCTGTCGGAGACGGACGAGGGCAACAACGTCTGGGCGACGCGCTTCTGGTCGCCGTTCAACCACACGGAGATGCGGGATGACCGCGTGGTGTTCTTCGCCGACGAGCTGCCCCCGGGCGTGCACGTGACGAGCTTCGTCGCCCGGGCCACGACGCCGGGTGACTTCGTGCTCAAGCCCGCGCACGCGGAGGAGATGTACACGCCGGAGGTGTTCGGCCGCTCCGAGGGTGGGCGCTTCCCGGTGCTGATGCCGGACGAGGTCGCCGCGAAGTGATGAAGCGCCTCACGCTTCGCGGGGCAGCGCGCGCCGTGGCGGTTCTCGCGGCGCTCGTGGTGGTGGGCTGCGCGGGCTTCATCGCGTGGCCCCTGCCGGGGACGTTGTTGTCCCGCGAGGCGCTGTCCTCGCTGGTGCTCACCGACCGCACGGGCCACGCCCTGCGCGAGGTGCTCTCCCGCGAGGACGGACGCAGTGTGGGCCTTCCGGGGGGACGCATTCCCCCGAAGGTGCGGCAGGCGTTCATCGCCGCGGAGGATCAACGCTTCACGTGGCATCCGGGCGTGGACGTGGTGGCGGTGGCCCGGGCGGCGCGCGACAACGTGTCGGCCGGGCGCATCGTGTCCGGCGCGTCCACGATTCCGCAGCAGCTGGCGCGCAGGCTGGTGCCGCGCGAGCGCTCGTGGTGGGGCAAGGCCGGTGAGGCGCTCTGGGCGCTGCGGCTGACGGCGCACCTGTCCAAGGAGCAGGTGCTGCTGGAGTACCTGGACCGCGTGCCGCTGGGGAACTCCACGTTCGGCGTGGAGGCGGCGGCGCAGCGGTACTTCGGGCGTCCGGCGGAGCGGCTGTCGGAGGGACAGGCGGCGCTGCTCGCGGGGATGGCGCGCTCGCCCGCGCGGAGGGATCCGTACCGGCGGCCGGAGATGGCGATGGCCGGGATGCGCGACGTGCTCTCGCGCATGGTGGAGGAGGGCTTCCTGACGAAGGTGGAAGCGAAGGCGGCGGAGGAGACGCCGCTGGACCTGGTGCCTCCGGAGCGCGTGTTCGAGGTGCCGCACCTGACGACGGCGCTGCTCCAGCGGCTGCCGGAGCTGGGGCTGGACCGTGCGGCGCGCATCGAGACGACCATCGACCCGGCGCTCCAGGCGGCGGTGGAGAAGGCCATCACGGAGGAGCTGCGCGGGCTGGCGCACCGGCGCGTGGGCGAGGCAGCGGCCATCGTCCTGGACAACGCGACGGGCGAGGTGCTCGCGTACGTGGGCTCCTCGGACTTCCTGGACGAGGAAAAGGGTGGCCAGAACGATGGCGTGCGCTCACTGCGGCAGCCGGGGTCGGCGCTCAAGCCGTTCGCGTACGGGCTGGCGCTGAGCAAGGGCTTCACGCCGTCGAGCGTGCTCGCGGACGTGGAGGTGCACCTGGCGACGCCGGGCGGCGCGTACGTGCCGAAGAACTACGACCGGCGCGTGCATGGCCCGGTGCGGCTGCGGGCGGCGCTGGCGTCCAGCTACAACATCCCGGCCGTGCGCGTGGCGGACGCGCTGGGTCCGGAGCAGGTGCTGCGCGTGCTGCGCGAGGCGGGCTTCCAGAGCCTCACGGAGAGCGCGTCGCACTACGGCGTGGGCATCTGTCGCTTATACACATCTGACGCTGCCGACGATAAGGCTC
>NZ_RAVW01000155.1 GCF_003611585.1 Corallococcus exercitus | reverse complement strand
GGTTTCGGGGGCGCCTTCATGACAGAGTGGGTGTCATGCCCTCTGGTGGCGTCTCGACGGCCGAGCTCGCGGACCTGCTTGCGGCGCTGCCCTTCGGCCACCGGCTGTGGGTGCGCGGCATGGGGCGGTGTCTCTACCCGCTCTTGCGCAGCGGGGACGCGGTGCGGCTCTTGCGCTGCGGGCCGGAGCGGCTGGCGCGCGGGGACGTGGCGCTGGTGCGGCACGGGCCCCGGCTTGCCGCGCAGGTGGTGCTCTCCACGGAGCCCTGGGTGACGGAGTCGCTCTTGGGCGGCACGGACGTGGCGGGCGGGGAATTGGTGGGGCGCATCACCGCGCTCAAGCGGGGCCGGTGGGTGGTGCGGCTGCCCCGGCCCACGCGGCCCGCGCTGTTCCTCCTGCAGCGCACCCTGTCCGGCGTGTGGACGAAGCCCTCGTCCCGGAGGGTGTTCCGCCACCTTCGCGACCTGTTCTCCGGATGGACGAAGCCGCTGCGCCGCCACTTCGTGGGCCCGCTGGAGATAAGGCTGGTGCGCCCGGAGGACCTGGACGCGCTGCTCGCCTTCGCCACGGAGAGGCTGGTGGTGTCCGGTACCTTCCTGCGCCGCCAGCTGCGCGACCGGTGGGGCCTGCCGCCAGACCGGCGCGTGGGGGCGGCGGCGGGCGCGTTCGACGCCGAGGGGCACCTGCTGGGCTTCGCCTGGGCGGATGACTACCACCAGGAGGGGCTGGCGCTGGACGGCTTCTGGGTGCGCTCGCTGGTGGTGTCCCCCCGGGTGCGGCGCATGGGCGTGGCCACCGCGCTGGTGCGGTGCCTGGTGCAGGAGGTCCAGCGTCAGGGCGCGGACCGGCTCCACGCGGACATCGACGAGGACAACACCGCTTCCCTGCGGACCTTCTCCGGCCTGGGGTTCCGCCCCGCGCCGGAGGCGCTGACCGTCGCCACGAACCAGCAGTGGGACGCGGCCGGGGGCAGCAAGCGACTGGTCGTCCTGGTGCGTCCGCTTCCGGGCTGAGTGCCGCACGGAGGTTGCGCCCTCCAGGCACCTGCGCCAAAAGCACCCCCGTCCCGTCCCCCGCGTTTCCTGCTGGCGAGGCCCTTCGTGAGCACTCCCGCGTCCGTCACCCCGTCCTCCCCTGGCAGTCCCCACGCGCCGCCGCCGGCATCCCCGGAGGGCGGGTCAAAGGGCGGCTTCAACGTCGACCACCTGTTCCTGGGCCTCCTGGCGGTGTTCTTCCCGCTGGCCATCGCGTCGCACTTCTTCTTCCCGGGCGTGTGGACGTTCGTCCTCTGCGCGGTGGCGCTCGTGCCGCTGGCGCGGCTGATGGGCGAGGCCACGGAGGTGATTGCGCACAAGCTGGGCAGCGGCCTGGGCGGTTTGATGAACGCGTCGTTCGGCAACGCCGCGGAGCTCATCATCGCTCTGGCGGCGCTGCGCTCCGGTCACGCGGACGTGGTGAAGGCGTCCATCACCGGCGCCATCCTGGGCAACCTGCTGCTGGTGCTGGGCGCGGCCATCCTCGTGGGCGGCCTGAAGTACCCGAAGCAGAAGTTCAACATGACGGCGGCCCTGTCCGGCTCCGCCATCATGTTCCTGGCGCTCACCGCCATGTCCATCCCGGACCTGTTCCACGCGGCGCGCGGCCCCGCGGCGGAAAGGGTCCTCTTCCCCATGTCGGTGGCCATCTCCGTCATCCTGCTCATCGTCTACGCGCTGTCGCTGCTCTTCTCGCTGCGCACGCACTCGCACCTGTACGCGGGCGAGGAGAACGGCGAGCCGGAGGAGATGCCGGTCTGGAGCACGAAGAAGGCCACCGTCCTCCTGCTGGGCGCCACGCTGGGCGTGGTGGTGGTGGCGGAGTTCCTGGTGCACGCGATTGAAGACGCCATCGCCGCGTTCGGCTTCACGCACACCTTCGTGGGCGTCATCATCATCGCCATCATCGGCAACGCGGCGGAGCACTCCACCGCCATCCTGATGGCGCTGAAGAACAAGATGGACCTGGCGTTCAACATCGCCTTCGAGTCCTCCAAGCAGATCGCCCTCTTCGTCGCGCCGGTGCTGGTGCTCGTGTCCATCCCGCTGGGCCAGCACCTGACGCTGGAGTTCAGCCACATGGAGGTGCTGGGCATCGCCATCGGCACGGGCGCGGCGACGCTCATCGCGCTGGACGGCGAGTCCAACTGGCTGGAGGGCGTGATGCTGCTGGGCGTCTACGCCATCCTCGGCGTGGCGTTCTTCTTCATCCCCTAATCCCTCATGGAGGCCAGTCCGGTGACGCAGGAGCGCGGTGGGGCGAAGTGGCGGGCGGACGGGGCGCTGTTGCTCCTCACCGTGTTCTGGGGACTGACGTTCGTGGTGGTGAAGGACGCGCTCGTGTTCGCGGATCCCTTCACCTTCATCACGCTGCGCTTCATCGTGGGCGGGGCGGTGATGGCGGCCATCGCGCGCGGGCGGATGTTCGCGCCCGGCCTCGTCCTCAAGGGGCTGCTGTTGGCGTTGGTGCTGTTCATCTGCTTCGCGCTCCAGACGGTGGGGCTCCAGACCACCACGCCGTCGCGCGCGGCGTTCCTCACCGGGCTCAACGTCCTCTTCGTCCCGCTGATGTCCATGGTGCTGCTCCGGCGCCTGCCCCGGGTGGGCACCAGCGTGGGCGTGGTGCTGGCGGCGGTGGGCCTGTACTGGCTGACGCGGCCCACCCCGGACGACGCGACGCCGGGGGGCGTGGGCGGCCTGCACCTGGGGGACTGGCTGTCCATCGGGTGCGCGGTGGCGTACGCGGGGCACATCCTGCTCACGGAGCGCTTCGCCTCGCGTGAGAACACGGTGGGGCTGGTGGCGGTGCAGCTCGTCGGCGTGGCGGGGATGTCCGCGCTGTGTCTGCCCTTCGTGGAGCGCAAGCTGGAGTGGACGCAGCCCCTGGTGGTGGCGGTGCTCACGTGCGGCGTGCTCGCCAGCGCGGTCGCCATCCTCGTCCAGACCTGGGGCCAGGCCCGCACCAGCGCGGTGCGCGCGGCGCTCATCTTCGCGATGGAGCCGGTGTTCGCCTCCGCCTACTCCGTGGCGGTGGGCCGCGAGGTGCTGGGGCTGAAGGAGTGGCTGGGCGGCGCGCTCATCGTCGTGGGCGTCTTCGCGTCGGAATTGGGCACGGTGGTGTGGGACGGATGGCGGGCACGGGGCCGCACGCCCGCCGCCTGAGCATGCGACGCGCGGGGTGGAGTGGCCCGGCCGGGAGCGCGAGCGCCCGGGCCGCGCTATAGACAGCGCCCATCCCATGAGCGTGGAGCTGAGACGAAACGGCCTGCACCTGACGGGCACGCCCCTGTCGCTGGACGCGAAGCGCAAGTCGCCGCTGTCCTTCGTCAGCCACGGGCACTCGGACCACATCGCCCGCCATGAGAGCACCATCGCCACCGCGGCCACGCTGCGCTTCATGTCGCACCGGCTGGGCCCGGTGGCGGCCCCGCTGTCCGTGCCCTTCCGCCGCCCGTTCGAGCTGGGCCCGCTGCTGCTGGAGCTCTTGCCCGCGGGGCACATCCTGGGCAGCGCGCAGCTGCGCGTCACCCGCGCGGACGGCAAGCGCATCGTCTACACGGGCGACCTGAACACCGCGCCGTCGCTCACCGCGGAGGCCACGGAGGTGGCCACCTGCGACACGCTGGTCATCGAGTCCACCTTCGGGCACCCGCGCTACCGCTTCCCGCCGCGCCCGGAGGTGCTGGGGCAGGTGGAGACGTGGCTGCGCGCGCAGTTGAACCGGGGCGTGACGCCGGTGCTCCTGGGCTATCCCCTGGGCAAGAGCCAGGAGGCGATGAAGCAGCTCGCCGGGCGCGGCTTCATGCTGGTGGCGCACCCGTCCATCTTCGAGGTCGCGGAGCTGTACGCGGAGCTGGGTGTCCCCATCGAGAACCTGCGCCGCTACGACGGCCGCGTGGAGCCGGGCGAGGTCCTCTTCTTCCCGCCGCACCTGGCGCGGGGCGGGGCGCTGGCGCCGCACTGGCCCCGGGCCACGGCGGTGCTCACCGGCTGGGCCATGGACCCCGGCGGCGCGCGGCGCTACGGCGCGGACGTGGCCTTCCCGCTGTCGGACCACGCGGACTTCCCGTCGCTGATGCGCTACGTGAAGGACACCGGCGCGCGGGACGTCATCACCTGCCACGGCTTCGCGGAGGAGCTGGCCCAGGCGCTGCGGGACGCGGGCACGGATGCTCGCCCGCTGGGCAAGCCACAGCAGATGACCCTGTTTTGATTTTGCCGCGTCGGCGTGTTGGAACGGGCGCCCGATATGCCCACTCCTGCTCCCTCGCTGACCGGACACCTGGCCAACGTGCTGCTGTGCACGGACGCTGAACCCAAGCGCTTCGTCACCCGGGAGGTCCCCGAGGTGAAGGTCACCTTCGAAGGCATCGAAGGGGACCGCCACGCGGGCCTCACGCGCAAGGCGGACGTGCGCGTGCCTTGGTTCCCCAAGGGCACCGTCATCCGCAACACCCGGCAGCTCTCCGTGGTGTCGCGCGAGGAGATGATTGAAGTCGCGCGCGCGCTGGGCGTGCCGCACGTGCTGGCGTCGTGGCTGGGCGCGAACCTGGAGCTCGTGGGCGTGCCCCGGCTGACGCACCTGCCGCCGGGGACGCGGCTGTTCTTCCCGGAGGACGCCACGCTGGTGATGGAGGGGGAGAACCTCCCCTGCGTGCAGCCGGGCCGCGTGATTGAGGCGCATTACCCGGACATGAAGGGGCTGGCGGGCCGCTTCGTGAAGGCCGCGTGGCAGAAGCGCGGGCTGGTGGGCTGGGTGGAGCGCCCGGGCCTCATCCGCGCGGGCGACGAGGTGCGCGTGATGCTGCCGCCGCCGGTGACGTACTCGCTGCCCTCCGCCCCGTCGGAGTCGGAAGCCGTGGGTTGAGGCAAGCAGAAGGCCCGGCGGGAGGCGCCTCTCAGCGCATCCGACCGGGCCTCCCTGTCACCGCGTCACCGTGACGGAGTGCTTCAAGCCTCCGGCGACTGGACGATGAGCTTCTCCTTGCCGCACACGTCGCAGCGCACGTGCACGAACAGGTCGTCGTCGCTGTCCTCGGGCACCTCGCCCTCGGGCACGCCCAGCTCCGCCTTGGCCAGCGCCGGCACCTTGGCCGGGATGTCCTGCGCCTTGAGCGACTGCACGTAGGTCATCTCGCGGTCGTGGCACTCGCGCACTTCCGGGCCCGACAGCCACTGCGGCTCCATGCCCTCCGGCAGCCGGCTGAGCAGCTCCAGGTTCGACACGGACTCCGCCAGGTACGCCAGGCGGCGCAGCCGCGCCTCCTCCGGCAGGGCCGCGAACACCTGGAAGCCCTCCAGGAGCGCCTGACGGTCCTCGCCCGTGGCCGCGTTCGCCAGCTCCAGCGACGCGTCCGCCGACTCCAGCGCCTCGTCCCAGTTGTTCTCCGGGTTGAAGCCCGCCTCCAGCAGCGACGTGTACAGCTGCGCGGCGGCCAGCCGGCGACGCACCTCGTGCAGGTGCTCCACCACCTCGTGCGTCAGGCGCAGCTCCAAGAGCGCCCCCGTGGTGCGCGGATCAATGGAGCCCGTGAGGTCGTCCACCTCCACCTCGGTGCGCAGCTCGCCCTTGAGCTGCTTCGCCGCGGCGAAGCGGAACAGCGGCAGCACGCCCACCTCGCGCAGGTACACCGCCGCGACGTTGGCCTCCTTGCCACCCATGCGCAGCGCCTTCTGCGCGCGCTCCACCGCGCCCGGGTCCGCCGCGGGCTTCTTGTTCTCCAGCCGCGTCTTCACCGCCTCGCGGTAGAGCGTCTCCAGCGAGCTGCCCGGCGGCAGCCGCTGCGGTAGGAGCGGGCGCAGGCCCGGCACGTCCAGCACCCAGAGCGGGGGCGCGCCCACGCGCTTGAGCGCCCGGAAGAAGAGCGAGCCCGGCGGATCCTGCGGCCGGAACGGGGGCAGCTCGTCCGGGTGCGCGGAGCCCGCGCCGTCCATCGCGCCGCCACCGCCGTGCGACTGGCCCAGCATCTTCTCGCGCTGCTCGCGGGTGAACGCCGTGATGCCCTGCACCGGCGGGGGCGGCGGCGGCGGGGCTTCCTCGCCGTCCAGGCCCGTCACGCGGTCCATGTCCACGTCGTCCAGCTCCAGGTCGTCCAGACCCTTGGCGCCGGTGAAGTCACAGCGCAGGAGCTTGAGCTTTTCGAAGGTACAGCCTTCCAGGTTGGCGCCGCGGAAGTCGCAGTCCTGCAGGCGGCCTCCGTGGAAGTAGGCGTTGGAGAGGTCCGCGTCCCGGAAGTTCATCTTCGACAGGTCACAGCGCTCCCACTCGGAGCCCACCAGTCCGAGCCCGGACAGGTCGGCGTTGGCGGAGAACAGCTGCGTGAACGTGGCGCCCGTGTGGTCGGTTCCCGCCTGACCTGACTTGCGCAGACGGTTCCACTCGGCGGAGCCGCTCTGGAGCAGCTTCTCGATAGTTGGGGCTTTCGGCATGGACCCCGAATTATTCGTGTGCTCTGGTCCAGGCGCCAGCACAAATGATCGAGTACCGAATCGAAGCCGACACCGTCGGGATGCGGCTGGACAAGCACCTGCGCAAGCGGATGCCCAACGTCCCCGTCAGCCACCTCTTCAAGATGATCCGCACCAAGAAGGTGCGGGTGAATGGCAAGCGCGCGCAGCCAGAGCAGTTGCTTGCCGAAGGAGACGTGCTCACCATCCGCGGCACCGAAGAGCAGCTCACCCTGGCGGAGCGTCCGAAATCGGACCGTCCGCCCCCCCCACCGCCACCGGTAGACCCCTCCCGGCTGGTCATCCTGAAGGAAGACGACTGGCTCATGGCCGTGGACAAGCCCAGTGGCATGGCCGTCCATACCGGCAGCGGCATCACCGGGGGCACCCTGGTGGACTACGTGCGCGCCTACCTGGGCCCCAAGGCCACCCGGAACGACTTCACCGCCTCGCCCGCCCACCGCCTGGACCGGGAGACCTCCGGCGTCATCCTGGTGGCCAAGCGCCGCCCGGCGATGGTGCATTTCACGGAAATCTTCACCCACGGCCACCCGAAGAAGCGCTACCTGACCCTGGTGAAGGGGAAGATGCCGAAGGATTCGGGCGTCATCGACCTGCCGCTCGCCGAGCACCAGCAGACGGCCGAGTCCAAGTCCCGTCGGGGAGTGAACATGCAGGAGGCCGTCACCCGCTGGAAGGTCGTGCGCCAGTCGAGCGAGGCAGCCCTCCTCTCCTGCACCATCGAGACCGGGCGCACGCATCAGATAAGAAGACACCTGGTCGCCGTGGGCCACCCGGTGGCGGGTGACAAGAAGTACGGAGACTTCGCCTTCAACCGCGACGTGCGGGCGCGCTGGGGGCTCAAGCGTTTGTTCCTGCACGCCGAGCGCATCGAATTTCCGCACCCCGAGGATGGCAGGAAGGTCGTCGTGGAGACCCCAATGCCACCCGAATTGACGGACGTGCTGAAGCGGGCGGCGCTCCTCTAAGCCTTGAGCCCAGGACTCGACAGAACACGCATGTCCGACCCGAAGATTGACCGCAGCCGCTCCAAGCTGGTGCTCGACGGCGTCCCGCCCAAGCGCAACATCCTCGTGCGCTTGATGAAGCTCGCCGCCGTGCTGGGCCTCATGGGCGCCACCGCGGCGGTGCTCGCCGTCGTGGGCGCCTACTACATCTTCTCCGACGGGCTGCCCGCCATCCCGAAGGTGGACGAGTACTGGCCGCCCATCGTCACGGAGGTCTACACCGACGACGCGGTGCTCGCCGGCGAGTTCTACAATGAGCGGCGCAAGGTGGTGCCCTACGAGCGCATCCCCAAGCGGCTCGTGCAGGCGTTCATCGCCAGCGAGGACTCCAGCTTCTTCGACCACTTCGGCGTGGACGTGCTGGGCACCGCGCGCGCCGTGTCCAAGACGGTCCTGACGAAGCTGGGGCTGCGCGGCGGCGGCGTGCAGGGCGGCTCCACGCTCACGCAGCAGACCGCGAAGGCGGTCCTCATCTCCGCGGAGGGCTACAAGGAGGCCACCGCGAAGACGCCCAAGCGCAAGATTCGCGAGGCCATCCTCGCCTTCCGGCTGGAGCAGGCGCTGACGAAGGAAGAGATTCTCTATCTCTACCTGAACAACGTCTTCCTCGGGCACCACAGCTACGGCGTGCAGAGCGCGGCGGAGAACTACTACCGCAAGGACGTGCGCGACCTGACGCTGGGGGAGATGACCCTCATCGCGGGCCTGCCCCAGGCGCCCAGCCGCTACTCGCCGTTCCTGCGTCCGGAGGCCGCGAAGAAGCGCCGCTCCTACGTGCTGGGCCGCATGCTGGTGGAAGGCATGATCTCCAAGGAGGAGCATGACCAGGCCAACGCGGAGCCGGTGAAGGTGTACCCGGTGGAGGACGTCTTCCACGAGTTCGCCCCGTACTTCGTGGAGCAGGTGCGCAAGGACGTGGTGGACCGCTACGGCAACCCCGTGCTCCTCAAGGAGGGCCTCAAGGTCTTCACCACCATGGACAGCGAGCGGCAGCGCGCGGCGCAGGACTCCGTGCTGGACGGCCTGATGTCCGTGGACAAGCGCCAGGGCTGGCGCGGTCCGGTGATGCAGCTGGCCACCGAGCCCGAGCGCAACGCCTTCATCGCCAAGGCGAAGAAGCTGATGGGCAAGGAGGAGCTCATCGAGAACCGCCTCTACGTGGGCGTCGTCACGCGCATCGACGACGACGGCAAGGGCGCGGACGTGCAGGTGGGGCCGCACCAGGGCCGGCTGCCGCTGTTGGGCATGCGGTGGGCGCGCAAGGTGAACCCGGAGAGCTACTACCCGGCCAGCATGATCACCTCCGTCAAGAAGGCCGTGGCGGTGGGCGACGTGGTGGTGCTGCGCCACGTGGTGAAGAAGGAGCTCACGGACGACAAGGAGCAGTGGGACCGGAAGCTCGCGGAGGACATCCCGGAGGAGGGCGTGAAGCTCTTCCGGCTGGAGCAGACGCCGGAGGCGCAGAGCGCGCTCGTGTCCATCGACCCGCATCGCCAGTACCTCACCGCGATGGTGGGCGGCTACGACTTCGACGACAACGAGTTCAACCGCGCGTTCCAGGCGTGCCGGCAGCCGGGCTCGTCCTTCAAGCCGTTCGTGTACTCGGCGGCGCTGGAGCAGCTGGAGTGGACGGAGGCCACCGTCATCGTGGACTCGCCCATCGTGGAGCACGACCCGGACAACAAGGTGTCGTGGAAGCCGGCCAACTACAGCGAGGAGTTCGTGGGTGACGTGCTGCTGCGCACCGCGCTGGTGAACTCCATGAACATCCCCGCGGTGAAGACGTTCGGCGCGGTGGGCGTCCACAACATGGCGGACTGGGCGAAGAAGCTGGGCATGACGACGCCCATGAACATGGACTTCTCCGCGGCGCTGGGTTCGTCCTGCGTCTACCCGTTCGACCTGGCCAGCGTGTACGCGACCTTCAACCGCTACGGCCGCAAGAAGCCCACGTACTTCATCCGCAAGGTGGAGGACCGCTTCGGCCGCACGCTGGAGGACCACACCGCGTTCGACGACGCGTGGGCCCCGCTCCAGGACCGCGTGGCCGCGGGCTACGCGCGCCTCTTCGAGCCGGGCGAGCAGGTGATGAGCCCGGAGACGGGCTACATCCTCACGCACCTCCTGCGCGGCGTGGTGCTCCAGGGCACCGGCGGTCCCGCGCAGAAGCTGGGCAAGCCGGCGGCGGGCAAGACGGGCACGACGAACGACTCCTTCGACGCGTGGTTCGCGGGCTACACCAAGGACCTCGTGACGGTGGCGTGGGTGGGCTACGACCTGAACCCGCACCCGCTGGGCCGCTATGAGACGGGTGGCCGCGCGGCGCTGCCCATCTGGCTCAACTACATGAAGCGCGCGCTGGAGGGCCGGCCGCAGCCGGAGTTCTACCCCTGGCAGTCCATGCAGCTGGCGCGGCTCTACATCGACAAAAAGACGGGCAAGGTGTCCCACCCCGGCGCCAAGGGCGCGGAGCTGATGTTCTTCAAGAAGGGCACCGAGCCGAAGGAGGCCGTGCCCGACAAGAACCAGGTCGGCGTCGATCAGTTCATGATGGGCGCGCAGTAGTCCTCAGCGCGCCGCATCACCAACGCAGTGCCCTTCAGGCGCCTTCGCGGAAACCCCGCGAGGGCGCCTGATGTGCTTCCAGGGCCTGCTTCAGCGCGGCCACGTCCGGCCCCGCCTCCAGCACGGAGCGCGCGGCGGTGGGAATCACCTGCCGCTCGCGGCCGGAGAAGAGCTTGGGCAGGTCAGAGAAGCCCGCGCCCTGCGAGCCGATGCCCGGCGTGAGCATCAGCGCGCCGCCCAGCCGCTCCACCACGTCGCGGTCGGCCGGGGGCAGGGTGGCGCCCATCACCGCGCCCGCGGGGAACACGCCGCGGCCGGCCTTGTCGTTGAGCTTGCGCAGGCCGTCCGCCACCGCCTGGGCCACGGTGAGGCCGTCGCTGCCCACGGCGTTCTGCAGGGGCGCGCCTTCCGGGTTGGACGAGCGCACGACGATGAAGGCGCAGGCGCCGTGGTGGCGCGCCAGCTCCACCGTCTTCGCGAGCGCGCCCAGGCCCAGGTACGCGGTGAAGGTGGCGGCGTCCACGTCGTACGCGCTGTCCTTGCCGAACAGCGATTGCGCGTAGGCGTCCATGGTGGAGCCGATGTCGCCGCGCTTCACGTCCAGCAGCGAGAGGGTGCCCGCGGCGCGGAAGCGCTTGAGCACGCGCTGGAGCACGACCAGCCCTTCGGGGCCGTGGCGCTCGAAGAAGGCGCTCTGGGGCTTCACCACCGCGAGCGTCTCGCCGGCCGCGTCGGCCAGCCGCTCGCAGAAGTCGGACAGGCCCTGCACCGTGTCCGGCAGGTTCCAGCGGGCGAGCACGTCGCGGGACGGATCCAGGCCCAGGCAGAAGGGGGAGCGCTCGTCGGCGAGCTTCTGGAAGCGCTCGGCGAAGGACGGGGGCGGGAACGTCGTCATGGCCGGGCTCCTCTCACTTCAGGCGGCGCGCGGTGGCGTCGAACAGCGGGTTGGGCATGACCTTCAAGAGGCGCATGGGCGTGGCCAGCTGCCAGGGGAAGCTCACCTCCGTGGCGCCCGCGAAGATGCCTCGGCCCATGCGCTCCACCGCGTCCTCGGTCTCCATGAGGAAGGGCATGGGGAAGTTGTTCTTCGCGGTGAGCTCGCTCTTCACGAAGCCCGGGTAGACGCACGTCACCTGGACGCCGGTGCCCTTGAGGTCCACGCGCAGGCTCTCCAGGAAGGTGGCGAGGAAGGCCTTGGACGCGGAGTAGGCCGCGTGGCCCGCCAGCCCCCGCATCCCCGCGAGGCTGGACACGCCGACGACGTGGCCCCGGCGGCGCTCCACCATCTGCGGCAGCACCGCGCACAGCGTGGCGGCGGCGCCGGTGACGTTGGTGTCGATGATGGCGCGCGTGCGCTCCCAGTCCATGCGCTTGCCGTGCGTGGGCCCGCCGATGCCCGCGTTCGCCACCACCAGGTCCAGCCCGCCGCACTCCGCGTCGATGGCGCGGATGCGCTCCTGGGAGGCCTCCGCGTGGTTGACGTCCATGACGACGGGCTCCACCGCCGCGCCCGCGGCCTGGGCCTCCGCGGCCAGGGCCTGCAGCTGTGACAGCCGCCGGCCCGTCGCGAACACGCGCACGCCGTGCTTCGCCAACCACAGGGCCAGTCCACGTCCCAGCCCGCTCGAGGCGCCAGTCACCAGCGCCGTCCGGTAGGTCATCTCCGCCATGCCGTCCTCCAGGGGTGTCGCAGCGGCCTGCCTTGTCGCACGGTTGCGCGCCCGAGGGCACGCAAAACCCCTCCCCCTCACCCGAGGACGAGGTGCCTTCTTCAGCGCGTTGACACCTTGGAGCCCTGGGAAGGGGAGTTTCGGTCATGCCCTGGTGGAACTGCATCCTCGTGGTGGACGACGACCTGGACCTGCTCCGGGCCTACAAGGAAGTGCTGGAGCTGGACGGGCACGAGGTGGCGCTGGCGCGAAACGGCTTCGAGGCGCTGCGCCTCCTGCAACAGGGGCTGCGTCCGGCGCTCATCCTCCTGGACCTGATGATGCCGGGGATGAACGCCTGGTCCTTCCGCCTCCGTCAGCTGCAGGACCCGGCGCTCGCCTCCATCCCGGTCATCGTCCTGTACGCGCAGGACGTGGGGGCTCGCGCCATGAACGCCCTGGGCGTGGACGGCCTCCTGGAGAAGCCGGTGGACCTGGACGTGCTCCTGGGCGCGGTGGCCACCTACGTGAAGCCCACCGGGGCCGCGGCCCCCCCTCCGCAGTGAGGCAAGGAGCCCCCTAGCGGAACGGGGGCACCGGCTGGCCCTTGAACCAGTCCGTGGCCTTCAGCAGGTGCAGGTCGTGCTTGCCGGGCCGCAGCTCAATGCCGCCCGTCACCGCGCCCAGCGTCGCCAGCAGGGCGCCCGTCATGTTGCCCTGCACGAGGTCCAGGTGGCCTTCCAGGGAGAAGCCGTCGCCCTTCGCCTTCAGCTCGCGCAGCTGGAGCCCGCGCTCGTCAATCTGCACCTGCCCCGTCACCTCCACCTTCGGAATGTTGAGCACCGAGGTGAGGAAGCCGGGCAGCTTCTTGGACGAGGTGATGAGCGCCACCAGGGGCTGCGTGTCGGTGAGCTGGCTGGAGAAGCGCGCCTTGAACACCGTGGGGGACAGGCTGAGGCTCGCGCGGGGCAGGGTGAAGTTCCCGCTCCAGGAGCGGATGGGCACGTTGCCGTTGGACGACACCTGGCTCAGCCGCAGCGTCGTCCCGCTCAAGCCCAGGTCCGTCATGTCCCAGGACAGGTGCCGCGCGTCCACCTCCACCTCCGCGCGCAAGAGGACCTTGTTCTGCCCCATGCGTCCGGAGACGAGGTCCGTGTCCATGCGCAGCTCCAGGGCGTTGCGCGCCTTCGCGCCCTTGGAGGGCTCCTCGCTGCGAATCGTCACGTGACCGGAGTCGATTTCGAGCGTCCGCCCCAGCCACGGGTTGAGCACGCGCAGGTCCAGGGGCTTGCTCTTCGCCACGCGCAGCTCGGGCTCCAGGTCCAGGCCTTCCTGGCCTTCGCGCCGCCGCGCCAGCACGGTGAGGGCCACCTCCGGCACCTCCACGTCGTTGCCCCCGGCGCCCGACACGCGCACGGGCGCGAACGCGAGCCGCAGCGAACCCGACGGCTGCCCCTGCTGCTCCGGGGGCATGGACGCCTCCAGGCTCCACGGGGCCCGCGCGCGCATGGGGCCTGCTCTCAAGTCCAGCGCCGCGCCCGAGGCCTTCAGCTGGCTGCCGGGCTCCAGGGTGTTGCGCTCCATGCGCACGTCCAGGTCCACCCGGCCGGCGCCGCCGCGAAGGGACACGGGGGCGCTCGCGCCCAGCTGGTCGTTGATCCAATCCAGCGGCAGCACGTCGAGGTGCGTCTTCACCTGGCCGCTGAGGGCCTGGGAGAGGTCGTAGCCCTTGCCCTTCTGGAAGGGCGCGTCGAGCCGGGCGTGCGAGTCGAATGCCTCCAGCCTCGCGACGCGCTTGCCGTCCACTTCGACGAAGCCCTCGGCCACGCGCACCGACGGCAGGTCCACGTAGAGCCGTTCACGGGACTGGAGGTTCAGCGTGCCGGTGACGTCCAGTGCTCCCGCGAAGCGCACGCGGCTGAAGTCCAGCTCGCGCACCTCGTGCAGCGTGACGTCCTTGAGGTGGATGACCCAGGGCTTGCTGTTCGGGTCGGACGGCTGCTCGGGCGCGCCACTCGGCTCCAGGTGGAAGCTGGCGCCGTGTCCGTCGATGCCGTCCACGTCCACGCGCTTGCGCAGCAGGCCCGTGAGCGACATGCCCGCGTTCAGTTCATCCACCTCCACCTTCCACCAGACGTCCGCGTCCTGCTGGGTGAGGGTGAAGCCCTTCAGATGCAGCCGGCCCACGGGCCACAGCCACCACGCGCGCTGCCACGTCAGCTGCGTGCGGTCCGTCGCGCGGCCCATGATGGCCTGGGTGACGCCGGTGTTGAGCGCGACGTTGAGCGCGACCTCCAGCACCGCGACCGCCACCAGGGCCCACAGCGCCACGCGGCGCCAGCGCCTCCTGCGAGGAGCGGCGTCCTGGACGTCCGGGGGAGGGGAGGCGGTCATGTCGCGAGGTTCCGGATCCGGGAAGAGGCCCCTGGATGCCTCAAGCCCCCGACACGCACAAGGCGTGTTTCCTCGCGACGCTGGATGGGAGACACCCCCTGGCCGACGGAGAAGCGGGCCGGGTCGAGCCAGGGCGAGCGGCGGTGCCAGCCGGTGTCGGGCGGGTGCTTCCACCCCCTGGGGAGGCGCGGACGAGGCGGCGAGCGAAGAGCGCGCCTGGATGTCATTGCGCCGATTCGTGGCGGGGTGCACCGTCGAGGGGAACCCCCTGGGAAGGACGGGTGTGCCGATGGGAATCGCGGGCCGCACGGGACCCATCGAGGCGCTCCGCAACCTGGCCCTGTCGCTGCAACAGCTGGCGGCGAGCGAGATCGCGACTGGCGTGGTGCGTGGCACGGCCGACGGGATCCGCAAGGAGGTGCCGGAGATCGACGGGCAGTTGCACACGCTGCTCCAGGACGTGCTCACGGTGCTGGGACGGCTGGCGCACGAGGCCGCCAAGCGCGAGCACGGGGAGCCGGTGGATGCCACCCAGGCGCTCGCGGAGGCGGCCATGGAGGGCGCGCTGAAGGCGCTGGAGCGGGAGTGGAACGAAGGCGGCCTGCCCCTCCATGGCTTCATCGCGCGCCTCAACCACCTCTTCGATGAGGTGGTGGCGTTCGCCCATTCCCGCACGGATGAGATCCGGACGCCGGGCGAGCGGGCCCAGCTCATGGCCCGGGGCGTGGTGAAGGCGGCCACGGAGCAGCTGCACGACTCCCTGCCTTCCATCCTGGACGACGCGCGTGGCCTGTCTCCGTTGGGTGAGGAGGTGGCCTCGAAGGTGGGCCGGGGGCTGGTGGTGGGCGTCGAGTCCAAGCTGCGAGAGGACTCCAGCCTGTTGCAGGAACTGGTGGAGCGAGCGGGGCAGGGGCTGGTGCGCGGACTGGCGACGGGCCTGCGCGAGGAACTGGCATCGAGTCCCGTGGCGTCCGGAGAGGCACTGGGCGCATCCCTGGCGACGCTCGCCGAGCGCACCGCCGCCGCGACCATCCGGGGCGCGGGGAGCGCGCTCACGCAGGAGGCGCTCCGCTGGCGAGAGGCGCCACGCAACCAGGACCTGGTGCGGCGCACGAGCCGGGAAGTCACGGCCGGAGCCCTGGAGGCCCTGGGCGCGCGGCTGCGCCGGCCCCTGCTGGCCCTCGCGGGAGCAGGCAGTGCGCTCGTGGCGCTGACGGTGCTGTCCGCGCGCTGGCGCCACGCCTGACGTTGCTTGCTACTGCGTTCGTTCCTCGCTCATTCCGGGTTCGGGCTATGGAGCCGGAAGAGGGCTCCGAATGCTTCCACGTGGGTGGTGGGTCTTTCTGCTGGTCGTGCTGTCCGGCTGTGGCGGTGTGCGGACCGTCGTGACGTTGGACATGGGCGTGGGCCGGGAGGCCACCTTCATTCCACGCCAGGACGCCCGTGTGGTGGCGCTAGAGAATGCCGAGGCCTCACTCCGGGAGAGTGCGACGCACGCCCGGCCGTCCTCCCGCCCGCAGCAGGCCGCTCGTGAACTCTTCCAGATGGAGGCTCGCAGTGGCTCCTACCGCTACGAGCCACGCGAGCGGCGCATCACGCCATTGGGAGCCGGTGAATCACTGGAGGTCATCGACCCGGGAGGCGTGGGCGGCCTCACGCGGGAGTACCTGCGGTGGTGCGAGCGTACGCAGCGGCAAGGGGATTGTCTGCGGTTGTTGTCGGAGACCCCCATCCTGGATGGGGATGGCCGCTATGTGCTCGCCATGGCGCTGGCCCGGGGCGTGGTCCTCACGGAGATGGCGGATGCCTTCAAGGACATGGCCGACCCCGAGGCCATGATGGCCGCGGTGCTCTGGACGTGGACCACGTACATGGTCCTGCTGGCGGTGCCCGAGCCCATCTCCAAGGGGATCGCGGCGGTGATGACCGCCACGCTCATTGCCTACGTGGGCATCGACACGTTCTGGGGCCTCATCATCGGCTTCAGGCAGTTGGTGGAGGCCTCGGACCGGGCCATCACGTTCGATGACCTGCGCCAGGCGGGGGAGCGGTACGGCAAGGTCATGGGGCGCAACGCGGCACGTGCCTTCGTGATGCTGGCCACGGCGGCGATGGGGAACACAGCGGCGGGGCTGGCGCGAAATGTGCCCGCGCTGCCGGGAGCCGCACAGGCCACGGCTCAGGCAGGGGCGCAGCTGGGGATCCGCCTGTCAGCGGTAGGGGAAGTGCGGTCGGTCGCCGTCGGCGCGGGAACGGTCACGCTCTCATTGGCTCCAGGCGCGGTCGCGATGTCGGCCCAGGGACAGGGGGGAGGAAGTCCTCCTCCGGCACCCGGTGTCAGGTCCTGGGGCTCGTTCAATGGCTTCAAGCAAGCCATGGGGCCGGCGGGGGCTGGCAAGCAGTGGCACCACGTCGTCGAGCAGACTCCCGGGAACGTGGAGCGGTTCGGCCCGCACGCGCTGCACAACACGGACAACGTCATTCGATTGGATGCTCGGATGCATACGCGCATCAGCGGTATCGTCTCCTCCATTCGTGCCGACTTGACCCGGTCCTACACGATGACGGTGCGTCAATGGCTGAGCACCCAGTCCTTCGAGGAGCAACGCCGCTTCGGGATGCTGGTCCTGGAGCAGGTCATGAAGGGAACCTGGTGATGGAGCTGAAGGAACTCGTTGAACAGTTCGCGCACCATGTTGCCGCACAGGGCGACTGCATCCGGGACGGTGACTCCAGGAAGGGCAACAAGCACGCCCGGAAGTACGGGGCTGCCTTGGAGGCGTTGCTTGTGCGGGGGGATTCCGGCCGGGAGGCGCTCTCCGTCCTGCTGAAGCATCCCCGTGCGGACGTGCGAGGCATGACTGCCTCGTTCCTGCTGCGTTACCGAACGGAAGAGTCGAAGGCGGTGTTGGAAGCCATCGCGGCGGAGGGAGGCCTCGCGGCCATTGGCGCCACCTTGAACCTCCAGCGCTGGGCCGAGGGCACCTGGTCGCTTGATCCAGGATGAGCAGGCGCCAGGCGGATCCGCTGCCCGGGACCTTGGTCCCTGTTCCTCCCCAGTGAGAACGCCTTCGCGTCCTGTGTGACAGCAGGCGGTGCTCCCCGTCAGAGGACAGAGGCGTAAGACCCGGGGGCCGTGGCGACGGCCTCCACTTCCTCACCAGCTTCAATCCCGGGCGCAGCGCAGGCGGGGGAGGAGACATGGCGGGAGTCCGGACACGTGGCTTGGTGCTCGGGCTCATGGGGGGCCTGTGCTGCGCCGCTTCCTCCTTCGCGCAAACGCCGGAGGCTCCCACCAGTGGCGCGGGAGCCTCCGAGCAGGACCTGGCCAAGGCCACGCAGAACCCGGTGGCCGACCTCACCAGCGTGCCCTTTCAAGACAACCTCGACCTGGGCCTCGGCCCGTTCGACCGCGCGCGCAACACCCTCAACATCCAGCCCGTCCTCCCGGTGAAGCTCACCTCGAGTTGGTCGCTCATCAACCGCGTCATCCTGTCGCTCACCTGGCAGCCGGACGTGACAGCGGACTCGGGCGGGACCTTCGGGCTTCGGCGCGGGCGTGGGCAAGGTCACGAAACCGGGCAAGCAACCCATCAACGCGTCCGTGAGCGCGTACTGGAACGCCGTGCGCCCGGACGGGGCCGCGGACTGGCAGCTCCGCGCGCAGATCGCCTTCCTGTTCCCCGAAGGCAAGCCGAAGGCACCCGCGCCTCCGCAATGACAGCCAGCCGCAGCGGGCCCTCCTCCCGCGCCTTCCATGCCGCGTTGTGAAGGTGCCACTTCGTTCCCACCCTCCTGATGTCTGGGATTGCACGGGGACCAGGAGGCGGCCGTGGGGCGACGCGCGTGGAAGGAACAGGTCTGGCTCCTCTCGGCACTCGCGCTGCTGGTCGCGGTCCCCTTGCAGGCGCTGGCGGCGGATCCGCTGCCGTCCTGGAACGACGGCCCGGTGAAGCAGTCCATCGTCGGCTTCGTCACCCGCGCTACCACCCAGGGCGGCCCCGGCTTCATCCCGCCGGAGGAGCGCATCGCCACCTTCGACAACGACGGCACGCTCTGGCAGGAGCAGCCCGTCGTGCAGGGCGCCTTCCTGCTGGAGCAGGTCAAGGCCCGCGTGAAGGAGGACGCGTCGCTCGCGAAGCGCCAGCCCTTCAAGGCCGTGCTGGAGGGCGACGTGGCCCTGCTGTCCGCCATGGACGAGCCCCAGTTGATGGAACTGGTCGCCACCACCCACGCGGGCAAGACGCAGGAGGAGTTCGCCCGCGAGGCCCGCGCCTTCTTCCAGACCGCGCGCCACCCGAAGCTGGGTGTGCCGTACACGCAGCTGGCCTACGCGCCCATGCTGGAGCTGCTCCAGTACCTGCGCGCCAACGGCTTCCAGACGTGGATCTCCTCGGGCGGTGGCACCGACTTCATGCGCGTCATCTCCGAGGACACCTACGGCATCCCGCCCCAGCAGGTCATCGGCAGCAGCCTGAAGGAGAAGTTCGACGAGGGGAACGGCCACCCGGTGCTGCGGCGCGAGGCCCGCCTGGACCACCTCAACGACAAGGCGGGCAAGCCGGTGGGGATTGAGCAGCACATCGGACGGCGGCCCGTGTTCGCGGCGGGCAACGTGCGCTCGGGCGGGGACATCCAGATGCTCCAGTACACGAAGGAGCAGCCGCGGCCGGGCTTCTCCCTGCTCCTCAACCACGACGACGCGGAGCGCGAGTTCGCCTACGCGGAGAAGAACGACGCGTCGCTGAAGGCCGCGCGCGAGGGCGGCTGGACCGTGGTCAGCATGCGCCAGGACTGGAAGCGCATCTTCCCGGAGGGCCGGTGATGCACGTGCTGCATGCCTTCATCGAGCTGATGATCTCGACCTTCATCATCGCGCTCGGCCTGTCGCAGGGCCTGTCGTGGCACCTGGGGGACCTGGGCCGGGGCGTGCGGCAGCCGGCGTTCGCGCGAGGGCTGGGCGTGTGCCTCATTGGCGTGCCGCTGCTGTCCATCCTCGTGGTGAAGGTGCTGCCGCTGGGGCCCACCGCGCAGGCCGTCATCGCGCTGATGGCGTTCTGCCCGGGACTGCCCATGGCGCTCAACGTCGTGTCGCATCAGAAGGGCAACCTGCCGCTGGCCCTGGCGCTGTCCATCACCCTGTCGCTGATCGCCATCGTGTTGATGCCGTGGTCACTGCAACTGCTGGCACGGCTGTTCCCCCTGGCCATCCAGCCGCCGCCGTACGGGGTGCTCCTGTCCAGGGTCATGCTCCCGTTCCTCATCCCCTTCGTCCTGGGCATCGGCTTCCAGAGGCTGTCGCCCGGCTGGGCACACCGGCTGCACAAGCCGGTGAAGCTCTACTTCAACTTCGCCCTGGCCGTGGCCGCGCTGGCGCTGCTCGTCGCGAGCTTCCCGCTGCTGAAGCGCTTGTCCTTCTGGGTCCTGATCGCGATGGTGGTGGTGACGCTGGGCTCCACGGCCCTGGGACACGTAGCGGGCCGGCCGCGGCCCCAGGACCGCACGGCGCTGGCCATCTCCGCCGTCTTCGGCAACCCCGCCTTCGCCTTCTGCCTGGCCGGCAGCACCTATCCCATGAAGAGCCTGCTGGGCGTCATGGGGCTGTACCTCTTCATCCGCACCGCGGCGCTGGTGCCGTACCTGCTCTGGAACCCGCGCCACCAGGCGTCCGAGCGCGGAGGCGGGCCGACGCTGCCGCCGGGCAGGCGGGCCTCCGCGAACCCGTAGCCCCTCCGTGTCCTGGAGCCGATGCGCGCAACGCACCCGGGTGGGTGATGCCGTGAGGCCCGTGCGCCTCCACCCTTCCTTGCGTCCGGGAGGCCAGGCACGCGGGGGGTGGAAGGGTCATGAAGCGCACCGCGGCCACGGCCGGTCAGGTCCTGAGCCGGGTGCTCCCGGGCGTCGAGCAGGCGCGGACGTATGAGCGGCGCTGGCTGCGCTCGGACGTGCTGGCCGCGCTCACCGTGGGCGCGATGCTCATTCCCCAGGGGCTGGCCTACGCGCAGATTGTCGGCGTGCGCCCCGCGGCGGGGCTGTATGCGGGCGTCTTCGCGATGCTGGCCTACGCGCTGTTCGGCCCGTCGCGCCACCTGCTGCTGGGGCCGGAGGCGGGCGCGGCCATCCTCACCGCGACGGCGCTGGCCCCGGTGGTGGCGGGC